>JAXEOR010000218.1:0-28113 GCA_034117945.1 Clostridia bacterium | reverse complement strand
CATCACCTCCAGCAGCTCCTGGGTCACCCCCTCCGGATAACCGTAATGGAACCGAATCCAATGAAGCTGCTCAATGGCGCACAACCGCTCCAAAAGCTGCGCCAGCTTGCGTTCTCCGTACAAATCCGTACCGTAAGCAGTGGTGTCCTGTGCCACCAAAATCAGCTCCCGCACGCCGCTTTTGGCCAGCTCCTCCGCCTCTGCCACCAGCTCCTCCATGGGTCTGCTCCGGTATTTCCCCCGAATGGAGGGAATCACGCAGTAGGTACAGTGATTGTCGCAGCCGTCTGCAATTTTTAAGTATGCCGTATAAAAGGGCATGGAATTGACCCGGGGAAGGGTACTGTAATCGGGAGAGCAGTTGATATTCCCAAACAGCTCCCTTCCCTCTCCCTCCAGCAGGGAGACGATATGGTGATAATCCGCCGTTCCGGCCACCACGTCAATTTCCGGCAGCTCCGCAAGGATTTCCTGCCGGTACCGCTGTGCCAGGCACCCGGTCACCGCCAGTTTTTTGCACCGCCCTGTTTTTTTGTACTCCGCCGCCTCCAGAATCGCTTCAATGGATTCCTCCTTGGCAGAGGTGATAAATCCGCAGGTATTGACAATAATCCAATCCGCCTGAGAGGGCTCGTCCGTCAGCTCATAGCCCCGCTCCTGCAACAGCCCCAGCATCAGCTCGCTGTCTACCTGATTTTTGGGACAACCCAAAGAAATCAGCGCTACTTTATTCATTCTGTTCCTCTCCATTCCGCACCCTGCGCCGGCATTGATCCTCCCATCTCTTATCGGCAGGGCAAAAAGCGATAAGAGATCACGCTGCCAATCCGTCTCAAAGGGCACCCGCCCTTTCTTCCTCTTTTATTCCTCTTCTATGTACTGTTCCTCTTCTATATACTGCCGCATTGCCTGAGAAACCACACTGTAATCATACCCCCGCCGGATGCAGTAATCAAACACCCGCCGCACGCACTTAGGATCCCGGGGATCTGTCAGCCGTTTTTGGATGATTTGCTCCAGGTTGCCGCCGGCGTTCTCCTGCTGCGCCACAGTCTCCCAGGCCGCCTCCGCCGTTTCCCGGTCGATCCCCCGGGCATACAGCTCCCGCTGCACCAGCCGCTTTCCTTTTTTCCGAAGCACCACTGCGTCGTGAGTATAGCACCGGGCATATTCCTCATCATTCAAATAGCCCAGCTCGCACAAAAAATCGGAAACCTGTTTCACGATATCCGGAGAATACTCCCGCTCCCTCAGCTTTTTTTCCAGCAAAAAAACACTGTAGCTGCGCCGGGCAATCAAACGAAAGCCGTACTGCTTTGCGTCAAAAAGCTCCCCCTCCTCCCGGATCCGCTCCAGCTCCGAGGGGGGATAGCGATTGCCTGCAGCAAGCTTCATTTTTACGCAGGTTTCCTCATCCAGCCCAAAGGCATACTCGCCGTCTACAAACACCGACCGCCGGTTGGGATGCCTTTTCTGGGGCTCCAAAGCGGTCACAGTTACCTCATTCATCCTGTTTCTCCGCCTGTTCTCCGATACCGTCCTGTTTTGCCGCCTTCTCGCCGGTACCGTCCTGTTTTGCCGTCTGCCCGCCGGTACCATCTTGCTTTGCCGCTTGCTCGCCGATGCCGTAATGCTCCCGCACCTGCGCATCCAGCTGTTCAAAGGCCTCCGGATGCTCCGCAAGATATTTTTTGGCATTGTCCCGTCCCTGGCCGATTCTTTCCTCTCCCAGGGAATACCAGGCACCGCTCTTTTTCACAAAGCCCAGATCTGCCGCCAAGTCCAGCACCATGCCCTCCTTGGAGATCCCCTCTCCGTACATGATGTCAAAATAGGCTTCCTTAAAGGGAGGTGCCACCTTATTTTTAACCACCTTCACTCTGGTATAGCAGCCGATGGGCTCCGTTCCCTGCTTCAAAAGCTCCGCCTTCCTGACCTCCAGACGAACGGAGGAATAAAATTTCAAAGCACGGCCCCCTGTGGTGACCTCCGGATTGCCATAGGAAGTTCCCACCTTTTCCCGCAGCTGATTGATGAAAATGGCCACGGTGCTGGATCTGCCGATGACCCCCGCCAGCTTGCGCAGTGCCTGAGACATGAGTCTGGCCTGCAGGCCCACATGGGTGTCACCCATTTCCCCGTCAATCTCCGCCTTGGGCACCAGAGCCGCCACAGAGTCAATCACGATCACGTCAATGGCGCCGCTTCTCGCCAGAGCCTCGGTAATTTCCAGAGCCTGCTCTCCCGTATCCGGCTGGGACACATACAGATCCTCGATCTTCACCCCCAGCTTTTCCGCATAAATGGGATCCAGGGCATGCTCTGCGTCAATAAAGGCCACCTCTCCTCCCAGCTTCTGAGCCTGAGCCACCGCATGAAGGGCAACGGTGGTTTTTCCGGAGGATTCCGGCCCGTAGATTTCCACAATTCTTCCTCTCGGCAGTCCTCCGATGCCCAGGGCGATATCCAGGCTCAAAATGCCGGTAGAAATGGTGTCCACCTGCATATGGGAGTTTTCTCCCAGCCGCATTACTGCGCCCTTGCCAAACTGCTTTTCTATTTGACCCAGCGCCTCCTCCAGGGCTTTTTTCTTTCCTTCCGGAGCTACCTTGTAGCCTCCTCCTATAGTTGATTTATTTCCTTTTGAAGACGACTTATTTCCTCCTGAAGCCATTCTGATTTCCTCCTAACGGTATTTTCTTCATTATATCAAATTTATCCGAATTGTCAACAGTTTTCCTTCAATTCCTCAATCAGCATCCAAAGAGCGTTCATAGCGGTCTGGGTTCTGATTTTGTCCCGGGAGCCGGACAGCTGCAGCTTTTTGCACCGAACCCCCCGTTCCGAAGCCAGGCCGATATAAACCAGCCCTACCGGCTTTTTCTTGCTGCCCCCTCCCGGCCCTGCAATGCCGGTTACAGAAAGGGCAAAATCCGCGCCGGATGCTCCTCTTGCCCCCCGGCACATCTGCACAGCCGTCAGATCGCTCACCGCCCCCAGATGGGTCAGCACCCGGTGATCCACACCCAGCAGCTGCTCCTTGGCCTGATTGGCATAGGTCACAAAGCCGTGGGTGAACACCTCTGAGGAGCCGGGCACGTCGGTAATCATTTTGGCAAGCATGCCGCCGGTGCAGGATTCCGCCAGAGCCAGGGTTTTTCCGCAGTCCTGCAGGGCATGCACCGCTACTGTCTGCAAATCGTCCTCGTCATAGCCGTAGCAATACTGCCCCAGCACAGCCCCCACCTTTTCCTCTATTTCATCCAGCATCCCTTCCGCTTCTTCCTCTGTTTTTGCCTTGGCCGTCAGCCGCAGGTGCACCTCGCACAGCTTTGCGTAGGGCGCAATGGTAGGGTTCTGACTGTCCCGGATCAGCTGAGCAATCATCTCCTCCGCCCGAGACTCCCCAATGCCGAACAGCCGCATGGTGCGGGAGCAGATCAGGCAATCGGTCTTATTCACCAGATAGGGGCGCACATAGCCGTCATACATGGCCTTCATTTCCACCGGAGGCCCAGGCAGCAAAATCACCGTTTTGCCCTCCCGCTCCATAATACAACCGGGGGCGGTGCCGCAGTCGTTTTTCAGCACAATACAGCCCTTGGGCATCATGGCCTGCTTTTCGTTATTGGCGGTCATCGGCCGGCCAACCGCCTGAAAGTATGCCTTCATCCGATCCAGACTGGGCTGATGCAGTTCCAAGGAAAAGCCCATCAGCTCCGCGGCGGTTTCCTTGGTCAGATCGTCCTGAGTGGGTCCCAAGCCCCCCGTCACCAGCAGCAGATCTGCCCGCTCCAGCCCCTGACGCAGGCAGGTCTTTAACCGTTCCGGGTTATCCCCCACAACGCTTTGATAAAACACATCGATCCCCGCCTCGCTCAGCCGCTCGGACAGATACTGTGCGTTGGTATTCACAATGTTGCCCAGCAGCAATTCCGTTCCTACCGCAATGATTTCTGCATTCATACGATCACTCTCCTGTGATTGGAATCAATTCCGTTTGCTCTACCGCCTTGTCAATTAGGTTCTGATAATCCAGCGCCTGCTCCGACCGGATAATATCCTCCAGCACCGGCCTGGTTTTGGGGTGCTTTGCCACAAACACGGTGCAGCAATCCTCATAGGGAAGAATGGAGGTATCGAAGGTGCCGATTTTTCGGGCGATGGAAACGATCTCATCCTTATCCATCCCGATCAGCGGACGAAACACCGGCAGCTCCAGCCCATGGTTGGTCACCTGCAGGCTGTAAATGGTCTGACTGGCCACCTGCCCCACGCTTTCTCCCGTTACCAAAGCGCTGGAGCCGGTATTTTGCGCAATTTTCTGGGCGATTCTCGCCATCATCCGCCGCATGAGAATGGTTCCCTCATCCGGAGGACAGTTTTGATGAATGGCCAGCTGACATTCCGTAAAGGGCACCACATGCAGATCAATTTTTCCGCACCAGCCCGCCAGAATCCCCGCCAGCTCCACCACCTTTTCCTTTGCCCGTTCGCTGGTGTAGGGGTAGCTGTGAAAATGCACGGCATTCAGCTCCACCCCCCGTTTTCCGATCATGTAGCCCGCTGCGGGGCTGTCGATCCCTCCGGACAGCAGCAAGGTGGCCTTGCCGTTGCAGCCGGTAGGCATCCCTCCCGCTCCCTTCAGCTTATCGGTATACACATAGCCCTCCAGATCCCGGATCTCTACCCACAAAACCACCTCCGGGTTCTTCACGTCAACCTGAATGCCGGGAATTCCTTCAAACACCGCTTCCCCCACCCGGGCACAGATGGCCGGTGAGTTTAAGGGGAATTTTTTATCGCTTCGCTTGGCCTCCACCTTAAAGGTTTTGGCGCCGGTCTGCCTGACCGTCTCCAAAGCCAGCCCGCAGATTTTGTCCATATCCTTTTCCACGCAGGTGACCCTGGCAAGGGTCACAATGCCGAATACCCGTTCCAGCCGGCGAATCATCTCGTCCAGATCCGCCCCCTCCTCCGGCTCAATGTAAATGGTCGCCTGAGCCCGGCGAATCCTGATCCTTCCCAGACCCTTCAAACGGTATTTTATATTTTTCTCCAATTTTTCCTCAAAAATGTGGCGGTTTAAGCCCTTTAATATAATTTCGCCACACTTGACCATAATCAATTCCCGCATTGTCATTTCTCCTCTTTCCTGTGATTTCAAACAGCTGCTTTCCTGCAGCCCCTTATCTTCTTCCGATCTGCCGCAGAGCGGGCACAATTTCCCGCACAGCCTTCACGCACTCCTCTGCCTGCTCCACCGTATTTTCCCCGCAAAAGCTGAACCGAAGGGCGCTGCCAATCCTGTCCCGGGAAAGTCCCATGGCCGTCAGCACATGGCTGGGGTTGGGCTTATGAGAGGAACAGGCAGAACCGCTGGAAACAAAAATCCCCCGCTCCTCCAAAAAATGCAGCAGGGTTTCTGCCCGAACCCCCAAAAAGGACAGGTTCAGAATGTGGGAAACCCCCTCCTCAGGACTGTTTTCATACACATCCTCCATCCCCAGCAGTCCTTGGCGCAGGGTCTGCTTGACCTGCCCCATGGCAAGCTCGTTTTCCCGCCTTTTGGGCAGCATCAGCTCCACCGCCTTTGCAAAGCCTGCAATCCCGGGAACATTTTCCGTTCCGGATCGAAGTCCCCGTTCCTGGCCACCCCCAAAGATATGACCTCCCAGCCGAATCCCCTTGCGAAGATAAAGGGCACCCACTCCCTTGGGGCCGTGTATTTTATGGGCGCTGAAAAAAGCACCGTCGCACCAGGCCGCCTTCAGCTCCTCCCGGCAGTACCCCTGAACGCAGTCTGCCAAAAATACCGTTTCCGGATTTTTTCGCCGAATGATTCCGCCCATGTCCCGGATAGGGAGCAGTGAGCCGATTTCATTGTTTACAAGCATGGCCGTTACCAGCACCGTATCCGACCGAAGGCTGTGCTCCAGCTGCTCCGGATTGATTTGCCCCGCCTGATCCACCGGCAGATAGGTCACCTCATAGCCCCTTTTTTCCAGCTGCTCATAGCACCGCAGAACGCAGGGGTGCTCTATGGCGGTGGTCACAATGTGTTTTCCCCGCTTGGCCGCCGTGATGCCGAAGATGGCAAGATTTGCAGCCTCCGTCCCACCGGAGGTAAACAAAATTTCCTCCGCAGCGGCACCGATAGAGGCCGCTACCGTTTTACGGGCGGCGGTCATCACCTTTTCCGCTCTGCTGCCTCGGGTATGCAAAGAGGAAGGGTTTCCGTAATTTTCATATGCCTGCTCCGCCTGACACTCACAAACCTCCCGGAAGGGTCTTGTGGTAGCACTGTTATCAAAATAAATTTCCTTCACTTTACTCTCTCCTGTCACATCTCCCGCCGGATGATAAAATCAGTATATCGCCGGGCACCCTCTACATTCAAATGCTGGTTGTCCGAAACCTTATCCTCAATAAAGGTGTCCCGGGACAGTCCCAAGCTACGGTATTCCTCCTCCGTTACCGTCAGCACCTCTCCGGCGGCTCTGCTGATTTCCGTCACAAAGGAATCATAGTTCATGGTCTTTGTAAATTCCTCCAGCCAGGGAATCAGGAGAAAAACCACCTTCACCTGCTTTTTTTTGCCCAGCCGATGGATCTTTTGAATCATTTCCTCATCCTGCTCCCGCAAAACAAAGGGGGCAGGGTTGTAGGCCATGTCCAAATATCCCTGATACTGCTCATCCGACACCATAGTATCAATCCCGGAAAAACCGAATTCATAGGGGCTTTCCGGATGCTTTTGCTTCATGTTTTTCTGAAAATTGTCAAACTCCTTCCAATTGCTGTGCTCCCGGATCAAAGGAAACAGGGCGTCAATCAGCCGGGTATCCGAAAAGCCCTCCCGGGCAAGACGAACCTTGCTGGGAGAAAGACGCATACAATCCAGATTGGTATAGTTGGTCTCTGTAAATTCCTTGTATGCGGCATATAAATCCACAAACACAATCTCCGGTGTTTGATACTTCAGCATCTCTTCCATGCAGTAATAGCTCTCCGTCAGGGTTTGCATCCCGGAGCTGACCAGCACCGCTTTTTTCCCGGTTTGCTGCTGAATCTGCATGGGATTGATCCCGCAGTAAACATGGGAGCTTCCGAAAAAGGCATAGGAAACGGTGTTTTTATTCTGATAAATATCCTGCCACACCCTGCTTTGCCGCAGATCCACAAAAGGAATCAGCCCGCTGAGCCAATGAAAGCAAACGGCAAACAGCACCGCAAAGCAGCACAGGGAAAGCCCCGCCTTGCATCTTTTTTTCATAGGTCCTCCTAAAACTGAAAATAAATAAACTGGGTAACCGTATTAGCCCCGTACACCCCCAGGATGATGCAGGCAAACAGCAAAACCAGATACACCGCCCACCGCACCGGAGCAATCCATCCGGGGCAGGACAGCACCAGCCGCTCTCCTCTCGCCTCCACCGTAAACAGCAACAAAATCCCTGCCAGGGCAACCACCAGCTCCGCTCCCCCCAGGCCGCATTGATACAGCTGGCTGGCCGGATCGGAAATCAGCCCCCAAAGAGAGGTGTAGGAGGTCATATTGCCAAACAGAGTCATCGCGTCTGCCACCGTCTCCGCCCGGAAAAAGACCCAGGCTGCGCACACTGCGGCAAAGGTCATCAGCCGATAGCACCAGCGAACCAGGGGAGTGTGCTCCTTTCCGGCTCTGCCGCAAAACAGCCGATGCCCCGCCACCAACAGTCCGTGGATCAGCCCCCACAGCAAAAAGGTAATCCCCGCTCCGTGCCAGATGCCGCTGGCCACGAACACCAGCAAAACATTGAAAAAATACCGCCATTTGGCCACCCGGTTCCCTCCCAAAGGGATATACAGATAATCCCGCAGCCAGGTAGACAGAGAAATATGCCACCGATCCCAAAATTCCTGAATGGACACCGCCATATAGGGTCGGTCAAAGTTGGTCATCAGCCGAAAGCCCATGATACGGGCAATTCCAATGGCAATATCGCAATAGCCGGAAAAATCACAGTAAATCTGAACGGCAAAAAACAGGGTGGCAAGCAGTGTCACCCAGCCGCCGTATTCCCCCGGGGCGGAATAGACCGCATCCACAAAAATTGCCAGCCGATCTGCAATCACAACCTTTTTCAGATATCCCCACAGAATCCGCAGCAGGCTGGCCTGAAAAACCGCCGGCTGAAACCTGTGCTTTTTCCGGAACTGGGGCAGCAGATTCTGCGCCCGTTCAATGGGGCCGGCCACCAATTGAGGAAAAAAGCTCACATACAGCGCAAACATGATAAAATTCTTTTCGTGCTTCATGCTTCCCCGGTACACGTCAATCAAATATCCGGTCAGCTGAAAGGTATAAAAGGAAATGCCCACGGGCAAAATCCAATTCAATTTCAGGGGCGCCACAGAAATGCCCAACCACCCCAGCCCCTGGGCAAGCAGCTGGGAGGTGTAATCAAAATATTTAAACAGATAAAGGGTGCCAAAGCAGATCAGCAGCCCTGCCATCAGCAAGCCCTTCCGCCTTTTCCTGTCCTCCGTCCGATCCATCCCGCCGGCCAGCAAAAAGATCAAAAGCGTAGCCCCGAACAGCAGCCCGATATAGGCCACGTTCCAGCTCATGTAAAAATAATAGCTGGCGGCAAGCAAAAAGACCGGCCGAGCCTTTTGGGGAAGCAAAAAATAAACCGGAATCACAACCCCGATGAACAATAAAAAGGTTACAGAATTAAACAGCATACGGTCTTCTCCTACCTGAATTTCAATCCCATCTTCACCATTTCTTCTTTATTGTACCATATTCCGCTGAAAATATCAACAAAAACATTTCCATTTCCTCTGCTTTTTCCCCGGTGGACAGTGGGCGGCAAGGATGGGGCGGGAGAAAATTTCTCATCATAAAACAGTTGACAAAGAAACCCTTTGGGAGTATAATAGAAGTAAGTCTGACAGGCGAGAATGCTTCTTTCCTGAAAGAAATCGGTTTTGTTTCCCTGACGCTGAATGGATCATGAGGCGGAAGAAAAGCAGCTCTTGTTTTTTCTGCGTCCTCAAAAGGGGCGCTTTTATTTTTTCCGAGAGGAGGAATTTGTAATGGAAACCAGAGTCGCTTTGATCGGGATTATTGTGGAGAATCCCTCCTCTGTGGCGCAGCTGAACGGCATTTTGCACGAATACAGCGCTCTTATCATCGGCCGGATGGGGCTGCCCTATCGGGAAAAAAACATCTCCGTCATCAGCATCACTGTGGACGCCCCCACCGATCAAATCAGCGCCCTGGCCGGTAAAATCGGTCGTCTGCCCGGCGTCAGTGCCAAGGCGGTCTATTCCAAACCGGCGGCAGACAAAAAATGAATTTTTATTGACATACAAGGCGGCATCCCCGCCTTGAGAAAGGTGGTTATCCGATTGAAATACGATCCGAAATCAAAGCATGCCCAGGAATTTATCAACCACGAGGAAGTGCTCAAAACCCTGGAATATGCCGAGCAAAACAAGCACAACGAAGCCCTGATTACCGAAATTCTTGATAAGGCAAGGCAGTATAAGGGCTTGTCCCATCGGGAGGCGGCAGTGCTACTGGACTGCGATATTCCCGAAAAAAACAAGGAAATTGAGCAGATGGCCGCTCAGATCAAGCAGGATTTTTACGGCAACCGAATTGTGATGTTCGCCCCCCTGTATCTGTCCAACTACTGCGTCAACGGCTGTGTTTACTGCCCTTATCATGCGAAAAATAAGCACATTCCCCGGAAAAAGCTGTCTCAGGAGGACATCCGCCGGGAGGTGATCGCTCTGCAGGATATGGGTCACAAACGGCTGGCCATCGAAGCGGGGGAGGATCCTGTGAACAACCCCATTGAATACATTCTGGAAAGCATCCAGACCATTTACAGCATCAAGCACAAAAACGGTGCCATCCGCCGAGTAAACGTGAACATTGCCGCCACCACTGTGGAAAATTACCGCAAGCTGAAGGAGGCCGGCATCGGCACCTATGTGCTGTTCCAGGAGACCTATCACAAGGAAAGCTACGAAAAGCTTCATCCCACCGGTCCTAAGCACAATTACAACTACCACACCGAGGCCATGGATCGGGCCATGGAGGGCGGCATTGACGATGTTGGCCTGGGGGTGTTATTCGGCCTGGAGCTGTACCGGTATGAATTTGCCGCTCTTTTGATGCATGCCGAGCATTTGGAGGCGACGTTTGGGGTCGGACCCCATACCATCAGCGTCCCCCGAATCAAGCGGGCGGACGATATTGATCCGAACGTGTTTGACAACGGCATTAACGACGATATTTTTGCCAAGCTGATCGCCTGCATCCGGATTGCAGTTCCCTACACCGGCATGATCATCTCCACCCGAGAATCTAAGGAATGCCGGGAACGGGTGCTCCATTTGGGAATTTCGCAAATCAGCGGCGCCTCCCGCACCAGCGTTGGAGGCTATGCGGAGGAGGAGCCCGAGGAGGACAGCTCCTGCCAGTTTGACGTTTCTGACAACCGAACCCTGGACGAGGTGGTTCGCTGGCTGATGGAGCAGGGAGATATTCCCTCCTTCTGCACCGCCTGCTACCGGGAGGGCAGAACGGGGGATCGATTTATGGCTCTGTGCAAAAACGGGCAGATTTTAAATTGCTGTCACCCAAATGCCTTGATGACCCTGAAGGAGTACCTGGAGGATTATGCCACCCAGCCCACCAAGGAAATCGGCTATGAGCTGATTGACCGTGAAATTGAACGAGTTCCCAACCCCAAGGTGAAGGAGCTGGTGAAGAAAAATCTGGAGGCCATCGGCAAGGGCAGCCGCGATTTTCGGCTGTAAACAGGCTGTGTATGAAACGTTAAACGAGAAAAAGCAGTTTTTTATGATTGTATCAAAGGAGGAATGTAAGCATGGGACTGAACGATACCGTATCCGCCGACCGGGTACACATTGCCTTTTTCGGCAGGCGCAACGCAGGAAAATCCAGCGTGATGAACGCTGTGACCTCTCAGCAAATTTCTGTGGTATCCGATGTGGCCGGCACCACCACCGACCCGGTTTATAAATCAATGGAGTTGCTGCCCTTAGGGCCTGTGATGATGATTGATACCGCCGGAATGGACGATGTGGGCGACCTGGGCGGTCTTCGGGTGAAAAAAACAAAACAGGTGCTGAACAAAACCGATATTGCCCTATTGGTGATTGACGCACAAGAGGGCATGTCAGAAGAGGATCGGGAATGGATCCGCCTGTTCCGGCAAAAGGAAATTCCCTTCCTTGTTGTTTATAACAAAAAGGATCTGACCCCTTCTGTACCTCTAAAATCAGGAGAATTGGCTGTCAGTGCCGTAACGGGAGAGGGAATTGGGGCACTCAAGGAGGCCATTGCCTCTCTGGCCGGGAAGGAAACGGAGGACAATCTGCTCCGGGGGCTGATTGCTCCCGGTGATCTGGCTGTTCTGGTCACCCCCATTGATTCCGCCGCTCCAAAGGGTCGGCTGATTTTGCCTCAGCAGCAAACCCTTCGGGCGCTGCTGGATCAGCATGCCATGGCCGCCGTAGTTCAGGTGCCTCAGCTGCAAAGGGTTCTGGATCGGCTGAACACCCCTCCGGCCATTGTCATTACCGACAGTCAGGCCTTTGAGGAGGTGGCAAAAATTACGCCCAGGGACGTACCCTTAACGTCATTTTCTATTTTATTTGCCCGCAAAAAGGGAGATCTGGCCTTTACCGTGCAAGGGGTGACTGCCCTGGATCACATCCAAAACGGCGATCGGATTCTGATTGCGGAGGGCTGCACACATCATCGGCAGTGTGACGATATCGGCACAGTAAAGCTCCCCCGCTGGATTCGGGAATATACCGGAAAGGAGCCGGAATTTTCCTTCACCTCCGGCACAGAATTTCCCCAGGAGCTTTCCTCCTACCGCCTGATCATCCACTGCGGGGGATGCATGCTCAACCCCCGGGAAATCAAATACCGTCAGAAAACCGCCAAGGACGCCCAGATTCCCATGACCAATTACGGCATTGCCATTGCCTATATGAAGGGCATTTTACCCCGCAGTCTGGAGCCCTTTCCCGAGGTTTCCCAAATTCTGAAGCAATCATAGGAGCAGGCAGATGAGAATTTCAAAAGCCTTTTATTTGCAGTCTGCCGAAACCGCCGCCCCTCTCCTTCTCGGAAAGCTTCTTTGTGTACAAAAAGGGTCGGAGGTTCTTCGGTTTAAAATCACAGAAACGGAATGCTATCAGGGGGAACAAGACACCGCCTGCCATGCCCACAAAGGAAAAACCTCCCGGACAGAAGTGCTGTACCGGGAGGGTGGCTGCGCCTATCTTTATCTTTGCTACGGAATCCATCATTTGCTGAATGTGGTTACCGGGCCGGAGGGCTGTCCTCAGGCGGTGCTGATCCGCGGGGTCGAGGGCTATCCCGGCCCGGGGCGCCTGACCAAGGCCTTAGGAATCACCAAAGAGCTAAACCGAGAGGATCTGTGCACCTCCTCCCGCCTCTGGCTGGAGGACACCGGCGCACCCTGTCCCCCCTATCAGTCCGGCCCCCGCATCGGCATCGGCTATGCGGATCAAAAGGATCAGGACAGACCCTGGCGGTTTTGGATTCCTTGAATATTCGTTACTTCTATTCTATTGCGGCGGGCTGCCGATTGATGTCATAAATCAATTTGGGATCAAATTTAAACTGCCGGTCATAGGTCATCAGGCCGTTGACCTCCTGCTCCACATCGTACAGCTGGGTATAGCAAAAGCCCATAAACATCTTATTTTCCAGCAGCGCAGAGGTCAGGCCGCGATAACGCTCCAAAAATTCCTCATCGTCCTTGGGTGCCTCTCCGTACCCCCAGTCTCCTTCCTTTCCCCCTTTTTTGATACCGCCGTATTCGCTCATAAACAGAAGTCCCCCCGGGTAGGTCTGCCTTCCCTGATACAAGGTATTGCGGCTAAGGCTTTCCGAAATTTCTCCCTTGTCCGCATTCTGGTAATGCTCCCGGAAGCTTTGGGGATTTTGATCATAGTCGTGAACATCGTACAAATCGGTGATGACATGGAAATTACCGCTGGTATCAATAACCGGCCGGGTGGGATCAAAGGCCTTAGTAGCCTGATACACCAGCCGCAACACATCGTCGCACTGCCTGTTTCCTTCCTCGTCCCAGGTTTCATTGAAGGGACACCATCCGATGATGGAGGGATGGGAATAATCCCGCTTCAGTGCCTCCATCCATTCCGGCAAAAAGTGCATCACCTGTCCTGCCTCCTTGATGCACAGCCCCCAATTGGCATGCTCTCCCCAAACAAGGTATCCCAGCCGATCCGCCCAATACAAATATCTGGGCTCAAAAATTTTCTCATGAAGCCGGGCCCCGTTAAAGCCCAGCTCCATGGAGCACAAAATGTCCTTTTTCAGCGCTTCATCACTGGGAGCGGTATAAATACCGTCCGGATAATAGCCCTGATCCAAAACATATCTTCCGAACACAGAGACGCCGTTTAAATAAAATCCGTCCTGCTTTAAAATGATAGAGCGAAGGCCGAAATAGCCCTGGATTTGGTCTGTAATCGCTCCGTCCCTTTTTATCTCAATTTCTGTATCGTACAATCTTCCCTCCCCCGGCTCCCACAAATGCCGCTCCGCCAAGGAAAGAGTCACCTTAGGGCTCAGGGAACCGATTTCCGCCTTTGCCTCCCCCATGGGCTTTCCCTCAAAAAAGGTTTTTACAATCAGCTCGCCCCCAACGGCGGCTTCTGTCACCTCTGCTTCTATGAACACACGGCCGTTTTCTGCGTCGGGCGTATATTGTACCTGCCGCACTGCCGCCGGATCCACACATTCCATCCACACCGTCTGCCAGATGCCGGTGGTTCTGGTATACAAACACCCATAGGAATGATAGGTCCAGCACTGCTTGCCCCGGGGCTGATCTCCGCATTTGGGGGTATCGTCCTGGGCGCACAGGGTTATGGTGTTGCCGGACTCCTGCAAGTAATCGGTAATGTCTGCATAAAAGGGAGTGTAGCCACCCTTGTGCCGGCAAACCTCCCGACCGTTTACATACAGAATTGCCAGATAATCCACCGCCCCAAAGTGCAGCAAAATGCGCTTTCCCTGCCACTGCTCCGGAATTTCAATGCTTCGCCTGTACCACACGCAATACATAAAGTCTGTGTTGCCGATTCCCGACAAAGCACTTTCGGGACAAAAAGGGACGGTGATTTTTTGATTCAAATGCTGCCGCAGATAAAATTCACGGGCAATGCCTGATTTTGCGTTGTCAATTTCAAACTCCCACTCTCCGTTCAGATTGATCCAGTTTTTTCTGACCATCTGGGGTCTGGGATATTCCGGTCTGGGGATCATTTCCCATCACTCCTCTTTTTTAAGATACCTCAATTATATAAAAGCCGCCCCTTTTTGTAAATACAAATTCCTATTCAGTTATTGACTTTTTCTCCGATTTTCTGTAAAATAAAAAAACGCCGAAATCTCTTTAGCGCAAAAAAGAACGATGGTTGCTGTGATTCTCACGTCCAGCCTCCGATAGAATGGAGATTTTCATATGAAAAATATAAAAAATATGAAAATTACAAAAATAAAATCCCTCTGGCCGGAAAAAAAGGGCTTTTTTCTGGAACGGAAGGACACGGGCGATCAGTATATTTTTCTCCACCTTTTAACCCCCGCCCTTCTCTCTGACAGGGAGGGAATTTCCTGCCGGCCAGCCGGCAGCGTGATCTGCTATGACAAGCATTCCTATCAATATCTGCAAGCCCGGGATCAGGAGCTGGTTCATGACTGGATTCATTTCACCGGGGAGGCTAAGGAAATGTTCCGGTCATACGGCCTTTCCTTCAACACCGTCTACCCTCTGAGAAACGACGGCTTTGTCACCGAGCTGACCCAGGAGGCAGAGCTGGAGCTGCTGCGCCAGAAATCCCATGCTCAGGCCTTGTGCTCGCTCAGGCTGGAGGAGCTTTTTCTCCGGATCTCCCGCAGTGTGCAGGACCGGGAGGACCTGTCCGTTCCCCTTGAAACGAAGGCCGCCTTTACAAGCGTCCGCACAAAAATTCATCTGAATTACAGCCATCCCTGGAAGGTGGAGGAGATGGCAAGGCTGCTCCATCTGTCCCCCTCCCGGTTTTACCAGCTTTATCAAATGATTTTCGGTGTTTCGCCCAAGCAGGATCTGCATATGATCCGCCTGGAGCATGCCAAAAATTTGCTCATCGGCTCCCGGTATACCGTTCAGGAAATCGCCGAAATGGTGGGATACACCAACCAGTATTATTTCATCCGCAGCTTTCGCAGCGCAACCGGGAAAACCCCGGGGCAGTACCGAAAATGCAACTAGTCAGCTTTCCCGGGCAGTACCTCCTCCAACAGCTCCTCGGCCTCCTCCAGGCAGGCATAGGGAACGTAGATCCGGTACCGCTCCAGCCCCTGTCCCACACTGAATGCCAGCGCCGCCCCCAAAACCGGCTGGGCAAGATAGGCCATGTTCCGCTGCTTTAAAACATCCTCAAGCAGCCCCGCCCAAATCTGCTTTTGCTCCGTCAGGAAACAAAAATCCTCCGGCCGGGGCGGTCTTGCTTTTTTAGATCCGCAAAGGGGGCAGCGGTCTTGCTGAAAAGTCCTGCAACAATGCTCACAATAATACACCGTTTTTTCTCCTTTTTTGAAGATTTCTCTTATCTTCTCACAATCCGCTCTACCGCCAGCGTTTTGCCGGTAGCGGGATCCACCTCAAACAGTGCCCCTCGCAGCTCCGTCTCCCCCGCAGCCGCCTCGTATCTGCGATTTACTCTTGAAACAAACCGGTCAACGGCGGTGGAAATCTCCATCCCCAGCACAGAATGAACCACCCCTGTCATGCCCAGATCGGTAATATATCCCGTTCCTCCCGGCAGGATCCGTTCATCCGCCGTCTGGATATGGGTATGGGTACCAAACACAAGACTGACTCGCCCGTCCAGATAATTGGCCAGAGCCAGCTTTTCGCTGGTGGCCTCTGCATGAAAATCTACAATGATGATGCTGCACTGCTTTTTCAGCTCATCAATCAACTGATCCGCCCGGCGAAAGGGGCAGTCCAAGGGCTCCAGCCCCACCCGACCCATCAGATTGATCACTCCGATCTGATATTTTCCCAGATCCACCACCATTGCCCCTCTGCCGTACACCGAGGGAGGGTAATTGGCAGGCCTGAGAATGGACAGGCCATCGTCAAACATGCTGATGATTTCCCGATTGCCCCAAACATGATTGCCGGTGGTGATCACGTCCGCTCCCTGCTCCATCAATAAATCATAATCCTTGCGGCGGATTCCGTTCCCTCCGGCTGCATTTTCTCCGTTTACAACGCAAAAATCCGCTCCCGTCTCTCTTTTGAGCCGCTTTAAATGCCTCTCAATGCACTCTCTCCCCGGACGGGCTACCACATCTCCAACCGCTAAAATCTTCACGCTATCGCCTCCCTGACCCTTCTAACCTTATGTTCTCCCTCCGCTGCCTCAACCATTCCTGTTCTCCGCAAAAATCCTTTCGCTCCGGCTTCATTTCAATCCAATTTCATGCCTATCTCATTGACAGAGACGAATTTCTCCGTCTCCAAAAATCCCGGTTTTCCTTTCTGATGTTTTCAGAAAGCTCCCCAGGATAACACTACGGGCGGCATTGCTGCCGCCCGGTCATATCCTTGTTCGCTCTATGTTTGATTGTCTGCTTTATTTTGCATAATCAATTGCTCTGGTTTCCCGAATCACATTCACCTTAATTTGTCCCGGATATTCCATCTTGCTTTCGATTTCCTTGACAATATCTCTTGCGATGACTACCATTTTTTCATCGTTCACATCATCCGGCTTCACCATAATTCTGATTTCCCGGCCGGCCTGAATAGCAAAGGAGCGTTCCACGCCCTCAAAACCATTGGCGATTTCCTCCAGCTGCTCCAGTCTCTTGATGTAGGTTTCCAGATTTTCACGCCGTGCACCGGGTCTGGCTGCCGAAATCGCGTCTGCTGCCTGAACCAGGCATGCGACCAATGTGGTTGCTTCGACATCGCCATGATGGGCCATAATAGCGTGAATAATTTCCTTGCTTTCTCCGTATTTTTTCGCAAGATCCGCTCCGATTGTGACATGGGAGCCTTCTATTTCGTGATCCACAGATTTTCCGATATCGTGAAGCAGACCTGCCCGTTTCGCCAAGGTTACGTCCGCTCCCAGCTCACCCGCCATAATTGCGGCAAGGTGCGCCACCTCGATAGAATGCTTTAACACGTTCTGGCCGTAGCTGGTTCTGAAACACATTTTCCCCAGCAGCCGCACCAATTCGGGATGCAGCCCGTGAACGCCTGTTTCAAAGGTGGCCTGCTCCCCTTCGTTTTTGATTTTTGTTTCCACTTCCTTTTTCGCCCGTTCCACCGATTCCTCAATTCTGGCAGGATGAATTCTGCCATCTGAAATCAGCTTTTCCAGTGCGATCCGGGCAACCTCCCGGCGGACAGGATCAAACCCTGATAAAATCACCGCCTCGGGGGTATCGTCAATAATCAAATCAATGCCTGTTAAGGTTTCCAGGGAGCGGATATTTCTGCCCTCCCGGCCGATGATTCTGCCCTTCATCTCATCGTTGGGCAGGGGCACCACCGACACGGTAGTTTCCGTTACATGATCGGCTGCACATTTCTGGATGGCCATGCCGATAATATTCTTTGCTTTTTTCTCCGCTTCCTCCTTTGCCTGAAGCTCCACATCCTTAATCATGATAGCCATTTCATGCTTCACTTCATTTTCGGCATTTTTCAAAAGCAATTCCTTTGCGTCTGAAACGGTCATTCCTGCAACCTTTTCCAGCTCCTCTAATTCCTTTTGATATAATTCCTGGGTTTTTTCCTTCAAGTGCTCTGCTTCTTTTTCCTTTTGAGCGATGGCGGCTTCTTTTTTCTCCATCGTTTCCGTTTTTTTATCCAGCTGCTCTTCCTTTTGTTGAATTCGTCTTTCCTGGCGAGACAATTCATTGCGCCGTTCTTTTACTTCCTTATCAAACTCGCTGCGAAGCTTGTGGGTTTCTTCCTTTGCTTCCAGCAGCAATTCCCGTTTTTTGCTTTCGGCGGATTTATACGCATCGTTCAAAACATTTTTTGCCTGCTCCTCTGCGCTTCCCAATTCTGCCTCAGCCACTTTTTTTCTATATGTAATTCCCAAACGGAATCCAACGATAAACAGAATCACCGCTGCTGCAACAGCTCCGATAAAGAACCATATCTGACTACTTATCAACAATCAACACCTCCTAACCTTCAAAATTGGCCGGGAAAGCTGCCAAAAGCCCTGCCTTCTCCGGCTCTTCGCTGTCTCCTCTGTCACTGTTAGTATCCTAATCCGGTTTCCCCGGTTCCAATGACGGTATGATTCCAAAAAAGTCCCTCTCCCGAGGGGGTGTCCTTCAAAAAAAGGCGCACCTTTTCTCAGCAAAATATGAGCAGATATCTGGGCTCTGCTTGAGCATATTTTTTATCAGAAATTGACTCTATTGGCCACATCGCTGCTCCCAACCACAAGAGCAGCCGTCATAATACACAAGAATACACTTACTATTGTAATACAAAAACCCCCATCTGTCAAGGGGTTTCGGGGATATAATTTAAACAATTGGCATATCTGCCCAATTTATTTTAAAATCTTTTTTTCAGGCTTCGTTTCCCCGAGGAACCCCTGCCGGACAGCTGCTCAATATGCTTTTTCAGAATCAGATTGATGTACTGAGAAAAGGAACGATCATCCTTTTCTGCAAGCTCTTTGATGGTTTTCACCACCGGCTCGTCCAACGTAATACTCACATTTTGTTTTAAGGGCTGCATTTTTTTCACCACCTTGCGTCTATTATAACAAAACACAATATAAAATACTTCTTTTTCATATAAAATAATATTTTGTAAGAGGTACATCCGGCCGCAAATTTATAAAAAATTCAAAATAGGGATTGTAATTGCATTTTTTTTTTGATATAATAGAAATGATGAAAAAATGGGAGGATCCCTCATGGATAAAAAAATATTAATTGTGGACGATGAAAAAACCATCGTGGATATTTTAAAATTTAATCTGGAAAAGGAAGGGTTTCATACCGTTGAGGCCTATGACGGAGAGGATGGGGTGGCAAAGGCCTTTTCCGAGCAGCCCGATCTGATCCTGCTGGATCTGATGCTTCCGAAAATGGATGGGTTTGAGGCCTGCCGGAAAATCCGGGAAAAGCTGTCCACCCCCATTCTGATGCTGACCGCCCGGGAGGAAGAGGTGGACAAGGTGCTGGGGCTGGAACTGGGGGCAGACGATTATATTACCAAGCCCTTTTCCGTGCGGGAGGTGATGGCCCGCATCAGAGCCAACCTGAGAAGAACGGGCATTGAGGCCAAATCGGAAACGGAAGGCCAAGAGGAGCATAACGTGATCCGCTCCAAGGAGCTGACCATCAACTGCGACCGGTACGAGGTGCGCAAAAACGGAAAAATTATTGATCTGACCTTGCGAGAGTTTGAATTGCTCAAGTTTTTGGCAACCCAGCCGGAGCGGATTTTCACCAGAGAAAATCTGCTGGAAAAGGTATGGGGATATGAATATTACGGTGATGTGAGAACGGTTGACGTTACGGTGCGCCGGTTGCGGGAAAAGATTGAGGATCAGCCCAGCGTTCCGACCTACATCATTACAAAGCGGGGCGTGGGGTATTATTTTGACAAAGGCTGATAAAAAAGAAAAAAGCGGAAAACGAATGTTTAAAAGTATTCAGTGGAAGCTGGTGGGCGTCTTTTTGCTGTTGGTGCTGTCTGTTATTTTGGTCAGCGGAACAATTATGATCAACAGCGTTTCGGAATTTTACCACCGTGATTTTGTCAGGCAAATCAGCCAGGGACTGACAGAGGACGTGACCAAGCAGCTCAGAATTGCGGCGAGATCAGACACCCCTGTGGAGGCAATGATGGAATGTATGTCCATCTATTCCTCCCGGTTTGGCATTGATTCTTACCGCAATTATTATATTCTGGATGAAAACGGGAATTACCTGGCTGGCTCGGGAGACGGAGACGGGGAGCAGATTGAGCGGACGGAAAATATCCTTGCAGCCATGGACGGCGCCGTAGGAGACGGGGTAAAGGTGGAGCAAAGCGTGATGGATTACGCTTACCCCGTGCAGGGTCGGGATCAGACCTATCTGCTGTATCTACGGGACACCAAGGAGGAAATCTACGAAATCACCCGGAGCATTTTTTTGGTAATGCTGCAGGCTCTTTTGGCAGGAGCCCTCATTGCGGTGCTTCTGGCGCTGGTGCTTTCTAAGGCTATCACCCTTCCCTTGACAGCCCTGACCAAAAAGGTGCAGCGGATGGCCCAGGGAGAGTTTGACCATCGCAGCGACATTGCCGCAACCGACGAGCTGGGCGAGCTGACCAACAGCTTTGACGATATGGCTCAAACCTTAAAAAGCACCATGGAGGAAATCGCCGAGGAAAAGGATAAAATGGAAACCATCATCCGGTATATGACCGACGGGGTCATGTTTTTTAACCGAGACGGACAGATGGTTTTGTGCAACCCTGCCGCCCGGCGGATGCTGGGGCTGGAGGAGGAGCAAACGGTTTTGTTTGACGGCTTTTTCCGTTCTCTGGGGGTTCCTGTCCGGCTGGGGCAGTTTTTGTATTTTGACTCTCAGGGGATTATGGAACGGATCATTTCCTTCGGGGGCGCTTATCTGGCAGTGACGCTGGCGCCCATTAAAATTGAAGAGGAAAAAAATACGGGAGTTGTGGTGGTATGGCAGGATATGACCGAGCGGCAAAAGCTGGACGATCTGCGTAAGGAATTTGTGGCTAACGTGTCCCATGAGCTGAAAACCCCGCTGACCACCATCAAAACCTATTCAGAAACCATTCTGGATGACGGACTGGAAAATAAGGAAATGGCCATCAGCTTTTTGGGGGTCATCAACAAGGAAACAGACCGGATGAACCGGATTGTCAGCGATCTTTTGACTCTGTCCCGGATTGATTATCACAAGCTGTCCTGGAAAATGGACTGGTTTTCTATTGACGAGCTGCTGGGCGAGCTGACCGAAACCCTCAGTATCCCGGCCAAAAAGCATCAGCATTCCCTGACCTATATTGCACCGGAAAACATGCCCGAAATTGTGGGAGATCGGGACAGAATTCAGCAGCTGATGATCAACATTTTGTCCAACGCCATCAAATATACCCCCAACGGCGGCACCATCCGCATCATTGCGGCAGTCAGAGGCCGGGAGGTGCATATTCAGGTCAAGGATAACGGAATCGGGATCCCCAAAGAGGATCTGGATCGGCTGTTTGAGCGATTTTACAGAGTGGATAAGGCAAGAAGCAGAGAACGGGGCGGCACCGGCCTGGGACTATCCATCGCCAAGGAAATTGCAGACGCTCACGGAGGCCGAATTTCCATTGAAAGTCAGGTCCAGGTGGGAACCACGGTGCATATTTATCTGCCCATCCAGCAGGAAACCCCCACCGTCACCGTTGAAACCGATCAGGACGGATTTGACGCCAGCGAATTGCTGGAAAATTTGGATCAGTGGTAGACCGGGTTTCATATTTAATGCTCTTTTAATTGTGGTGTAATCATATTGTAATGTTTTTTGTGTATAATAAAAATGAGCATACATAGCGCCGTAAAAAGGGTACGGCGCAGGTGAAAAGAAAGTTGTGCCGGGCAAAACACCCGGGCAGACAGAATTTTTAACGGAAGGGTGGTGTACCGAAACGGCGAAGACCGGGTTCGGAGAAAAGATGAAAAAAACCGTTTCGATACTGATCATTGCTTTGTTGCTGGCTGTGGGCTCACTGAGCGTTTGCGCAGCTCCGGGCACCGTTGCGGGCTGGGACTGCGGCAATACAAGCGGCTTGGTATACGTTTCAAATCCGGCCTATTCGGGCGGCACGGTGGCGGATTCCTACTGTGCGGTGTCCGGCTGGGCGGTCCAGGGGGCTGTGGTCAGCCTGTATCGAGCCAACGGCGCAGGCGTGTTTGAATGGATTGCAGGCGGAACGGCTGTGGGCGGTTCCGGAATGTTTTTCATGCCGGTGTGGCTGAACACCGGGCGCAATGCCATGGTGGTTCGCGCCGAGCTGTGGGACGGCCGGTATCAGCAGGTTCGGTGTGACGTGAATCTGATCGGTCAGGGCTTTTCCTTCCCTGCCAGATAACAATTGATTGATAAAGGAGAAACCCATGAAAAAAGGAAGGGTATTGACGGGGATATTGTCAGTACTGATCATTTGCAGTATTGTGATGACCTTTCGATTATGGTTTGCAGAAAAATTATGGCCGGAGGGCTATAATTTTTTTTCTATGTGGAATTCCTTCTTGGGAAGGGAAGAATTCTCTGCCCCCCGGCACGAGGAGCTGTTTCTGCCCGACCGGATCGTGGTCAACTGCGTTGGCTCCAGGCGATCTATTTATACCGAAAGCAATCAGGAATTTTCCGTGATTTATGAAACGGCCAAGAAATGCCTGACAAAATGGCTGCAGGGAGAGCAAAGGGAACTGAAAAAAATTGAGGAAAAAGAATATTATGACACCTTAAAAGCCCGCTCGCTGCTGCTGCAGTATCCGGTGGAAATGCCGGTGCGGGTGCTGGGGCAGCTGTTGGGAGTGGGAGAATCCTCTCTGTTCGGCTCCGTCTCATCCGTCACAGAGCTGGTGCTGGTGCCGGGGGAGGAGCAGGTTGAGGTGCTGCTGCAGGACAAGGGGGATGGGTCGATTTACCGTTTCCCGGTGGGAGACGACAGCGGAGAGCTGCGAAAAACCATCAATCAGTATGCCACGGGCAACGCCAACAGAACCCTGTCTGCCTACGAGCTGGGCTTTTACCGCCAGCCGGAGGGGGTGGATCTGGTGCCTAAGCTGATTTTAAACCCCTTTGTGATGCTGGATACCTCCAATGAAAATCAGCAGTCGGAGGTGCTGGAAGGGGAATTTCCCTTTGGGGATCTGGACGATTTGGGGCAAACGGAGGAGCTTTTGCGGTTGTTTGATTACAATCCCAACACCATCCGGCGCTATACTGAATTATCAGACGCCCGGGTGTTTGTGTCAGATAGATCTACCCTGCGGCTGTATCCGGACGGGCTTTTGGAATATATCGCCACCGATTCCCGGTACGGGATTGCCCTGAAGGGGCCGGACGGAGAGGGCGGCAGTGCCAAAAGCTTTTTGGATTCGGTAGACAGAACGGCGGATTGGATCACCCGCCTGTGGCAGGCCGCCGGTCTTGAGGATATGCCCAAAATGCGGGTCACATCGGATATTTCCGAGCAGCATTATGAAAGCTTTTCCTTTACCATTGATTATCAGGTCAACGGCCGGCCGGTGGCAGTCAACTATGAAGGGAGCGAGCTGGTGGATGCCCTCCATCATGCGGCCGAGCTGGAAATTCAGAACAACCGGATCATTTCCATGCGCATTTTGCTGCGGAATTACCGGGATACGGGAGAGCGGGTGACCAACATGCCGCTGGTGGCTGCGCTGGACGCATTTTCTGCCGCAACGGAGGATTCCTATGAGGCAGACGATGTTTCCCTGTACTTTATCGATAAGGGAAGAGATCCCAAGGTGCGGGCCTGCTGGAGCGTTGTGCTGTCAGACGGGGAGGCAGTGGCCATCAGTGAGGAATAAGAGATGAATCAGGTAAGAATCAAATGGGTGTTTATACTGCTGTTTTTGGTCATTAACTTGTTTTTGGCCTATTTGCTGTACCAGTCCCACTGGCGGGAAACCAGCATCAGCGAGGAAACGGCGGCTCATGCTGTGTCTGTTTTGGAGCAAAGAGGGGTTGTGGTCAACGGCTCCCTGATTCCCAGAGGCAGCGAGAAAATGAGGGAGGTTTCTGTCAGAAATATTATCGAAAACAGCTCCGCCTTTGTCAGCCGGCTTCCGGAGGCTGGCTGGCGGCGGGAGGAAGAGGGCTTTTCCCGGGGAAAGGACCGGATCTCCTTTGAAAACGGGCATTTTTCCTATGAGGGAAGGCTGCCTGTGGAGGAAAATGCATCAGGGGATCAGCTTTCCAGGGAGGTCTGCAAGCAGCTGGAGCAGCTGTCCTTAAACCTGGAAGGAATCAAGCTGAAAACTATTGAGCAGCTGGAGGCGGGAACGGTTTTGGAATATGTGCAGACCTATGACGGGTATGAAATTTTCGGAACGGGGCTGACCGTTTCGGTGGAGAAAAATGAAATTATTTCTGTTCAGGGGATCTGGCTGGAGCCGGTGAACACCCGCTCCAAACGGCAGGACACCCTGTTTGCCACAGAGGCGCTGATGCGGTTTGCAGAGGACGAAAAGCGCCCCTCCACCTGCCGGGTAACGGAAATCCGAAGCGGGTACTATATCAGCGAGATCGATGAAAGCACCGACGAAGCCGTGGCTCATAAGGTAATGCAAATGCTGCCGGTGTTTCAGATCACCGCCTCCTCCGGCGAGAAATTTTATTATGACGCAAGAAGCCCCCGGGAATAATTGAGATCAAAAAGAGAGAAACCGAGGATTTTTGCGGCAAGCTTCTCTGGGCGTTAAAATTTTGCTTTGCAAAAGGGCAATGCGCTTTATCAGCCTGCGGTAAAGCGGTTGTGCAGGGTTCATTATTGCAGGCAGAAAGGTTATGGTTGAAATGAAAAAAGGAACAGGGATTACGCTTTGCATCATAGCGGCTGTGGTGATTTTGGTGATGAGCAGCATCGGCAGCTATAACAGTCTGGTAGACTCTCGGGAAAATATCGACGGCTTGCTGGCCAATATTGACACACAGCTTCAGCGCAGAAATGATTTGATTCCCAACATTGTCAATACGGTAAAGGGGTACACCAGCCATGAAAGCGAAGTGCTGGGGCAGGTGTCGGAGGCTCGGGCAAAGCTGGCCGGAGCGGCTACCACAGAAGAAAAAAGCGCAGCGGATACCGAGCTGTCCTCCGCTTTGAGCAGATTGCTTATGGTTGTGGAAAATTACCCTGATCTGAAAGCAGATACCCAGTTTACCGCCTTAACAGACGAGCTGGCAGGAACCGAAAACCGGATTGCTGTTGCCCGCAAGGACTATAATGACGCAGCCCGGCAATATAACGCCGCCATTCAAAAGTTTCCCAAGGTGATTTTTGCCGGCTTGTTCGGGTTTGAAAAGGCAGATTATTTTCAAGCGGAGGAAGGTGCCCAACAGGCGCCCAGCGTAAACTTTGATTAACCAACGTGAACGGAGAACAGTAGGGCTCCTCCTTGCACTGTTTTGTCTGGCGGCGCTGACAACCCTTCAGGTGCAGGCGGTGGAGCAGCCTACCAAGCTGTTTTATGCGGCGGATTATGCCGATGTGCTGTCAGCGGAAACAGAAGCCTTTGTGGTGGAGCATTCCGCAGCCCTGGCAGAGGAAACCGGCGCTCAGGTGGTGGTGGCCACAGTGCCCGATCTGAACGGCCGGGACGTGATGGATTACGGACTGGATCTGCTGCGCAGTTGGAAGGTAGGCAGCGAAAAAAATGACGGTGTAGTGATTTTGGTTTCTACCGGAGACCGGCAGATCGGCGTAAGCGTGGGATACGGTCTGGAGGGGGCGCTGCCCGATTCTAAGGTGGGGCGGCTGATTGACGTATGCGCCATTCCGTCCTTAAAGGAAAACGATTATGACACAGGGATCTACCAGCTGTATCATGGGCTGCTGAGTGAGGTGTATCAGGAGTATGGGCTGGAGATTCCGGAGGATGTGAAATCCTTAGAGGAATATGAGGACGAGGAGTCGGGGCAGGCAGGTCTTTCTCTGATCATAGCTGTAGTCATTTTGCTACTCATTTTTATTGCAACCCGGGGCAGGCAGCACAAGGATCCTCCCTCCGACCCAGGGGGATATTACCACGGACGCGGCTTTTATACGGGCGGCGGCTTTGGAGGCGGCAGCAGATCCTCCGGCGGAGGGTTCGGCGGCTTTAGCGGGGGAGGCGGCAGCGGCGGTGGCGGCGGCGCATCCCGGAGGTTTTAAAACAAGAAAAGGGGCTGCAAAAGCACTCTGCACAATTCATTTCAAAAAAAAGGCTCTCGAAGCAACAACCTGAAAGGCTGATGCTCGAGAGCTTTTTTGTGTCTTGTTACACTTCGTCAAAGGCGGATTCGTCCTCCATAGAAAGCTGTCCCGGCTGGCCGTTTCTGGCCACCATTTCAAGATACTGCTGGCGGTTCATCAAAACGGCTCGGGGCTTGCTCCCTTCAAAAGGTCCCACAACCCCCTGCTCCTCCAGCTGATCCACCAACCTGGCAGCCCGGGCATAGCCAACCCGCATTTTCCGCTGCAGCATGGAGGTGGAGGCCTGCTGATATTCCACCACAATCTCAATCGCCTTGGGCAGCAAGGGATCCCACAGATCCTCCTCCTCTTCTTCCTCCTCGTCCTCTCCCTTTTTCCCTTTGGAATCGGGCGCGCGTTTGATAAATTCCATAGCCTCCTCGTTATAGTCCGCCTGGCCGGAATTTTCCTTCACGAAGGAAACCACCGCCTCCACCTCTTTGTCGCTGACAAAGGCGCCCTGAACCCGAACCGGCTTGCTGACGCCGATGGGATAATACAGCATATCCCCCCGCCCCAGCAGCTTTTCCGCTCCGGCAGAATCCAAAATGGTACGGGAGTCAATCTGAGAGGACACGGTAAAGGCGATCCGGGAGGGAATATTGGCCTTGATGATACCGGTAATCACGTCTACAGAGGGTCTTTGGGTGGCAATCACCAGGTGCATGCCCGCCGCACGAGCCATCTGCGCCAGACGGCAGATAGCGTCCTCCACCTCGTTGGGGGCGACCATCATCAGATCCGCCAGCTCGTCGATAATAATCACAATCTGCTCCAGCGGCCGGATGGTATCGTCCTCCGCCGCCAGCTCGTTATACCCTCTGATATCCCGCACGGCACTGTCTGCAAACAGCTTGTACCGCCGGGTCATTTCGCTGACCGCCCAGTTTAAGGCGTTGGCCGCCTTTTTGGGATCGGTCACCACCGGAGAAACCAGGTGGGGAATTCCGTTATAAACCCCCAGCTCCACCACCTTAGGGTCCACCATCAGCAGCTTGACCTCGTTGGGAGTGGCCTTATACAGCAGGCTGGTGATAATGGTATTGATACAAACGCTTTTTCCCGATCCGGTAGCGCCGGCAATCAAAAGGTGGGGCATTTTCCCAATATCTGCAATGACGGTTTTGCCGGTAATGTCCTTCCCCAGGGCAAAGGCGATTTTAGACTCGCTGCTGTTAAATTCAACGCTTTCCAGACAGTTGCGCATGGCCACAGAGGCCCTTGTTTTGTTGGGCACCTCAATGCCCACGGCGCTTTTGCCTGGCACCGGGGCAATCCGGATGCCGGTCACTCCCAGCTGCAGTGCCAGATCGTCCGCCAGGCCGGTGATTTTGCTCAGCTTGGTTCCCATGACCGCTTCAATTTCGTATCTGGTAACGCTGGGGCCGGACTGGACATTGATGATTTTGGCGGTCACCCCAAAGCTTTTGAAGGTTTCAATCAGCTTTCCGGCGGTTTCCTTCAGCTCCCGAACAAATTTTTCGCTGTGCCGGCCGTCGTCCCCCTCCTTCAGCAGGGTAATGGGGGGAATGATGTAGTCAATTTCATCCTGAGACAGGGTCACGTCAAAGGCCGTATCCTCCTCCGGCTGAGAGGGCTTGGGCTCCGGCAGGCTGATCTGCTCCTGGGTTTCCAGCTCCTCCTCGGGAGGAAGGTGGAAAATCGGAATGTCCGGATCAAAGGGGGGCTCCTCCAGCTCCTCTAAAATAGAAGGGAGGGGCTCCTTGGGCTCCGGCGCAGTCTTTGTTTTTTTCTTGGGAGCCTCCTGCTCCGGCTTGGAAAACTGCTCCTTGATCCAGGCAATTCCCTGTTTGATCCCGGTAAACAGAGATTTTTCAAACAACAGCAACCCCCCCGCAATCAGCCCGGCGGACAGCACAATCCCGGTGCCGAAATTACCGATCAGGCTGCTGACGGCAAAATAGAGAATGCCGCCGATGATGCCGCCCCCCTCCAGATCCATTCCCAGCCGCCAGAATTC
>JAXEOR010000217.1:0-4165 GCA_034117945.1 Clostridia bacterium | reverse complement strand
AACCTATACCTACGATGCCTTTGGTGTGGAGCAAAATATCGACTCAAATGATACCAATCCGTTTAGATATTGTGGAGAGTATTATGACAGTGAGATCGAGCAAATTTACTTAAGAGTGAGATATTATGATCCTGCTTTGGGGAGATTTACTCAACAAGACCCTGCAAGGGATGGGGAAAATTGGTATGTTTATTGCAAAAATAATCCAGTGAATTTAGTGGATGTAACAGGAAAATGGGGCGAAGATGTACATTATTATGATACATTACAGTGGGCATTAGAAGCTGGTTTTTCAAAAAAAGATGCAGAAACAATAGCTTATTATGATAATAATACTGATAATTTGTTTAATGGCATTTCACCAATCCCCCATGTCGGAGATCAAACTTATCATTTCGATCGTGATTCAAGTGATTTGGACACTCGACTGGTTCATGCAAAAGAAAACTTAGGTCATGCAATCTGGCAAAAGAAACAAGCTGTTAAAAACTACAATTCGGCCATGGCTGAATTAGACCCAAATGATGAAGATTATGGTAGAAAAAAACAAGAGATTGAATATCAATACGAACTAGATAAAGCTTATGCTTTGAAATTTTTGGGAGAAGGCCTGCATGCCCTTCAAGATGTTGATGCACATGGACAAATTGGGATTAATAATGGGTGGCTTGCTGAACATTTAACTACAGACGGGTTTGAAAGAACTATTCTTAAGGATTCAAAAGTTGATAATCGCAATTTTGACTGGACAGATTCTTCTTCTATGCAGGTAGAAAAATCCAATGACCAAGCAAGATACAAAAGCACAGAAGGTTGGAGCAGATACTACTTAAGTTTATATTTTTCTGAACAAGAATTTGTTTATTGAGGAGGATTTTAGTGTGAAAAAAAAAGAATTATTTATAAAAGTATGCCTCAATAACTTGATTTCTTTGCTGGTGTTGGCTGCTATAAATGCCTGTGTCATACCATTAATGATTTTGCTCTTTACACCGTTTGAGTTACCGTTTCAGATCAATTTGAGCTTTATTCCGGATTTGCCTCAACAGGTTGACGCAATGCTGCTTAAAGGTTATTTTGTTTTTATTATTATATTGATTTTATGTTTATATTATTGGTGCGGAAGAAAGTTTTTCCTGCAAATTAATTCCCGTTTGTTAAGGTTTTTCTCCTTGATTGCTATGTTGATTATTTCGTTAGGGATTACTTTCATGCAAATAAGAAATGGATTTGATACTAGCTTACCCTATTTTTTATCCTGGTTGACTATTGATTCTTTTCCTTTGCTTTTTTTATTTAACGAATGTGGAACTTATGTTTTTGTGAGTACCCATATAATTTATCGGATTATCATCTATTTTGCTTTGATATTAGGAATGGAAACAAAACAACAGAAAAAAGCAAAGGAAAGCAGAGAGGATAATCCAGAAACAGAGAGTATGGAGCCGGCAGAAAAATGACAGTTACTGCTGTTTCGGAAGAACAGAAACGAACAACTGTATATTATGCTCATCCGTATAGTGCATGGTAAAGAGGGTCAAATGAGAATGCAAACAAGTTGATAAGAAAATTTATACCAAAAGGTGTCGACATCGGCGAATTCTCTCACGAGAGAATTAAGATAATTGAACATTGGATAAATAATTATCCAAGAAGAATATTTGGGGGTATGTCTTCAAATATGGTAAAAAGTCAATTAAAAGTCGCTTAATATTTGTGGACATTTTATATTGCAATTTATAAAATTTAAAAAATATGAAAAAAATTCTTGCTTTTTTTATGAAAGTGTGGTATAATAAATAAGACTTAATGATAAATGAAGGTAATGAGTGGGTGAAAATCCACTCATTCTTATTTATGTCGTGAAAAAGGCGGTGATAGGATGTCAAAAATTGAAACCATGGTGTGGGATGTGGCTGAACCGATTGCTCGTCAGCAGGGGTGCTCTTTGTACGATGTGGAATTTGTGAAGGAAGGGAGCAACTGGTTTTTGCGTGTGACCATTGATAAAGACGGGGGCGTCAGTACGGATGACTGCGAGGCGGTCAGCAAGCCTCTTTCTGACTGGCTGGATGAAAAGGATCCCATTTCTCAAAGCTATTATTTAGAAGTCTCTTCTCCTGGGATTGACCGAAAGCTGTCAAGACCGCAGCATTTTGCAGACAATTTGGGGAAACGGGTGACGGTTCGGTTATATACGCCGCTGAACGGTCAGCGCCAGCTGGAGGGGACTTTGCAGAAGTATCAGGACGGTGTTGTTACATTGCTGGATGAGGATCAAAAAGAAATTTGCCTGAACAAGGCTCAGGTGGTAGATGTTCGCCTGGCTTGGCAGGAAGAAGAATAATGAATAGGGGGAGCAGAATGAACGCGGAATTTATTCAGGCATTGGAAGCAATTTCAAAAGAAAAAAATATTGGGAAGGACGTGCTGCTGGAGGCGGTAGAAGCGGCTTTGGTTACCGCATTTAAAAAGGATTACGGCGCTAATCAGCAGGTGCGCGCAGAAATTGACCGGGAAACGGGAGCCATCCGGTTGCTGGTCAGCAAGGAAGTGGTGGAGGAGGTTATCAGCCCTCAAACAGAAATTTCCCTGGAGGACGCCAGACGGTACAGCGAAAAATACGAATTGGGCGATATTGCGGAATATGACGCAACTCCAAGCTCTTACGGCAGAATCGCCGCTCAGACAGCAAAGCAGGTTGTGGTACAGAGAATCAGAGAGGCGGAGCGGGATCAGGTTTATTCCCGGTTTTCTCATTTGGAGCACGAGCTGGTCAGCGGCATCGTCAGACGGACAGAGAAGAGAAATGTGATTGTGGAGATTGATGATTTTGAAACTGTGATTACACCTGATGAACAGGTGCCCGGGGAGGTATATCATCCCGGCGAACGGATCAAACTGTATGTAGCAGAGGTGAAAAAGACAACCAAGGGTCCCAGAGTGGTGGTGAGCAGATCTCACAGCGGGTTGGTAAAGCGGCTGTTTGAATCTGAGGTGCCGGAGGTGCGGGACGGTACGGTTGAAATCAAAAGCATTTCCCGGGATCCCGGCTCCAGAACCAAAATGGCGGTATGGTCTGCCAACAAAAGTGTTGATCCCATCGGCGCATGCGTGGGAAACCACGGAACCCGGGTGCAGGCTGTGATGGATGAGCTGAAGGGCGAAAAAATTGACATTGTGAAATACAGTGAGGATCCGGTGGAATACATTAAGGAAAGCCTGAGCCCTGCTAAGGTAATTTCGGTTGAGGTAGACGAGGAGACGAAATCCTGCCACGTTTTGGTACCGGAATTTCAGCTTTCCCTGGCCATCGGCAAAAAGGGACAAAATGCCTGTCTGGCAGCCAAGCTGACCGGATGGAAAATTGATATTCAAAGTCAGTCTGAGGAAGAGACACCGGCAGAAGCGGCGCAGGAGGAAGAACAGACGGAGTAAGGCGGTGAGAGCGATGGGGCAAAAAAAACAGCCGGAAAGAATGTGCGTTGGCTGCGGTCAGCGCAGACCAAAGGGAGAATTGATCCGGGTGGTTTGCCATAAGGAGCAGGGTGTTTGGATTGATAAAACTGGAAAGGCAGACGGGCGGGGCGCCTATCTTTGCCCGGATGCAGCATGTCTGAAAAAAGCCCAAAAGGCCGGCCGCCTGCAAAAGGCATTTTCTATGAACATATCAGAAGAATTGTATCAAAGGCTGGAGCGTGAGATACAGGAATGAAGCAGGACGCAATCTTATCTGTGATCGGGCTGGCTCGCCGAGCAAACAAGGCAGCAATAGGCTTTGACGTTATTTCTCAGAAAGCGCGGGAGGGGAGCGTTCGCCTGATTTTGCTTGCCAAGGACTGTTCGGAGGCGACCAAACAGGCTTATATCAACAAATGCCGTTATTATCAGATTCCCTATGAGGAGTACGGCACAACGGAAACCATTGGAAAAAGCGTTGGAAAACAAAAAATTGCCGCAGTTGCATTATGCGATGAAGGTTTTGCCGCGCTGTTGTACAAAAAAATGCGGGGGTGAAGTTTATGGTTACCAGACCAAGAGTACATGAAATCAGCAAGGGGTTCGGTGTATCCAGTAAAGAAATTATTGCATTGATGGAAGGCTTTGGGATTACGCTGAAAAACCATATGACCATTTTAGAGGAAAAAGAGCTGGATATTATTTT
>JAXEOR010000216.1:0-10574 GCA_034117945.1 Clostridia bacterium | reverse complement strand
CCCTATCTTTATTCATTCAGACCAATCTCTATCAGAGTATTTCTCTTAGTAAATGTTACATAATACCCCTCCAGTACTATTCCGTCCGGCATACAAAGGGTATCATATACTCTCCATACTCCATCGGTTTTTTCTGCATCCAGAGGCAAAAGCCTTGACCATTTATTCCCGCGGGCGGTTTCACAAATTCTTCTACAAGCAATTGCTTTCCGTAATAGATCGCTGACCGTTTCGTCCAAATCAAGGAATAGTCCAGTACCATGAAAGCCACCAAAAGTAAGGCAACAATGACCCCTGCCATGGCAATGCCCCTTTTATTTTTCTTCTCCATATTCTTTCCCCTCAATTCTAATATTTTTGTACGAAACAGATCGCCACATCCCCTCTTACGGCGGCAGTGCCCACGCCGCTCATTAACCTGCAATCCATCGCTTTCACGGCTAGTTTAACATAGTTTTCCTGTTTTGTCAGTTTTTTGACAAAACTTTCAAAAATTCCACAACGGTCATCAAAGCAAGAGTTCAAATGCTCCTAAAATTCTGTAGCAAAAAAAGAGCAGTGATGTTCAACTGCCCCGTGTTTTTCGCCGAAAAGCTCCCCTTGAATGGGAACGGCTCATTGCTTCAGTTGGTTCGCCTTAGCATTGGCCAGCATCAGCCGCAGGCGGTTTTCCTGATTCACCTTGGTGGCGCTGGGGTCATAATCCAGCGTTACAATATTGGCCTCCGGGTGCTCCTCCTTAATTTTGCGAATCATTCCCTTGGCAACAATATGGTTAGGCAGACAGCCGAAGGGCTGGGTACACACCACGTTGCACACGCCGCTTTTGACATACTCAATCATTTCCGCCGTCAACAGCCACCCTTCTCCCATTTTCGCACCGTGGCTGATGTATCCGTCCACCATATGATACAGCTCCTCAAAGGGAACCGGCGGGCGAAACACCCCCTGCTCCTGAATGGTCCGGATCATCTGATTCTGCCGCTTGATCAAATAGTTCACCGCCAGATTGACCCCCGCTAAAGCAAGCTTGTTTTTTCCGCCGTACAGTCTTTGGTCTGTATTCTGATGACTAAAGCAGTACAGCAAAAAATCCATCAACCCGGACACTACCGGCTCTGCCCCTTCCCGCAGCAACGTTTCCTCCAGGCAGTTATTGCCCAAGGGGGAATATTTCATATAAATCTCACCAACAATCCCCACCTTAACCCGATCGGCCTTTCCTCTGGGAATTGCGGCATAATCCGCCAGGATTTTTCGATAATTATCCTTCACTCTCAAAAATTTTCCGGTGTGAAGCTGGTGCTTCAGCTCTGCAATCCACCGGTCTGTGACAGCCTTGGTATCTCCCTGATGCAGCTCATAAGGCCGACACTGATTGGAAATCCACATCATCAAATCTCCATACAAGACCACAAAAAGTCCCTTAATCAGCATCCCCTTGGTAAACCGAAATGCACTCCCCTTTTCCATGCCGGATAAATTCAGGGAAATCACCGGCACCTGGGGATAGCCTGCGTTTTCCAGTGCCTTTCTCAGCAAATAGATATAGTTAGAGGCTCGACAGCCACCGCCGGTTTGGGTCAGCAAAAGAGCGGTCCGATCCGGGTCGTAGCGGCCGCTTTTCAATGCGTCAATCATTTGCCCGATGACCAGCATGGCAGGATAACAAATATCATTATGCACATAGGACAGTCCATCGTCGATCACGTGCTGACTGGTGGTATCCAACAGCTCCAGATGATACCCCTCCGACTCAAACAGCTCCTTCAATATCTCGAAGTGAATGGGCAGCATCATAGGGGCTAATATGGTATGGGTTTGCTTCATTTCTTTTGTAAATACAGCACTCATCGTCTATTCCTCCATTGCCGCAAGCAGGCTGCGGAGCCTGATTTTCACCGCGCCCAGATTTTGAATCTCATCAATTTTAATCCCGGTATATAATTTCCCGCGGCTGCGCAGGATCGAGGCCACCTCATCCGACGTAACGGCGTCAATGCCACAGCCGAAGGAAATCAGCTGCACCAGCTGCAAATTTGGATACTTAGCAGTGAAAAAGGCCGCCCGATACATTCTGGCATGATAGGTCCACTGATTCAGCACATTTACCCCCTCGTTATCTGCCAAATGCGCCACGCTGTCCTCGCTCAGCACCACAAGACCCAAAGAAGAAATCAGCTGATCAATCCCATGATTGATTTCCGGATCCACATGATAGGGTCGGCCGGCCAGAACGATTGCTTTTCTGCCCTGAGCAACGGTCTCCTTCAGCACCCGCTCTCCTTCCCGATGCAATTCATTACGGTAAGCCTCAAAGGCTGCAAAAGCACTCTCTGCCGCCCCGGAAACCTCCCCGGCGGTCAGCTCCGGCCATTTTCTTACCAGTTCTTCAAGCAGCCGCTTCTTCAATTTTTTCTTGTGATTCATGTCCAAATAAGGATACATAAAATCAATTTGATTCAAGCTGGCCAGATTGGCCTGAATAACCTCCGGATAATAGGCCACCACAGGGCAGTTATAATGATTATCCGACTGCCCCTCCTCCATATTATAGCTCATGCAGGGGTAAAACACCGTTTCCGCCCCCAGCTGCGCCAGCCGGAAAATATGCCCGTGCACCAGCTTGGCCGGATAACAAACAGTATCTGAAGAAATGGTATGCTCTCCCAAGCTATGCAGCGCCCGGGAAGAAAATTCTGATATTCTTACGGTAAAATCCAGCTGGGTAAAAAATTCCGCCCAAAAAGGAAGGGTTTCATAAAAATTCAGTGCCATAGGCAGACCGATGATCCCCCGCTTTCCTGTTTTAGTCTCCGCTCTTTCCTTCACTTCCAGTAGCTTCTGTCGTTTCCATTCGTATAAATTGGGAAGACCGGCGGCCTTTCCCTTCACCGGCCGCTCGCATCGATTGCCGGAAATGAATTTCCGCCCCCCGTCAAAGGTGTTCACCGTCAGCTGGCAATTGTTCGTACAGCCCGTGCACTTAGTCACCTTTGACTGATGGGTAAATGCCTGCAGCTGTTCTTTTGTCATCAGCGTAGTGGCACCCCTGCATTTTCCTTTAGCATACAGAGCTGCGCCATATGCACCCATCAGCCCTGCAATAGCCGGGCGAACCACGTTTTTTCCGATCAACTGCTCAAAGCAGCGCAGCACTGCGTCATTTAAAAACGTGCCGCCCTGCACCACAATATGCTGTCCCAGCTGATCCGCCCGGGAAGCACGAATCACCTTATAAATGGCATTTTTGACCACACTCATAGCCAGTCCCGCTGCAATATTTTCAATCAGCGCACCGTTTTTCTGAGCCTGCTTGACAGAGGAATTCATAAAAACGGTACATCGGGTTCCCAGATCTACCGGGTGCTCGGCAAACAACGCCATCTCCACAAAATCCTTCATCTGATAGCCCAGCGACTTGGCAAAGCTCTCTAAAAAAGAGCCGCAGCCGGAAGAACATGCCTCGTTGAGCATCACGCTCCCGATGGCATTGTCCTTAATATGAAAGCACTTAATATCCTGCCCGCCGATATCAATGATAAAATCCACCTGAGGATCAAAGCATTTGGCGGCCGTATAGTGCGCCACCGTTTCCACAACTCCCAGATCCACGCCAAAAGCGTTTTTGATCAGATCCTCCCCGTATCCGGTGGCGGCAGAATGGAGGATGTTCACTCTGTCGCCGCACAGTTCATAGATTTCTAAAATCGTTTGCTGCACAATGGGCAGCGGATTGCCCAGATTGGAGCAATATCGGGAATACAGCACGCTGTTATCCTCTCCCATCAGCACCACCTTGGTGGTTGTGCTGCCTGCGTCAATCCCCAAATAGGCATTGCCCTGATATTCCTGCAGGGAACGGTGGGGCACCGTTTCCATGCTGTGCCGCTCCTGAAACTTCTGATATTCCAGCTCCGTCTCAAACAAGGGCTTTAATCCCCCCGACATCTCTCCTTCAAACTTCAGCCCTGCGAACAGCCTTACCAGCTCCTCATAGGAATACTCCCGCTCCGTTTCCTCCGCACAGCAGGCACAGGAAAGAGCCACAAAATGCTCTGCATTCTGGGGAAATACCGCCATAGAATCGTCCAGATGAAGGGTTTCTGTAAACCGCTTGCGAAGCTCAGGTAAAAATGCCAGGGGTCCTCCCAAAAACAGCACTCTGCCCCGAATCGGCCTTCCCTGGGCAAGGCCGGAAATGGTTTGACTCACCACCGCCTGAAAAATGCTGGCTGCCACGTCCTCCTTCGCCGCTCCCTGGTTGAGCAGCGCCTGCACGTCTGTTTTTGCAAACACGCCACACCGGGAGGCAATGGGATAAATGGTGTGATGCTTGGCCGCCAAATCGTTCATTTCCGTGGGAGTTACATTCAGCAAAGCGGCCATCTGGTCGATAAAAGCCCCCGTCCCTCCGGCGCAGGTGCTGTTCATCCGTTCCTCCGGAGCGCCCTGCAGAAAAATAATTTTAGCGTCCTCCCCGCCCAGTTCAATCACAACCTCCGTCTGAGGATAAAACCGCTTTACCCCCTCGGCGGTAGCGAACACCTCCTGCACAAAGGTAACGCCGCTCTGAGAAGTAATCCCCAGCCCGGCAGAGCCGGTGATAGCTGTTTTCACAGATTCCCCTCTCAGATAACTGCCCAGCTCCTGCATTTTATCATTCAAAACCTGCCGAATATTTGACAGATGCCGTTCATAGCTTTGATAAATGATTCTATTCTGAGCGTCTAAAATGACTGCTTTTAATGTGGTTGAGCCGATATCAATGCCCAGCTTCATACTCATAGTAACGTCCATAGCCTTTCTGCCCGCAAAAATCCGGTATCGCCTTGCCTACAGGCGGGCAAGGTGCAATCGCAAAATCAAACATGCGCCGCAGAGAGAAAGCCCCATCATAAGGCAATTTCTCAGCGCATTCTTTCGACAAAATTCATCCACATATAAGTATAGTACAATTTTATTTTCCCGTCAAGAAAAGGAGCCATAAAGACTTTGTTAAGAATTTGTCGACAAAATCCCCTTGGGCAATTCACACAACAAGCTGCTCCGGCATATAGTACAAAAGAAAAGAACCTTATGCTCGATGAGCCCCACCCCGTCTTTTTCCATCTGAAAGCGGCGGGAAGGAATGATACACATAATTTTTCCATGCGCCTTATCTGCCCACAATAAGGAACGTAGGATACTGAGCCATTTGTGGGCGGAAAGGCAATGAACATTACCATGTATTATAAAAATTTATCTGAGCTGTCCCGGGGGCAGACTGCCCGTATTGCAAAGCTGGAGGCCGCCCCTGCCGTTCGGCAAAGACTGCTGGATTTGGGACTGGTAGAACACACACAAATAGAGCATCTGCAAACCGCTCCCGGCGGGGATCCGGCGGCATATTTGGTGCGGGGAACGGTTATTGCTCTGCGCCGGGAGGATGCCGAGCAGATCAGGGTTTATCAATCAAAATAAAACCAATGCATTTCCGACCAGAGGGTTGGAAACGCACAGGGGCTAAAAATCTCTTATCATTCCTTGCCCTGCGGATAAGAGGAATTTTTAGACTGCTTGTGCCGATGCAGGGCGGCGGAATGGAGATTAACGAGAAAGTTCCTTTCACGTTAGCCTCCGGCGGATTTATCTGCCCGTGCGAATTTTTCCTCGGCACAGCCTTCGGAAACGCACATGGGCTAAAAATCTCTTATCATTCCTTGCCCTGCGGATAAGAGGAATTTTTAGACTGCTTATGCCGGTGCAGGGCGGCGGAATGGAGATTTTTAATTATGGGACTGACAAAACAATCAACCGGCAGTTGCGCCGGAAAACAAGTATTGCGGATTGAACGCTCCTCTCCCCAGGAGGTTGTGGTTGCTTTGGGCGGCAATCCAAACGTAGGAAAATCAACCGTATTCAATCAGCTGACAGGGATGAAGCAGCATACCGGAAACTGGCCGGGGAAAACCGTCTGCAACGCAATCGGCCGCTACGAATATCACAAAAGGTCTTATCTTTTGGTGGATATTCCCGGCACCTATTCCCTGTCTGCCAATTCGGCAGAAGAAGAAATTGCCCGTGATTTTCTTTGCTTTGGGGGAGCTGATGTTACCGTTATTGTTGCCGATGCAACCTGTCTGGAACGAAATCTGCATTTTGTGCTACAGGTTCGGGAAGCGGTTTCTTCCATGGTACTGTGTGTCAATCTGATGGATGAGGCAGAAAAGAAAGGAATTTCCATCCATTTGGAGCGGCTTTCTTCTCTGCTGAACATCCCGGTTGTGGCCACCAGTGCAAGAAGCAAGAAAGGCCTTCAGAATTTGTGCAAAGCAATTGAAGCCGCCGCACACACCCCCTCCCAACCGCAGCCCGTTACATATGATGAAACCATTATCCAAGCTGCCAATGAATTGGTTCCCAAGCTGGAACCGGTTCTTCCCGCCTCTGTTTCGCCCTTCTGGGCTGCCGTTCATCTATTGAGCGGAGAAGAGGGAATCCGAAATTCTCTGGAGAGTCATGCGGTGGCGGAGTTTCCGGACTTTCAGCCCCGTCCGGAATTACAGGAACAAATCGTAAAGGCCTCTGTTCTTCAGGCAGAAGAAATTTATCACCAATGCGTTTCCCTCAAAACCGAATGCTATCACCGCCGGGACAGAAGACTGGATCGCCTGCTCACCTCAAAAGCAACCGGAATTCCCGCCATGCTGCTGCTAATGGGATTGATCTTCTGGATTACCATGAAGGGCGCCAATTATCCCTCTGCCTGGCTTTCTGCCTTGCTGTTCGGATTAGAAGAACCGCTGAACCACCTGCTTTCTTCCGCCCCTCGGTGGCTGCAAAGTCTTTTGGTAGACGGTGTATGGCGAACGCTGGCATGGGTGGTTTCTGTGATGCTGCCTCCCATGGCTATCTTTTTCCCGCTGTTCACTCTACTGGAGGATTCGGGCTACCTGCCAAGAATTGCCTTTAACATGGATCATCTGTTCTGCAAGGCTCGGGCACACGGCAAACAGGCCTTGAGTATGTCCATGGGATTCGGTTGCAATGCATGCGGCGTGATCGGCTGCAGGATTATTGACTCACCCCGGGAGCGGCTGATCGCTATTTTAACCAATAATTTTGTTCCCTGCAACGGCCGTTTGCCCACCCTGGTGGCTTTAATTTCCATGTTTTTGGCCGGAGGCATTCCCTTTTCCTCTCTGGCCTCCGCACTTATTTTAACAGGATTTATTTTGCTGGGAATTGTGATGACCTTGCTGGTGTCCAGAGTTTTATCCTCTACTGTACTGTCTGGGATCCCCTCCTCCTTTGTGTTGGAGCTACCCCCTTACCGAAGGCCCCAGTTTGGCCAGGTTATCCTGCGATCTGTTTTTGACCGCACCCTGTTTGTATTGGGACGGGCGGCGGCAGTGGCGGCTCCGGCGGGCGTTGTCATCTGGCTTCTGGCCAACATTTCTATCGGAGACAGCAGCATTTTACAGCACTGTACCGCCTTTTTGGATCCTGCAGCACAGTGGATTGGGCTGGATGGGGTGATCCTCCTGGCCTTTCTTCTGGGATTTCCGGCAAATGAAATCGTCATCCCCATTATTCTGATGAGCTATCTTGCCACAGGCCGCATGGTGGAATATGAATCTCTCGAACAACTCAAAGAACTGCTGATTTCCAACGGCTGGACCGTCAGAACCGCCCTTTGCACCCTGGTTTTATGCCTGTTTCATTTTCCCTGCGGCACCACCTGTCAAACCATTTATAAAGAAACCAAAAGCGTTAAATGGACGGCTTTTTCCATGGCTCTTCCCACAGTAATCGGGTTACTTCTGTGTTTTTTCATTACTCAGGCCTTCCGGCTGTTTGGATAATCAAACGGGGACTGCGGCAAAACGATTGATTGCATCGAGTTGCCAACAGTCCCCTGATTTTTTAATCCATCCAGTTAATTTCGTAAACAAACACAGGCGCTTCGTCCTCATCCCTTTCCGTGCGGATCAAAAAGGCTTTTTCCACTCTTCCTCCCTTCAATTCTCCAGCAGGAAGGATAGGCTCCAACCCCAGCTCAGACCAGACCATGGTTTTGATCAAGCTGTCGGAACGGCCGGACGATTTCATTGCTCCGGAAAGCTCCTGGGTTGCTCCGCCTTCTATTTCCCGGATAATTTTTTTGCTTTGCAGCAGCGTTTTTGTGCCGTTTTCACTCACCTGATATTCTGCCATCAGCATAACAACCTTCAGAGAATGCCCTTCCAGCTTGTTCGTCACCTTTGTTTTGGCAACCGTGTTTTCTCCCGCTAAAGAATATACAATTTCATTTGCCGTAAAGCAATCCTTAACAGAAGGAAGGGTTACCAATACCGGCTCGGAAGTGACCGTCTTTCCTACATTTCCCAACGAATCCTTGGGGGTGACACGGAATTTAATATATTTCCCAACCATGTCAAATCCGGGGGTGTAGCTGGCTTTGTTGGCTCCCTCAATGGGGGTGTAGCTGCCGTTTTTGCTGTTCCCTGCCAGCCATTCGCAAAGGGTGTCTCCCTCCTCTGTTACGGCATTCACATAGGAATAGCTCCCCTTCAAAGCTGTGTCAAACAGGGCTTTCTCCTTGCTGTCGATGGTTACATTGGATACAATAGGGTCAGGCTGTTGGGGATCCACCAAAAAATAACCGATCACAAATCCGTCCTTAGAGCTTGTATTTGTGGGTGACTTTACGGTAATTTTGATCGTATGATCCCCGGGAGGGAGATCAAAATTCAGCAAGGGGGCATTGTCCATCCAATAACTGTAGCTCGCCTCGGTACTCATGGTTCCGTAAATAGGGTTTGCCGAGCCCATGTCGATCACATAGGAGGCACCGCCCCCCTTATCACTGAAGGAGGAAAAAACGCCGATCGATCTGCCCGTAAACCGATAGGTAATGGTAGAGCCCCCCAGAACTGATTTCAATGCGCCGCCCCGAAACCTGCCGGAAAAGCCCATATCCGTATTCCAGGTTCCCGTTGTAGTAACATCCGGATGATTCACCGGCGAAACCATCTGAGGTGAACCAAATTCATAATCGCTCATAGGGATCTCCTGCCAGGTTAGCTTTTTAAAATACTGCTCCGGATGCTCCTCGAACTCTTTTTTGATCACATCCGTGTATCCGGTATATCCTTTGTTGTTGGGATGGGTACCGTCCATAGTCCAGGTATTTTCCGTATCAGAGGAATCCCATACAATTGGATTTCCCTCCAGATCCACGCCCCCCGCTACAAATTCGCAAAGATTCACCGAACCGATTTGATAATAATCCGCAACCTCCTGCTGAACCTGTGCACTTTTCAAATAAGGATCAAAACCTATCGTATTGTTGATAGGAGACTCTGCCGGTCGATAGGCTGCGGTATAAACAAAAATGATTACAGGCTGCTTAGGAAGTGCTGCCAGCTGGCGGACAATTCCTTCCATTCTTTGATGAACCTTTTGGGGCAAAAAATTGGAATAATACATATCGTTGACGGCAAATTCCACAAACACAACGTCCGGTCCTTCTTCGCCGCAGGCGTCAATCAGCTGCTCCTTCATACGGAACAGTCCTAAATCTGAAGATGTGCCGCCGATACCTGCATTAACCTCGATCACATTTTTATTGGGATATTGCTTTTGAAAATATCTCTTTGTAATCTGAGAGGACCATCTGCCGCTTCCCGTTCCTGCATCATCCTTATATGTAATTGTCCCGGAAGCACCTGCTCCCTGGGTAATAGATCCGCCCAAAAATGCAATATATAAATTTCCTTTTTCGTTATTCAGATTGTCCAAACCGTAGCTTTAGGGAGAAATTTGGGTTGTATCCCTAGCCAGCACAGGACAGGTTGAAACGGTAAAACAGAGCAACAACATTACCGTTATTAGTTTCTTCATGATGATACCCTCCACTTGTGGTATGATGATAGTTTGCTGTGCAGACAGGATCTGCCTGCACAGCAATAAAAGGAGATGAGATTAGCTTATTGATCTAACAACCGTTTCAAAATGCTGGTTGCCTGAGCGCGGGTTGCATTTTCACGGGGGGCAAAGGTGTTGTCAGTCATGCCGCTGATTAAGCCTGCACCTACCGCCTGCGCCGCAAAGGGCTTTGCCCAATCGGAAATCTGATCGGAATCGGTAAACCCGGTCAGGTCTCCCGCAGCAGCTGTTTTCCCAAGGAACTGATATGCCTTCATCATCACAACCGCAATTTCTTCCCGGGTGATGGTGTCCTCGGGGCGGAACTTGCCCTCATAGCCTTGAATCAGTCCGGCAGACGCTGCCGCAATGACTGATTCCCCATACCATGCGTCCGGCGTAACGTCTTCAAACAAGCTTTCGGAATCCGTTGCCGTAATTTTCAACCCCCGAACCGCCAATGCGGCAAATTCCGCACGGGTAATACTCCGGTCAGGCTCAAAGGATGTTTCAGTAACACCTTTTACAATTTCCTTCTTCGCCATTTCATTAATATCATTCTCCGCCCAATGGCCGGTAATATCAGTAAACTTTGATTCGTAAGTCTTGGGTGAACTTGGAATTCCAATTCCGGTGCTCACACCGCCACCTCCGGTGCCGGT
>JAXEOR010000215.1:0-3822 GCA_034117945.1 Clostridia bacterium | reverse complement strand
CCTCTGTTTGCTGGCTGTCATACCGCCGTTTCATTTCGCTGACAGACAGCTTTGCAGGAATCCTGCAAACCTGACCGTAAGGATAGCGCCAGTTTAAGGGGGTCAAATCCAATTCTGTCTGCATTTCTCCCGATTTTGATTCCTGACTCAATTCCGGCAGAGGCCTGTTCTCCCGGCCATCCATAATCTCAAGGGAAAATCCCGGCCATTCCCCTTCCACCTCCAGCCCGTAAGAGCGCAGAGCAGTGCCCTGGGGATGAAAGAGAAAGGCAGACAGCAGCCAATCCAGATAGCAACTGGCATTTTGCGCCGCGGCTGGCTCAAAGCCGTCCCCCGTCACCAATCCACGCAGCTTTGCCATATGGGACCGAGGCTGACGCAGACTGCCGATGATCACCAGCTTTTGCTTTGCTCTGGTCATTGCCACATACAGCAGTCGCAGTTCCTCTGCCTGCAGCTCCTTCCTCTTTTTCAGCTTGATTGCCTTTTTGGAAAAGGTGTCATAGATCAAATGATTTTCTGTATCCACGCAATCCGACCCCAGCCCCAGCTGTTCGTCCGTCAGCAGACGGCCTGTGGTATCCATTTTGTTAAACCGCTTGCCGCAGTCGCACAGGAAAATCACGTTGGCCTCCAGCCCCTTGCTTTTATGAATACTCATTAAGGTAACGGCGTCCCCGTGGGTTGCGGCGTCCGCCATGGTGACCCCTTCCTCTGCCAGCTCCATCTGCCTTCTTAAGTAGGTCACAAAATGGAACAGCCCCCGGTAAGAGGTGTTTTCAAAGGAGCCCGCCCAGCGAGTCAGCAAAATCAGCCGCTGCCGCCTTACCTCGCCATCTGGCTTTTGACTGTAATAAAGCAAAATACCGCTTTCTTCATACACCAGCTCCAGCAGCTTTCGCACCCGCAGGGTATCCGCTTTTTGCCGCCAGTGGGATAACTGCTGCAAAAAGGCCCCGGCTTTTTCATTCCCGTTCTCCGCCGCCTGCACAAGACAGCTGTAATAGTCTCCCTGAGGGCTGATCAGCCGGATTTCGGTCAACAAATCGTCGTCAAAGCCAAACATAGGGGAACGCAGTACTGCCAGCAGAGGAATGTCCTGTCTGGGATTATCAATGATTTGAAGCATCGCCACAGCCAGCTTTACCTCCAGAGATTCAAAAAAGCCGCTGCCCTTGTCCAATTCATAGGGAATCTGATATTGCAAAAAAGCGTTGGCATATGCCTCCGACCGGGAGGAAACCGACCGCAGCAGCACCGTAATATCACCGTATCTGCAAGGGCGCATCTCCCCTGTTTTGCTATCATAAACAGGCAATCCCCCGTCAACCATCTCCCGGATCCGTCCGGCGCAAAGCATTGCCTCCCGCTCCTGAACGGTCTGATCCTCTTCTTCCTCATCCGTTTCCCGATCCAGCACATACAATTCCACCGGAAGATCCTCCTCCGGGTATCCCCCTCCAAAAGAAAGGGCTTCCTTTTCGCCGTAGTCCAATCCGCCGCATTCCTTACACATCATCCGGGAAAACACGAAATTGCAGCAGGCAAGCACCGCCCGATTGCTTCTGAAATTTTTGGATAATAAAAGCAGTCTGTCCTTGCCCCCCTCCTCTGTCTGATACCGGCGGTATTTTTCTAAAAACAGCTCCGGCTTGGAATTACGAAAGCCGTAAATACTTTGCTTAATATCCCCCACCATAAAGCGCTTTTGTTCTCCCGCCGTCAGGGAAAAGATCAGCTCCTGAACATCATTGGTGTCCTGATACTCGTCGATCAGCACCTCCTCATACCGCTGTCTCAGCTGGATTGCAACAGGAGACGGGAGCAGCCTTCCTTCTGCGTCCCGTTCGGACAAAATAGCGATGCCAAAATGCTCTAAATCACCGAAATCCACCAGAGATCTTTGTCTCTTTTTTTGTGCATAGATCTGTTCAAAGCGATTCAGCACCCCGCTCAGCAAAGAGATCATATCGGCCGCCTGCTTCACATCCCGCATACAATCCTGCTCCGGCTGAAAAAACACCTGCTGCTTTAATTCCGCAAGAATGTCCTTTATTTTTTGACGGGCATGCTTAAATTCCTCTGCCAGTTCTGCATTGCCGCCTTTTTTCACCCGCTTGATCACAGCAAGTTTCACCGATTTAAATTCTGTCGTCAGCTCGTCCCAGCTTAAGGTTTGCACCTTTTGAATCAACTCCAGCAAAAGCTGCTCGTCCTCCGAAAAGGTAATCAGATAGCCCCCCAAGCCATGAGCCTCATCCAATTTTTGCAAACGCTTCACTGCGCATTGTGCAAGAGAGACGGCCTGGTTCAGCTGTTCTATGGCATACTCCTTCAGATAAACCCCCCAGGGAGTTTCAAAAATCCCCTGTTCCGGTACTGTTGCAGCCCGCCCCAGCCAGTCATGATAAAAGGGAATGGATCGAACAAAGTCATAAAGCTGCAGCACCAGCTCCAGCAGGGGCTTGTCATCCCGTCCGCCGTACCACTCCACCAGCAGTCCCATTTGCTCTCCCTGCTGTTCATACAGTTCCCCAAAGGTTTCCTCCAAAGCATCCTGCCGGAGCATAGCCGCCTCTGCCGGATCTGCAATTTTAAAATCGTAAGGGAGCTCTGTTTTTTGAAAATTCTGTTTTACCAGATCCAGACAAAAGGCATGCATGGTGTCGATCCCGGCATTCCCCAACAGGGCGAGCTGTCGCCTTAAGCCCTCATTGGAAGGATGCTGCTCTATTTTTTTCACAATCGCTTCCGCAATTTTTTGCTTCATCTGCCGGGCGGCGGCATTGGTAAAGGTCACCACCAGCAGCTTATCCACATCCACCGGATGCTGCGGGTCGGTAATCAGCCTGATCACCCGCTCCACCAGCACCGCTGTTTTGCCGGAGCCGGCCGCGGCGGATACCAATGTATCGGTATGGCGAATGTCAATCGCGGCTTGCTGTTCCTCCGTCCATTGTACGTCAGCCATTGTCTCCCTCCTTCATACGTCTGAGAATTTCTTCCTTGGACAAATCCGTAAGCTTACGGCACCGGCCTGTTTTCCCCTCATAGCCGCACAGGGCTGAAAATTCACAGTAGGTACAGGCAAATTCCCGTTTGGTTTTCACCGGGAGCACATCCACCCTGCCCTGTTCAATCTGACAAGCCAGCTGCTTTAAACAGCTCCTTACCTGCTTTCTCAGCAAGGAAAACTCCTCTGCAGATGCCACGCTGCCGCTCACGTCTCCGTCCTTTTTCACATAAGCCGGAATCAGATCCGATCCTCCGTCGCAGTCCTGATCCATCGCATACAGCACCGCTCGATTCGCCAGCACAAGACCCTTCATTTTATAATTTTTCCGCAGTGCCTCCGCCAGCTCCGTCCCGTCCAGGGCAACCTCTGTACGAGTATAAGGATCGGTCACATTAAAATAAAAAATTCCTGCCGGCTCTTCCCCGTTGCACATAGCGTCCAAATAGGTCACCAGCTGCAAATTCAAGCCATAATATACATCGTTGATGTAAAGATCCTTCGGCCCCGATTTATAATCCACAATTCTGATCCAGGAGCCGTCCGGTGTTTGATACACATCCGCCCGATCCACCTTCCCGGTGAGTTTGACCGGCGCACCGTCGCCGGTGTAAAGGGTCACAGGTGGCAGATCTCCCTTTTCCTTAAATTCCAACTCATAGCCCAAGGGACGAAATAGGCCGTTTTTAAAATGGAGACTGATATAATACAGATTTTTGGACAACAGCCGTTTCAGTCTGGCGGTCAGATAGGTATACCGGGGGGAGCTGACCAGCAGTCCTCCAAACCACTGGGGGGCAGACTCGTCC
>JAXEOR010000214.1:0-8994 GCA_034117945.1 Clostridia bacterium | reverse complement strand
CCAGAAGGAATACACCCGGCAGGAAAACACGCACAAAAACAAATGAGTTGTTTCCGCAACGCATGTTTCCTTGATCAAGGCGGTAATGTCACCGGAGGTTACTGCGCCGCTGATTTGCTTGGGGAGCTTGCTGTGCTTCATGATCTTGCTCATATCCAGCAGCTTCAGCTTCCATTTTTTGATATTCAGCTTATCGTAAACCACTCCGTCCTTTTCCCACCGGCGGGAACGGAACAAAACAAAATCCTCATGAAACCATTCCCTGGGCAGTGCTTCTCCCACATAATAAGAGAAAAGCCCCAGCAATCCCACATAAACCACACTGTAAACAAGTGCCATGTTACCCCTCACCAACCATTTTTCACTTAATGCTTTGCAAATAATCATTCCGGCTGAAAAACACATAACCGTACATGCCCAATGAAATCAGCATAAACACTGCGCAGATCCCCGTCAGAGCAAGTAAAGGTCCTTGCCCCATTCCGGGAAACAGCACCAGCACAATCATGCCGACAAACAGGACAGCGGTACAAATTTTGCCACTCATCAGCGCTCCGGAGGGCATTTTCCCCTGGCGAAGATGAAACACACCCATAATCAGCATAAAGCCCTCCTTCACCACAAACAGGGCAAACAGCACCCAGATCACAGGATAGCGCAGCCCCAGGCAAATCATCACAGTGCCCTGGGTCAGCTTATCTGCAATGGGATCTAAGGCCTTGCCCAATTGGGAAATCATATGAAACTTACGGGCAATCAGCCCGTCCAAGCAATCGGTCACAGAGGAGATTCCTAAAATCAAGGCAGAAACAAGATGCTCCTGCTTGGACTCTGCCCCCAGATAGCAGCAGACGTAAACAGGAATTAATACCAGCCGAAACAGGCTCAGTAAATTAGGAACCGTCAGCCAATCCTTTTTTCTTTCGTTCACCGGAGCGCCTCCTTATCCTTTGGAATGCATAACCTTTTTGAACTGATGGGTAAACAAAACCGCCGTTGTCAGCACTGCCAGAGCATCCGCCACCGGTTCTGCCAGAAAAACCGCCATAGCCCGATCCTCAAACAGCAAGGGCAGCAGATAAATCAAGGGAATCAGCAAAATTAATTTTCGCAGTGCCGCCAGAAAAACCGAGGTTTTGGCATTTCCCAAGGCCACCAGCGTTTGCTGGCAGGCAATCTGAATGCCGAAAATACCGCCGGCGGCAAAATAAATCCGCAGCATCCGGGAGGCATAATCCACCAGTGCCGGATCGGAATTAAAAATCTGAATAAACAGCCGGGGAAACAGCATCACCAGTGCCCAAAGAGTCATGGAGTAAATCAAGCAAACCTTCAGCAGCAACAAAAAGGACTCCTTCACCCGCTGCAAATTTCCCGCACCGAAATTATAGCCTGTAATCGGCTGAGCCCCCTGGGTCAAGCCGCTTAAGGGAAGCATAGCAAACTGCATGGTGGTAGACAGCACAGTCATCGCCCCGACCGCCGTATCCCCGCCGTATTTTAACAAAGAGGAATTAAAGCAAATGCTTAAAACGCTTTCGGTAGACTGCATCACAAAGGGAGAAACCCCCAGAGCAAGGCAAGGTAAAAGCACCTTTGCGCTCAAACGAAAGTGTTCCGGCTTTAATTGCAGGGTTCCCTTTTTCCCGCATAAAAACCGCACCACCCAAAGGGCGGATACCGCCTGGGAGCAAATGGTTGCCAAGGCCGCTCCCCGAACACCCAAAGAAAATCCGTATATCAGAATCGGATCCAAAATAATATTCAAGCCTGCGCCGATCAGCACAGAAATCATACTGATCCGGGTAAAGCCTTGAGCGCTGATAAACAAATTCATCCCCAGTGCCAGCTGCACAAACACCGTTCCCAGCACATAAATTTGCAAATACTGCTCTGCATAGCCAATGGTATTTTCGCTTGCTCCAAACAAAAACAGCAGCTTGCTGCCAAAGAGTAAAAAAATAACGGTCAAAGAAAGGCCGATCCCAATCAAAAAGATAAAACAGTTCCCCAAAATTTGGTTTGCCGATTTCAGATCCCGCTTTCCCATGCAAATAGACGCGCGGGGAGCCCCTCCCATTCCGACCAGCTGCGCAAAGGCGGAAATCAGCATAATCACAGGCATGCAAACGCCAACCCCCGTCAGTGCCAGCCGCCCCGTTCCTGCCATATGGCCGATAAAAATCCGATCCACCATATTATACAGCAGATTCACCAACTGGGCAACCACAGAAGGAATTGCCAGCTTCCAAAGTAATTTACTGATTTTTTCCGTTCCTAAAAACTCTTTTGAATCTGCCGCTGTGTCCATCCAATCGCTTCTTTCTCAGTTCTTGTGTCGTTTCAAAAATGAATGATTCCTTCAACTTTATCATTATACCAATTTTTTTGTTTTTTGTCAACCTCAAAAAGAGACAAGAACCCCTTTTTCTCCCCTTCTTTCTCCTTGACAATCGGAGTAAACTGTGATACCATAAACAAGAAACAAAAAGTGGCACAAGGGGCTGTCTTTTTACTAAATCAGAAAGGCTGTGACATAAATATGATAGGCTTTATCGGCGCCATGGGCATAGAAGTGGAGGCATTGCAGCAGAAAATGCTGGATAAAAAAGAAGAGGTGATCAGCGGAATCCGTTTTGTCAGCGGCACACTGCACGGGCAGCGAATTGTGGCGGCAGAATGCGGCGTGGGAAAGGTGTTTGCCGCTCTTTGCGCCCAAACGATGATTTTACACTTTCATGTCAGCCAAATCATCAACACCGGCGTTTCAGGAACGCTGACGGACAAGCTGTCCATCGGTCAAATCGCCATTGCCGATCAGGTGGTGCAGCACGATATGGACACCACTCCTTTGGGAGATCCCCCCGGGCTGCTGTCCGGGATCGGGCAGGTCAAGCTTGCCTGTGATCGGGAAATTGTAAAGAAACTGGAGGAAAGCGTTCAAAAAACAGGAATTTCCTATCAAATCGGAACCATCGCCTCCGGGGATCAGTTTGTTCATTCGTCCGCCCAAAAAGAAAAAATCACTTCTCTGTTTGGAGCCATTTCCTGCGAAATGGAGGGGGCGGCCATCGGTCAGGTGTGTTATGTGAACAAAATTCCTTTTGGGGTACTTCGGGCGATTTCTGACGATGCTGACGGCAATTCCCCCAAAGATTTTCCTGCCTTTGCCGCCCGGTCGGCTCAAACTTCCTTGCAGGTGATTGATCATTATCTGCAGCTGCCGGAAAGGTAATCCGGTTGATACACCAAAAGCAGCCGCTATTCCGAGGCAGAATTGTCTGTTTCAGAGGCGGCATTTTCTTTTTTCGAAACAATCCGCTGATGGAGTAAGCTTTTCATTTCGTGCATAGACACACGAATCAGCGCCGCAATGGTTTGATTCATCAGCTTTTTCACCTCCGGATCGGTAGAGCGAAGATTCCGAAAAAACAGCTTCATGGCAGCACCTCCCTGCTCCAAAAGCTCCGGAAAGGTGTTCGCATTGGTGCTGACGATCATTTGATACAGGGTTTCCACAAACTTCCTTCTGGTTTCCATATCCAACTGGTTCAGCCATGTATTTAAGGCTTTGTTGGTATATTCCGAAAAAAATGTGACAGATTGAATGGGAACAAAGGCACCCTCCTCCACAACCCAGGAAAAGGGATCGTGCTGCAAAAAAGCAAAGGCGTCGCTTTCCACCACAGAGTAATCCTCATGCTGCTCTAACAAAAGGCCTACAATCGCTGTTTGAGGAATTGTTTTGTGAATCAACGGTCTGATTTTCTGATATTCCTCCTGAGAAAAAAATTCCTGAACAAAGCCGGGGCCGTCATGATTATACACTGCCCCAAGCTTCTTTTTTGCTTTCGGACTGCACGCCATCGCCGTATAAACAGCCAGATTTCCCCCTTTGGAATGACCTCCCAGCAAAAATTCCCCTTTTCTTCTTTTGCAGACCTCTTCATAATAGTGAACAGCGTCCAGCTGAGCGGGAATCTGCTTGGAAAAGGAAAGATTCAAATCCTCCTTCCAGCCTACAAAGCTGCCGTCTGTTCCCCGATAAGCCACATAATAAAACTGTTTGCCCAACCGAAAGGTAACGGCGGCAAATTGCTTTTCATTTTCCGCATCCAAAAGATTGCAGTAATATCCCGGACAAATCCCGCCGAACCGCTTACTTTCCGCCGCGGCAAACAGCAGCTCCCTGTTTTTATCCGGCGTGAGGGTTTGACTCACAAACTCCTCCGTAAACTGAGCACTTACGATTTCCTGTAGGGAAACACTGAATTTTTTTTGCGCCGCCCCGCTGTTTTGAAGATTCAAATAAGAAAGCTGAGACAAAATTAAGCTGTCAACCTCACCAAACGCCCATTCTTCAAAGGACAGTCCGCCTTTTTCCTTAATATAGGATCGAATATCTCCCATCCGGCACACCTCTTTTCTGTCATGACAGCAATGCTGATTAATAGAACTATTCTGCATTGTTTTTAGTTTTCCTTTCATCAAAGGCTTTTATGCGGCGCCCAAAAGCAAAAACTCCTCCGAAGCAGTTCCTTCGGAGGAGCGATGGGGTTCGTTTCTATTTGTAAAGCTCAGCCTTTCCAATGTCATTAAACAGCCGCATCTTGAATTCAATCACCTGTTTCATGGCTTCAATGCAGGGCGGATAAATGGCATTGGGTTCCATCCAGTCCGGATTTTCCTGCAATACCTCCCGGCATTTCTGATAAAAAGCAAATTTAATATCGCTGGAAATATTAATCTTGGAAATGCCGATTTTCACAGACTCTGCAATTTCATGATCCGGGTTACTGGAGCCGCCGTGCAGCACCAAAGGAATATCCACCGTGCTGCGGATGGTTTTTAACAGATCCAGCTTTAATTCCGGTTTTTTATCCTTGGGGTAAATCCCGTGTGCGGTTCCGATGGCCACCGCCAAAGAATCAATTCCGGTTTTTTCAACAAAATCCTTCGCCTGGGCGGGATCGGTATAAATTACCTCAGAGGCACCTCCCTCATAGGAATCCCCTGTGGTTCCGATGGTTCCAAGCTCCGCTTCCACCGAAACATTGGATACCTTCGCTACCTCTACCACCTTTTTGGTGATGGCCACATTGTCCTCATAGGACATATGAGAGGCGTCGATCATCACAGAAGTAAATCCACAGCGAATTGCCCGCAGCACCTGCTCGAAGGAACCGCCGTGATCCAGATGAATCACCATAGGTACCTTGGATTTATTTGCTTCCTGGATACAGGTGCTGATAAAGCTGTCACCTAAAAATTCAAGCTCGGTGGGATGAATTGCCAAAATCACAGGGGCATTATGCTCATTGGCGCTTTCTACCACGCCGCGCAGGATGGACAGACTTCCGATATTAAAGGCAGGTACCGCAAATTCGTTTTTGTCTGCTACAGCCAGCAGCTCTTTCATATTCATTAACATCATCAATCACTCCTACTTTATTTTATGATCCGAGCCGGATAGCTTGATATAATACCGCACCAACTCCATGCTCTTGGTTTCTGCTTCATGCATCAATTCATAATAGTTAATATGAGGCTGTTGTTTCAAAATTTCAGCAACGGCATCCCGGTTGGCATTCATAAAGTCACAGCCTACGTTGATTTTATTAATGCCGTTTTTTACGGAATTCAGAATATTTTCCTCTCCGGAGCCGGAACCGCCGTGGAGAACCAAAGGAGCCTTTGTCAGCCGTTTAATTTCCCGCAGCCGGTCGATATCAAACTTGGGAATCATCCCCTCCGGATAGTCTCCATGGGAGGTGCCGATGGAAATGGCGAGAGCGTCTATCCCGGTTTGGTCATAAAAGTATTTGGCCTGTTCCGGATCGGTATACATCATTTCTTGGGTGAATGCCCCGCCTTCGCTGGCTCCCAGACAGCCAATTTCCCCTTCCACGCTGACTCCCCTGGGATGGGCATATTCCACCACTTCCTTTGTCATTGCGATGTTGCCCTCCAAATCAAACCGGGACGCATCCACCATAACGGAGGAAAATCCGTCGTCAATCGCCTTGAGCAAATAAGGAACCTCCTGGCCATGATCAAAATTCAAAGCAATCTGCGTGCTGCTGCGCTGCGCCAGCGTTTTTACAAGAGGTGCGCTCAAACCGCTGTCAAAATGATGGAGCAGATGATCCTGAAACAGGTTTACAATAATGGGCGCCCGTTCTGCCTCTGCCGCCCGGATCACCGCTCTTGCGGTTTCCAGGTTGAAGCAGTTGATTGCCATCACCGCATAATTGTTCTTATTTGCCTCCTTCAGCATTCCTTCCATGGAAACATACATGCAATTCTCCGCCCTTTCTGCTAAACTCTACTGTTCCTTAGCTGATTTTAATGTCGTCCAGGCTCAGCTCCTCTTCTTCCTCTTCAATGACCTCTTCGGTGGGATTCTTCTTTAACACCACCAGCAAAAGTGCTGTCACAACCGTTCCCGCAGCCAATGCAAGCAGGAACCCTAAAGGATTTGTCATGGCAGGAACGATAAACATTCCGCCTGAGGGAACCGGAGAGCCAACGTTTAACAGCATAATAATCGCTCCGCCTACAGCCGCCCCGAAGGAGCAGGAGAAAATCACCCGGATGGGATCCACCGCCGCAATGGGAATGACTCCTTCTGTGATCATACAAATTCCCATAGGGAACGCAACTTTAATGTTATCCGTTTCCCGCTTGGTATATCTGGACCGTTTGATCAGCCAACTCAATGCAACGCCAAAGGGAGGAATCATGGATGCGCAAATTTTCACTGCCTCCGGGCCGTAAATACCATCTACCAGCAACCCGTCTGCAAACAGGGAGGCAACCTTGTTGACCGGGCCGCCGAAGTCAAAGGCAGCCATAGCGCCCATAATCGCGCCAAATACCGCTTTGGATCCGCCCTGCATATTCACCAAGAACGCTTCCAGCGCTCTGGAACCGGCCGCAATGGGACCGCCTATCAGGAAGAACATGATCAAGCCTACCACAACAGAAGAAATCAAGGGTAAAATCATCATCGGCATCAAGCCCTGAGCCCATTTGGGTACTCTCAAATGAGTTTTCAGGAAGGCTACAAAGTAACCGGAAAGATAACCGCCCAGCATACCGCCTAAAAATCCGGCACCCATATTCTGGGCAATCATACCCATTAACAAACCGGGAGCAATACCGGGACGATCCGCAATGGAATAGGCAATCGCCGCACCGATCACAGCAGGGAGTAGCTGCATTCCGTAAACGCCCAGCGTAACGGCCGCCTGCCAAATATTATAGCTTTCCTTATAATCCGAAATCGTACTTGGATTTCCGCCGCAAAGATTACCGATTGCAATTAACAGACCCGACGCAACCACAACGGGCAGCATAAAGGAGATTCCTGTTAACGCATGTTTTTTTAACTGTAACTTTTTTAACATCTTCATTCTCCTATCCTGTCGATTACCGACATCAATTTTTTTAGAAGCTCCGGCCGATTACAGACCCAGCTCTTTTTCGATTTTTGTGATCAATGCCTTAGGTGATTTGATCGCAATGTGAGTGGGAACTTCAACCACTTTTTTTCCGGCAAATCTCTCCTTGCCGCTTACCTTGATGTCCGCAGCAATAATCACAACGTCGGCCTCCTGAATGTCCTTTGCTGTCAGCTCATCCTCAGTGCCGATGGTACCCTGAGTCTCAATATGAACGGTATGACCCAGCTCTTTTGCACCGCTTTCCAGCTTTTCCTTAGCAATGTACGTATGGGCAATCCCGGATGTACATGCTGCAATGCCTACAATTTTCATTACAATACCTCCTTTCCTCGTTTTTACGTTCGTCAATGTGTGCTTACTGCTTAACCTCCCTGTTCGAGAGATAGGCACTTCTCTGTCATGCCTCCACCCTCTCCACGGTCGGTCGCCTAAGCATTTCCGCTAGCCTCAAAACAGAAAACTTCCTTTTCTTGGTTTTTCGGCTGTGCTCTAAGCTTAGCCACCCTGTTCGAGAGATAGGCACTTAGGAAAACACCTTTACAATTTCCTCCACCGTCTGTGCCTCTGTTAAACGACGGCAGGTTTCCGGACTGGCCAGCTTTCTCGCCATTTGGGACAGCAGCCGCACATGCCCTCCCGTTTTATCCTCTTCATCTACAGCCAGCAAAACAATCAGTGAAATGGGCTGATCATCAAAGGTTTCCCATTCGATGTTGTTGTTTTCCAGGCTGGCGATTGCCACTGTGGTTTCCTTGACAAATTTGGATTTTCCGTGAGGAATGGCAATTCCGTTTCCGATTCCCGTGCTGGAAACCCGCTCTCTCTCCATCACATCCTCCAGAAAGGCTTTTTTGTCGGTCAGGGCTCCGGTCTGTTCTAACAGATCAGTCATCTTTTCCAAAGCCTCTTCCTTTGTTTTCGCCTGCAAATGCAGCAGAATTCTTTCCGGTTTTAACACTTGAGAAATTTCCATATTCCTTCACTCCTTTAACAAATTTTGAATTTGCTGTTCCTGATCCTCCCGGAGCACCTGTTTGGCAACCGCCTTGGCCTCCTCTAAGTCAATGGTTCCGATTTTATATTTCATTCTTGCAATCATAGGAAAGGGAACGCTGAATTTTTTCAGACCCAATCCCAAAAGCAGCTTGGTAAACCGCAAATCAGCCGCCATATCGCCGCAAACACTCACGGGAATTCCCGCCCTTTCCCCTGCTGAAATCACCTGATACAGCATTTGAATCACTGCCGGATGAAAGGGATTATATAAATATTCCACATTCGGATTACCTCTGTCGGCGCACATCATGTACTGAATCAAGTCATTGGTTCCGACGCTGAAAAAATCGCAGTGCTTTGCAAATTGCTCCGCCATAACGGCGCTTGCCGGCGTTTCAATCATAATGCCCAGAGCCGCCTCCTTACAATAAGGAATCTGCTCGGCCTCCAGCTTTTCCTTAGCCTGCTCCAGCAGCGCTCTTGCCTGCGTAATTTCAGAAATACAGGTAACCATGGGCAGCATAATGTTTAC
>JAXEOR010000213.1:0-2690 GCA_034117945.1 Clostridia bacterium | reverse complement strand
GACGGAATAATCGTCGTTTAATAAGTACACATAAGCATAGGAGCCGGCCATATTATGACACCAGCTGCTCCAGGTGGCAGTCGGGGCAGTCACGCCCAGGGGGCGCTGCTCATAGGTTTGAGAATACAGCACCGTTTCCGTTGTGCCCGGGATCCGAACCTCAGGAGACTGGCTGGTGTTGCCGTCCTTAGCGGTCACCTCCACACGCACAAGCCGATCCCCATAGGCAGAGGTGATTTTCCAGCTTTGCTCCGTTGCTCCGGGAATGGGCTGATAGCTTCCCTTTTCCTCATCGTAATACAGCCACCGATAGCTGCACTCTTCCTGAGAGCCGTCATAATCAAACTCCGCCTGCACGGTTCCCCCCAGTCTCATAGGGCCGACAATTCTCACGTTTTCGCAATGGGGCTTGGGAGCAAAATCATCATCTGTCACAAAATAAGCATAGGTAAACAGATTGTCCGTGCCGCCGCCTGCGTTTTCCAGCACAAGGGTGTGCTCTCCTCCCTCCAGATCGCACCGGAAGAAAACGGGATATGCCATGGTATAGCTGCTGTTGGTATCAATCACGCCGGTATAGGCACCGTTGTCAATATCATAGGAAACCTTTCCGTATTTGGTGCCCCGCATCGCCCACAGGCCGATGGTGCTTCCCCGGAAGGTAAAGGTGACCTGATCTCCGATCGTCCGGGAGGTGATAGAGCCGTTGGGCCAATGGGTAAAGCCGCTGAAGGAATCCTTTTGGGTGTCGGAGGGGTTGATCTCAAAATTCCCCGTATAGGCAACCCGATCCTTTTCGTTATAGGGCACCAGGGTGGTATTGCGGAATTCATGATCAGACATGACCTCCTCCGGAACAGAGTAGGTTTTAAAAAAACGGGGAAAGTCATTCTGAAAGGCCTCAATGGCAATTTCGCTGTACTTGGCATGGCCTGCGTCATTGGGATGAACGCCGTCTGTAGTCAGCTTGCTCCAGGCCTCGTTCCCGCCGTTTTCCTTGAGATAATCAAGAAAGCTTACACTGCCCAGGCCGTAATACTGTGCCACCTCTTTTTGGTAATCGGCTGTTGTTTCGTCCAGCCCGTCCCGGCAGGTATAAAGCGGAATCACAACCGGCTGCTTGGGAAGCTCCAGCAGCTGACGAATGATCCCCTCATTTTGCCTTTGGGTGGTTGCCTTGTCAAAATGACCGTCATTGACCGCATACTCCACAAACACCACATCCGGTGCCCGAGAGGAAATTTCCCGGTTCAGCCGCATCAGTCCCAAATCGGAAGGGGTTCCGCCGATGCCACTGTTGATTTCCGTCACCGTTTTATTGAAAAAATTTGTTTTAAAATAGTTGTAGACCAGCTGTGTGGAATACCGATTCTCCATTTTGCTGGCGCCTGTTCCGTAGGTGATAGAGCCCCCCAGAAAGGCAATTTTCAGCTCTCCCGGATCGTTATTCAGCTGATCCAAGCCGTATTCCCGGTCACTTTCCCTGATCCGAACCGTAGGGCTTTGCACAGCCTCCCCCTGCTCCCCGTCCTGATTAACAGGTGTCACCTGAAATTTCACATACCGATTGTTCAGAGACTGATCCAAAGAAAGGGTTCTGCTGTTTTGGCCGGAAAGGGGCTGATAATCGCCCTCCTCACTGTCGCAGACCAGCCATTCATACCGGCTGTCTCCCTCTCCGGGTGAGCCGTTAAACTCATACATGCCGTACAGGGTTTTTCCAACGCTTCCGCTGCCGGAGGCAAACACCGCCTTGGCAGAGGGAGGAACCTTTTTCACGTCATAGGTAATTTTCATATCGTCCACAGCCATTGCGCTGCCGCTGACCGCTTTCACATTTAATAATCCGAAAACGCCCAGTCCCTCGCTGTAATCCCCCGATCTGGGGAAGGAGGCTCCCTCTGTCAGCAGGGTGTAATCGCTGTCTGCGGATTTCTTAATCCATGCGCTGTAGGTGGGAACTGCTGTGGAAAGATCCGCCGCAATTTTCACATCGTACCAGGTGTTTTGCTCTGTGGCAAATTTCTCGGCGGTTTTTTCTGCGGTATCGTCCACAAAGGTAATGTCGCCGCCTACCGGAATGGTCAGAATCAGTCCTTCTCCGCTTCTGCCGTTGGAGGTGGTGCTTTTTTCCGGGAAGATGCGAACCTCCATTGTGCCCGGCACTCTGTTATTTTCCTCAGGATTGTTGGGACTGCTTTTTAAGCTGTTAAAGCTAAACTCAAACAAAAAGCTTTTTTTCATGCTGAGTCTGCCGTTCCCCCCTTGAGTTGGGGCGATGGTCAGCAAATAAATATTCTGGCTGGCGGGAGCAATGACAAAATAATTACCGTCCTTGGAATGGCTATCATTTACCAGCCACTCCACCGCCCATGAACCGGCAGCATTTAAATTCCAGCTACTTCCGGTGTTGGAGTAAAAATACTCCCGATAGCTTTGCCCCTGTTCCAGCTGCTCCTGGCTGTAATCCTGCAAATAAACCAAATTGTCTGCTTCTTCAGCAAAGCCGGTAAACGAAATGCAGGAAATAAGAAAAGCAACTGCAAGGAATAAGGCCGTTGTCCTTCTTTTCATGTTGTTTCCTCCTTCTCTTAGATCCATATAGCCGTTTGTAAAAGTCTGAAAAGCCAGATTTCAAGCGGCTTTTTTGAATTAATATATGATGATTTTTCTCCGTTTTTATGGTATAA
>JAXEOR010000212.1:0-5647 GCA_034117945.1 Clostridia bacterium | reverse complement strand
CACCGTCCAATCCGTCAACAACTTGACAAGAAGTCCAATATGGATCCTCCTGGGTAAAATACGATTCGTCGTATTTCCTTCTAACATATGTCACGCTTGATTCATTTTCTCCAAGAATCAAATATTGTTCAGTATTAGAATAATAACTTCCTATTCCGTAAACAGAAATTACATATCCTTCTGATTGTGCACGCATTCCACAGTCATCCGTATAATTAATTTTTATTTTAACTAATTGTGATGTTAGATTATTTAAGAATGACCAATCTACACCATCAAACCATGAGTTACCATCAATAGATGAAGTTAATTCTATGGTTTTTATCCTTTGTTCTATTTGATCTGCGGTTTGCTGCTTTGTATAAGCGTCTGTTATCCCGTAGCCGGCAAGAGTAGTAGCTTTTTCTGCGTAATTAGATAAATCAACCGTTCCGGCCAATACATCCCAGTAGGAACCTGACCATACCACATTGCCGCCTGCCTCTACCTTGTAAGAAACATCAACAGTCTGCCCTTCTTCCTCGTTTCCGTGTACCTGCAAATACTTTATTTTTTTCGCATCATCTTCTGTTGTGATTTGATTGGAGGAATCATTCATATCTATATTAATCCATACCGTATTTCCTGCCGGATTCACATTGAACTGTGTATTTCCTGTTTCTCCCGCAGCCATACACCAAAGAATCTGGTTTCCTGTTTTGGTGTAAAAATCATAAACTTCGTCATTTTCTAAAGAATAAGCGGAAGAATCGTAGTTATATGTAGCAGAATACAGTCCGGCATTTGAATCATACTCAAAGGAGACATAAGAAAGAGGAATGAGTTTTCTTTGTCTGGTAACCAATCCTTCCATGACCACATTATAAACATCCCCCACCCGTTGCCCTTGCTCAGGCAGAAGTGTTACATTGTCAACGCTTCCTTTGTACCGATATACGGTTGTAAGTTCATTTAAAACATCAAAAAGATATTCTTTCCATTGCCCCCATGCAACAGCGTTTTCGGATCCCGTCCCAACACGTCTCTCCAGTTTTCCGTTGTAAAATCTTGTTTGGGTTGCCGTAATGCTGCCGAAAGTATCGGAATATTCCGCAACAACCGGCCACTGATATTCAGTCGAAATCGGTCCGAATTCGCTGTCAGTTGTTTCTGAGGAGGTAACCAGTCCGATTCCTTTGATAAAAAGATCCAGCCCATTCATATCCAAGCTAGCTATGACCTGATCCTCCAGATTAGAAAACCTGCTTAAAAACGACTGCATTTCCGGCGCAAGCCCCTCCACCGTGTCTGCCGCCGCTTCTGCCCGCTCCAGCTGCCCGATTCCCCGGGAAACCTGCCGAATCAATGCAGTCAAATCGCAGAAATCATCACTTCCCTCTCCCTTTGACTGAGAGGAAAACCCCTCCTGAACCGTAAAATAAAGCACACCGCTGGTCAAAAAATTTCCGTATACATCCAGTACCGAAACCTGCACCTGCAATTCTCCCAGGCAGGAAAACATGTTGTTGTACAGGGTAAATTCCGCTTGATTTCCGCTGGTTACCGCCGCCGTAGTCAGCACCGTCCCGTCCGACCGTCTGGCATAGATCTGAGCCCCGCTCATATCATAGGGCTGTCCGTCATGATAAAATTCCAGCCTAACGGTATTGCCTGAATCCCCCGTAAACAAAGGAAGTGCAAAAACCGCCTCAAAGTTCTTTTTTAAATCCAGCTTAGCATAATATCTTGCCATTCCTACCCCTCCTATGCAAATTTAATCTGTGCGTCAAAATAAAAAGGCAAATTATTTTTCACCGTACTATAATACCAAATCTCAATCTTGGCGCCGCTTTTCACAAATCTCACTCTTTTGGTGGAGGTCAGCGTCTGGTATAACACAATTTCATCCCCACCATATACAAAATCCACCTCTTCCTCGCTTGTAAGAGAGGAAACATAAGAGCACCAGTATTTCCCGGAATTTAAATTCCCCCAAGCCAGATACCTTTTATTTTCCACCGTCTCCGCATTATCAAACAGACAAACGTGTTTGTAATTTTGATTGTTGACAGAAAATTCATGCACCTTGCACCAAACACCAGAGGTAAGAGACTTGGAGGAATCATAGCTTTTTACAGCGGCATCATTAAAGTTTTTTTTTAGAATAAATTCATCATAGGTGTTCACCGTGCAGGAAGGAATTTTTAATACCGTATATTCCCGCATATCGGTCAAGGACACCGTATTGCCGGACACCTCCGCCTTCGCCAGCAGTACCGTGTTCCCGCCGGAGGGCAAAGAACCCGAGGTTTTCACCTGAGCTCCGTCCTCTTCCCGGCTGAGATAAAGATAACAAGTATCTGTCACCGAAACGCTGACTCCCTCTGCGTCAATAGAGCATCTTGCCCCGTCTGAAAACAGAGCCTGCCCCCCGCAGATTTTTACCGTCTTATTCTGGCTGCCCAGCACCGCCATGCAGGCGGTGGATTCCTCCGGAAGCACCCCCTTTGTGGCAAGTGCGCACCGAAGACTGTTCAGGTCAGAGGCGCCATAAGCCACATTATCTGCAAAATCCATTGAAATTCCCATGTTCATTCCTCCTTTAATCGCATGTCTTCCTCCCGGCCATCCGCCGGGCATGTTTTTTAGTTCTCTTCACCGGTCTGCACCTCGCCAAATTCCGGCTGCTGACCGAAATTGCCCTGTTCATACCAAATGTTAACTGCCTCGATTTGCTTGGTTTGTACCAAATGAACCCCGCCCGAGGATTTCTGTACTCGAACGATATCCCCCAAGCCATACTCCCGACCGTATAAAACATCCCGAGTAACCAAGGTGATCTCTTGAATTTTTTTCTTTTCCTTGAGTTCTGCCTCGGCACTGCTTTGAGTCTGGGCATCCAGAACACTATCCCAGCGATAAATCCCGCTGTTTTCCTTTGGCCCTTGAAGCTTGAGCCAGATACAGTCCAGCTGCTGGATTTCTTCTCCGTCTGCAATCCGCCATTGCCCCTGGGGGGTATCACACAGCAGATAATCCCCCTCTCCCATCGTCAGTCCAAACCGGGAGCCGGCTTGAGAAATCCGGTAATACTTTCCGAAATTTTCAGGACAGCCATCCTTGAGCGGCGGCCGGTTTTCTACCGGATCATAATCCCCCCGGGAATTCAACTCTCTGCCATACCAGCCGGCGTCAGCCAGATCGATAATATCCTCGCTGAAAACCGTTTCATAGGCATTTCGATTGTCCTCGCTCAGTAAAAGCTCCCGTTCCGTTCCCTTGTACAGCTGAAAATGCCAGTTTCCCTCTGAAGGGTCAAAGATGATTCGATGTCCTCCTCTGTCCCGCTGAGCGCAGTCCCGAATGACCTCAAAGGCAGAGTTGGCAGTGTTGCGCCAAAAAACGATCTGATCCTGAGAAAAGCCCCCCTCATCCTGCTCCTGCACCACCGGATCCTGGTCGTCAAAGCATTGGGAAAATACCCATTGCACCACCTTGGAAACCGTCACCTCTCCCTGGGTATCGCCCGCAATAGCCCCCGTCACAAAAGGTGGAATCACTCGTTTGGTCAGCAGCCAATTGGGTGTTTTTCCATACAGAACCAATTCCTCTCCGATTTGCCTGCCTGTAATAATCGCCTGCAGCTCTCCCTGTACTGCCACAAGCCAGGGCTGCTGAGCAATTTCCGGAATAAAGGAGGAATGCAGGCTGAAATGAGCCTCAAAGCTGCCAATGTCGTTGTAGCAAATTCTCCAGCTTACCGTAACCGCATCATGAACAATTGCCAGCAGCCGACCTTCAAAATTATAAAATCGAATATCCTCCATTTTGCCTCCTTCTTAGTACATCCCCTCCAGATACTTCGGGATAAAAATACAGGAAACCGCCATTTTATCCCCGATTCCGGCTGTCACCTCAATGTGATTTTTCCCCTGCTCCAGCGTAAAAGCATTCAGATAGGTGTGATCTGAAATAGAGTGAAGTAAGCTTCCCCGCTGATCAGAATCCACCCGCCGACCGGGAAAATCAACCCTTACCTGTTCCCCGGCAAGCAAAGGCCTGGTCAGCTGAAAGGTTTGATTCACACCGGAAGGGGGCGTGTTCACAATCGTTACTCCTGCCGATGCAGTATCCTCCCCGATATTTCTCAAAATCAGAATAGGCTGTACCGGCAAATCCCCTGTGTTGATCACATCCTTTTCTGTGATTTTAGAACTGAACACAGTCGGCAGCGTAAAGGAGCCGTAAATGAGATTGGTTCTTTGATAAACCCCTTCCGACCGCTCCTTTTCCTCCAAAAAAGCCGGATCATCACAGGTAAACTGTAAAATCAGCTTTGCCAAAATAGGGGTACGACCATCCTCCTCCCAGGCAGTGCACCTGCAGGGGATCACTCTTGTTTTTCCGGCAGATCGAATCAGCAGCCTACCCGGTCGGTATAAAATGCGAGCCATCCGAGCCAGCTCCCGCCCCAGTCCGCAGTTCATTAGCAAATCCACAGACATGGTAATCACCCGGGGGCAGTCTGTCACGCTCATAGTCTGCTGTCCGTGAGAATCAGCATAGCGCACCGTCTCAAACTCCCGCTCCGGCAGTCCCAGCCCCGTTACCGAAAGCACCCGACAGGGCTTGCGGTGAAGAGAAAGACTCCCCCACTCATTTTGGTATTCTATTTGCAGCATACTATCGCACCCCTCTCAGCCGATTAATTTTTTCCTGAGCCCTGGCCGCCCGAATTTGATCCGCAATGGATTCTCCTGCCGCCGCAAACTGATAGGTTGTAGAATAATTGTTTACATTTCCGGCTCCTGCTCCCGCTGCGGCCGCCGCCGGAATTCTGGAAGCCCCCGGTAGCGTCACGGCAGAATACAGCCTGCCAACCCCCGAAACACCGCCCGCAAAAAATCCGCTTGGAATCTGGTATCCGGCATCTGCCAGTTTTCCTGCCAGCAGCTTTTCTCCTGCCGTAAGACCCTTGTAAAATCCGCTGCGAAGCCCGGAGCTCAAGCTCCCGGTAATGTTGCCGATACCGGAGCTAATCATTCCGCTTGCCAAGGACATCAAGCCCGATATCATGGATGTCACTGTATTACGCAAAGAAGAAATCATAGAGGACAACCCGTCCTGAATCCCGCTGGCAAGGCACTTGCCCGCCTCAAACATAGAGGAATAGCCGCTGCGTACCGCACTCACCGCCTGCTGCACCACATCCTGAATGCGAGACATCACCGCCCCCTTTGCTTCATCGCAGGCATTGGACAGTCCCCGAAAAAATCGATCCGCCGCAGACCGCATAGTTCCCACTGCCTGAGAAACCGTGCTTAAGGCGAATGAAATCAGCTGACTGATTGAAATTCCGCAGGCAGCCTTTGCTTGTCCCGCCGCCTCCAGTAAACCGCTGAAGAAGGAGGAAGCCGCCCCCGCCATCGCCCCAACATTTTCTTTTATTTTGGTCATCACCTGAGCCACCAGCTGAGTAACAACGGAAATGGAAACCTCCTTCACCCGCGCTCTTTCCTCTGCCACTCCCTGAAAAAAAGCTGCTGCCGCACCTTTCAAAGCTTCTGCTCCCCCCAGTACCAGCTCTGCCGCCTCCGAAACCAGATTGGTCACAGTGGTGTAAACCAGATTTCTGCAGCTTGAGGCAGCCGTCGAAATGCCGTCCAGC
>JAXEOR010000211.1:0-2370 GCA_034117945.1 Clostridia bacterium | reverse complement strand
TTTTCCTTGAAAAAAACCTAACGTCCCCTTTGGCCTGCATCCCCAAAGCAGCCGTTACCTGATTGTCAGCATTCAAAACCACCACGTCCCGCCCTGTCTGATGGGTAAAGATATTGGTTTTGGCCTCGATATATTCCTCATAGGATTTGTGAATATCCAGATGATTGGGAGACAAATTGGTGATCACCGCAATTTGAGGGCTGTTTCTCATGGTATGCAGCTGAAAGCTGGACAGCTCCAGCACCACCCAATCCGCCGGGGAAATCTCATCAATTTTAGGAAGCAGCGGCGTTCCGATATTGCCTCCCAGATGGCAATGCAAGCCTTGCTCCTGCAGCATGAGGGAAATCAAGGTGGAGGTGGTGGTTTTCCCGTCACTTCCGGTGATCCCGATGATTCTGGCCGGGCAAAACTCCATAAACAGTTCCATTTCGGAGGTCAGCGTGCTCCCCCCTGCCACCGCTCTTTGAAGCTGGGGCAAATCCCAGCGCAGACCGGGAGACCGCAGAAGAATATCCTGGCATAAGCCCTCCAAATAGTCCTCTCCCAGCTGAAAGGAAACCTCTCTTCCTCCGGAGATTTCCTCCCGGTTCAGGTCGATATTTTTATCGCACACCGTCACCTTGGCTCCCGCGTCTGCAAACATAGGAATCAAGGGACGGTTGCTGATCCCGGCGCCCAATACCGCCACACTTTTTCCTTTCAGTTCCTTTAAAAATTGATGCCACATTCTATTCAAAATATTCCCCTCTTTCTGATCGTCCCGCAATGCTAAAGCCACGGCTATTGCGTCATTTCATTCAACGCCCGAATCACAGCCCGGCACAAGGCCTGAGCCGCCTTATTCTGAAAGTCTTCGCTCATCAGCAGTTCCCGTTCCTCCGGATTGGTTACAAAAGCAATTTCAGTGATCACAGCCGGTGCTATGGTTTTTCTGATCACAACCATCTCCGCCCCGTCTGTAATGCCCCGGTCATATCGACCCAAAGCGTCCACCAGTTCCTCCTGCAAAATCTGTGCAAACCGCTGACTGGTCATTTTAGTTTCCTCTGACGGCTGCCCGTCCGGATAATACAGCACCGTTGTTCCATGAGCACTCTCAGAGGAAAAGGCGTTGTTATGTACGCTCAGAAAGAGCGCCGCCCCCATCTGATTGGCAATTTCCGGCCGTTCATAAAGATCCACCGCCACATCCGTGCTTCTGGTCATATAGGTTTTCGCCCCGGCCGTCTGCAAAAGAGTGTTTGCCCGGTTGGCAATGGCCAGGTTTACATCCTTTTCATACAAAACATCCACACCGTTTTCCCGACCCACAGAGCCCACATCACTGCCCCCATGCCCCGGGTCTATCACAACCAAAAGCTGTTTTGCCGCTTCATTCAGCTGCAAATCAGTGCCGGAGGGTACCTGCGTAGGCAATACAGAAGGAGCAGGCTGGGGCGTTTCTTCCGGCAATTCCACATCCACATACAGCTGCCTGCGGTCGGCAGAATAGCTGACAGTATAGGGCAGCTGCCGGCTGCTTTCCAGAACCAACCGCCCGATATAGGGAATGGATCTGTACTGAGAGCAGCGAACCTCTGTTAAAACGCTGCTTCCCGTGCTGATTTTTTGCGTTCCTGTTTTCATAATGGCGTCCGGAAAGTCCAGCACAATCCGGTATTGCCCGCCGGAGGTCAATACCGCATCCCGCACCCCTTCCATCGGATCACTTGCGGTAACGGTAACCCGGCTTTTTTGGGCATCATAGCTTACATTCAACACAGAAAATTTACTCACCTGATCCACCGATACCGTTTTTGTTGCCCCGTCCCAGCCTACCGAAAGACCCAGATACTCCGAAACAAACCGCACCGGAATCATAGTTCTGTCGTTGATGATTTTCGCCGGAACATCCATCATCACAATTTTGCCGTTGACAGTAGCCGCAGTGGCGTCCACCGTCAGAATAATCTCTGTTTCCTGGGAGGTGATGATCACCTGCCGGGTGTTCCCCTTCCATTCCACCGTTGCCCCAAGGGTTTCAAACAGTCCTCTGGAGGGAACCAAGGTTCTGTCCTGAATCATCACCGGAGGCACATCCAGGCTCACTGTTTCTCCGTTGACCTTCAATGTAACTACTTGATCATATTCATGTACCTGCCCGTCATAGTACAGCGTCATACCGTGAACCGTCAAAGAGCAGCTCACCAGAAAAATCAGACAAATACAAAGGATTCTTCTGTTCATTCTAATGTTCTCCTTTTGTTGTAAAAAAATAACCCCTTTTATCTTTTATATAAAATACGACAGCAGCTGAAAATTTCCTCTTAACAATTTTGTTACAGCCAGCGCTCCTGCACCTGTCGGCCGAAATAATCATAGGCCGCA
>JAXEOR010000210.1:0-11794 GCA_034117945.1 Clostridia bacterium | reverse complement strand
CGACGCATTGATTACAGAGGATCAAAGCCGGAAGCTGGCCGCTTCTCAGGAATAATGTTGGAGTTTAAAATACCGAATTGATCTGATACGCCTTATCCGCCCGCGGTAAGAGGCAGCGTATCCTTTTAAGCATTGAGAGCTATTTTGCGGGCAGAAAGGCAATGAAATGTCTATGAAAATCATTCGAGTCGCAGGAGAACAGGACTATGAAGCGTTGAAGCCCGCAGCGGAGCTGATTCGGTCTGGCGGGCTGGTGGCCTTTCCTACCGAAACGGTTTACGGCCTGGGTGCCAGCGCTTTTCGGGAGGATTCTGTGGAGCGGATTTATCAGGCCAAGGGTCGGCCGTCTGACAACCCATTGATCGTTCATATCTCCCACCGGGATCAGCTGGATCAAATCGTCAGCCAGGTGCCGGAGGCGGCTAAAATTTTGATGGATCATTTCTGGCCGGGGCCGCTGACGCTGGTAATGCCAAAGCAAAACACCATTCCGGACACCGTTACCGCAGGCCTGCCCACCGTGGCGGTGCGGTTTCCCCAGCACCCGGTAGCCCAAGCCCTGATTTCTATGGCCGGGGTGCCTATTGCGGCGCCCTCTGCCAACACCTCAGGTCGCCCCAGCCCCACCACTGCCGGCCATGTGATTGACGATTTATTTGGAAAAATTGATGCGGTGGTGGATGGAGGAAGCGCCAGCTTTGGACTGGAATCCACGGTGGTGGATGTCAGCGAGGAGGTGCCTGTGCTGCTCCGTCCGGGCAGCGTGACCTACGAACAGCTTTGTGATGTGCTGGGGAAGGTGGCTCTTGGAGAGGGGGTTGCCCAAAAGCCGGGAGAGCATGTGAAGGCAAAGGCTCCCGGGATGAAATATACCCATTACTCTCCCAATGCCAAGGTTATTGTGGTCAAAGGAGAAAGCGAAGCGGTGACCCGATATATCAACGAAAAAATTGAAGAACTGCACAGGTCAGGAAAACGGGCGGGAGCTATGGTGTATCAGCAGGCTCTGGGGCATATTATGCATGCTGATGTGTTGCTGTCCTTGGGAGATCTCTGCCATCGCTCTGCGGCGGCGGCTCGCCTGTTTGCTTATCTGCGCACCTTTGAACAGCAGGGAGTGGACGTGGTGTATGCTCAGGATTGCGGCGAATCCGGCATCGGGCTGGCCATTTCCAACCGGCTGAATAAGGCGGCGGGCTATGAGATTGTAACAGCGGAATAAGCATCAAGCATCCGCAGACAGAAAGGATGGGAGCAGGCCGTGAATGTGTTGTTTGTTTGTACCGGAAATACCTGCCGAAGCCCTATGGCACAGGCAATTTATCAGTCTATTACCGGGGAGGAAGCAAGATCGGGCGGGCTGGGAGTGAATGAGGCTCAGCCGGTCAGTCCCCTTGCCCTTGCCGCTTTGGAAAGCCTTGGAATTACAGGGTTTACCCATTTGTCCCGGCAGGTAACGCCGGAGGATATGGCATGGGCGGATAAAATTTATGTGATGACTCAGCTGCACAGATCCATTTTGGCTGCCGTTTGCCCTGATGCGGCGGATCGCATTCTGCTGCTGGGAGGAGACCGGGACATTTCCGATCCCTTCGGCGGTGATCTGGAGGTTTATACTGCCTGCTGCCGGGAAATTGAGCAGTGTATCAGGGAGCGTTGCCTATGAATATTGTACCGGCCCAGGAGAATGATTTGGAGCAAATTTATCAGGTAGAATGCAGCTGTTTTTCCCGGCCTTGGTCAAAGGCCTCCCTTTGGGGGGATCTGATTTCTCCCCAAACCCTGTGCTTTGCGGCTAAGGAAGAAGAAACTGTGATCGGTTTTTGCTTTCTTTCCGTGGTGGCAGACGAGGGAACGATTTTGCAGCTGGCGGTACTTCCCGAGTTCCGAAGAAAAGGAACGGGTCGGGCGCTGGCACTGCATGCCCTTTCTCAGGCAAGGGCACTGGGGGTAAGCTATGTGATTTTAGAAGTGCGGGTGACCAACGCTGCCGCCAGGCGGCTGTATGAGTCGCTGGGCTTTGAGGAAGTGGGCGTTCGGAAGGAATATTACCAGGATAATAAGGAAGATGCCCTGATGATGATTTTGAGAATGGTATCAGAGTAAAAAACGGAAAGGCGATAGGGTATGAATATTTTAGCAATTGAGTCCTCCTGTGACGAGACAGCGGCGGCTGTGGTGGAGGACGGCAGAAGAGTGCGAAGCGATATCATTGCCTCTTCTGCGGAGCTGCATAAATTATACGGCGGCGTGGTGCCGGAAATTGCGTCCCGAAAGCATTTGGAATGTATTTCTCAGGTAACGGAGCAGGCCTTAGAGCAAGCGGGTCTTTCTTTTTCGGAAATTGACGCAGTGGCAGTCACCTACGGCCCCGGCCTGATCGGCGCTTTGCTGGTAGGGATGTCTTATGCCAAGGCGGTGGCCTTTGCGCTGCAAAAGCCTTTGATCGCAGTGCATCATATCAAAGCCCATCTGGCGGCCAATTACATTGAGCATCCGGAGCTAAAGCCCCCTTTTGTAGGGCTGGTTGCCTCAGGAGGACACAGCCACATTGTGCATGCCGCAGATTGGATGGAGTTTGAGGTACTGGGAAAAACCAGGGACGACGCAGCCGGAGAGGCCTTTGATAAGGTGGCTCGCACCATCGGGCTGGGATATCCGGGAGGGCCTTTGCTGGAGGCTTTGGCCAAGGAAGGCAATGAAACAGCCTATGCTTTCCCCAGAGTGGCCTTTGACAATTACGATTTTAGCTTCAGCGGCGTGAAAACGGCGGTGATCAATACCATGCACAAGGCAGAGCAAACGGGAATTCCGGTCAATCGGGCGGATGTGGCGGCTTCCTTTCAATGTGCGGCGGCAGACGTTTTGGTGGAGCATACCCTGGCAGCCGCCCGGGAGAAACAGGTCACAACCGTTGTGATGGCGGGCGGGGTTTCTGCCAATTCCTATTTGAGAAAACGATTTGAACAGGCCTGCACCGGGGAGGGGCTGTCTTTTCTGTGTCCCCGACCCAGATACTGCACGGACAATGCAGTGATGGTGGGATGCGCAGGCTATTTTATGGCTCGGGAAGGGCAGTTTTGCTCCTTGGATGAAAACGCCTATGCCACACTGCCCTTTTAATGTTATGTAACCTTTTAAAAATGGGAAAATAAGGGCTTTTTTTAAACCCTTTCTTGGATAAATATTCATGGATTTATGAAAGAAATTCGTTTTAAAATGTGGATAACTTGCAAAAAACTCGGAAAATAAGCCTTTCTAATGTGGATAACTTTGTGGATATGTTGATTACTCATGGAAAAAACAGTGATTTTCCTGAAAATATTTCTTTTGTGGTTTCTTTTTGGATACTACTATATCTTGTGTTTAGAATAAAATAAAATGGGGTTTTTAGGTAAACTTGTTACCATAACAATTATCGAACGGGGAGCCGTTCTCATAGGAGGAATCAAAGTGAGTAACAAAAAGGTGCCGGCGGCAACCATCAGGCGGCTGCCAAGATATTACCGATATTTGAGCGACCTGCTCAAGGATGAAATTTACCGGATTTCTTCAGGAGAGCTGAGCCGCAGAATGGGCGTAACCGCCTCACAGATCCGGCAGGATTTAAACTTTTTCGGAGGCTTTGGCCAGCAGGGGTATGGATATAACGTGGAATATCTTTACCATGAGATCGGCCAGATTTTAGGGGTGGAGCATCAAAACGGAACCATTATCATCGGCGGCGGAAAGCTGGGTCAGGCCTTGGCCAATTATCCCGCTCTCGGCAGAAGAGGCTTTTTGGTGCTGGCGATTTTTGATGTGAATCCCAAGCTGGTGGGAACCAAAATCGGAGAGATTCCGGTGTATCACATCGATCAGCTGGAGGAATTTATGGAGGGTCATGACGTTCGGGTTGCCATTTTAACACTGCCTAAGGAGGCCAGTGAGGATGTGGCCATGCGGCTGGCAGACTGCGGCATCCGGGGCGTGCTGAATTTTTCATATGTGGATTTGCACATGCCGCCTACCGTTGCAGTGGAAAATGTGCATTTGACAGACAGTCTGCTGACCCTTTCCTATAAAATTACCAAGCAGGAGGAACAGCAAAATGACTGATTTGTGCAGGCCGGAATTTTTTCACGGAATTTTGGATTGGCAGCAGGAGGAGGGTGTGCTGCTGCGCCGTTTGCCGAAAAAAACCATTCAGTGGTATGAGGAGCAAAGCGAGGCATGGGGGATTCGGGCAAACTGCGCGCCGGGGGTGCGGCTGGAGCTTTTGACAGACGCACAAGCCATCGGCTTTTGCCTGGAAATCACAGGTCAGTCCCGCCCCATCGCCTCTTTTGGATTGGTAATTGACGGAGCATTGCAGCCTGCCGTGGAACGGTCGCCTGAGGATCTGGAGCAGCCGGTGTTTTTGCCCTTGGACGGAACACTTCACAGAGTATCGGTATACCTGCCCCATTTGGTCAGCTTTCGGCTGAAAAAGGTGTGGGCAGAGGGAGAAACCAAGGCAGAGCCGGTCAGCCCGCCTCCCAAAAAATATTATGCCTTTGGAGATTCTATCACTCAGGGAATGACAGGCTCGGATCCTGCGGGCACCTATGTATCCCGGCTGGCAAGGGGACTGAATCTGGATGTGACCAATTTCGGTGTGGGAGGCATCCGCTTTTTGCCGGAAACACTGAAGGGTATGGAGGGACTTCCCCAGCCTGATCTGGTTACGGTTGCCTTGGGCACCAACGATTGGGCTCAGGGGCAAACGGAGAATATGTCCTCTTTTTTAAAGGGCTGCGCAGCTTATTTCAAGGAAATTGACCGGCTGTATCCTCAGGCGGCAATCTTTTTGCTGCTGCCCCTTTGGCACCGGGAGGAGGGAGTTTCCTATAAGCGGGGAACCCTACAGAATATCCGGGATAATATTGCCCGAACGGCGGCCTTCTTCCCCCGCATGAAAGTCATTGACGCAAAGCCGATGATTCCGGAGGAGGAGCGCTTTTTTGCAGACGGGCTGCACCCCAATAACGACGGCTTTGCCCTATACGGACAGGCTCTTTATGAAGCAATCAAACCAATGTGGGAGTAAGTGAATGGAGAAAAATGCACTGGGGATTACCCATGATTATATCAGGCGGTTGGTTCAGCCCGGGGATACGGTGATTGACGCTACAGCTGGAAACGGGAACGATACCTTATTTTTAGCCCAGCTGGTAGGAGAAGCCGGCCGGGTATATGCCTTTGATATCCAGCCGCAAGCAATTGAAAACACAAAAAGAAAACTGGAACAGGCAGGCATGATCGATCGGGTGACCCTGCTGCTGGACGGGCATCAGAATATGAAGCAATACGTTACTCAGCCTGTCAAAGCGGTGATGTTTAATTTCGGCTATCTGCCGGGAGGGGATCATTCCATCTGCACCAAAAGCGAAACCAGCATTCAGGCCATTTCCGCAGCGATGGATTTGATTTCGGAGGACGGCATGGTCATGCTGGCCATTTATTACGGAGGAGACAGCGGCTTTGAGGAAAAGGACGCCCTCATGGCCTTTTTAAAGGGCATTGACTGCCATCGATACAGCGTTCTGCGCCATGATTTTATCAATTATCCCAACTGCCCGCCCATTGCGGTGGGGATTGTAAAGGAGGAGCGCTGATGGAAACGGAACAAAACAGACAAACCGCTATTTTAGTGGGTCTTTGCACAGGGAGCCGGGATTTGCTGGAGGAATCTACCGACCAGTCTATGAAGGAGCTGGAAGCACTGGCAGACGCAGCAGAGGTGGATACTGCGGCGGTGGTGGTGCAAAACCGCCAGACGGTGGAGGCGGCCACCTATATCGGGCCGGGCAAGCTGGAGGAGGTTTGTCAGCTTTGTGAATCCTTAAAGCCCGATCTGCTGCTGTTTGACGATGAGCTTTCCGGCTCTCAGGTGCGCAATATTGAGCAAGCCTCCGGCGTGACGGTCATCGACCGCAGCCGGTTGATTTTAGATATTTTCGCCAGACGGGCTACCTCCCGTGAAGGAAAATGCCAGGTAGAGCTGGCGCAGCTGCAATATTTGCTACCCAGATTGTCAGGTGTGGGAGCTTCTATGTCCCGTCAGGGGGCGGGGATCGGAACCCGGGGGCCGGGAGAAACCCGCCTGGAAACCGACCGCCGTCATATCCGAACCAGAATTTCTAAATTGAAAGAGGAATTACGGGAAATTGAGCAGCACCGGCAGACTACCAGAAGCAAGCGGCTGAAGGAGGGAATTCCTCAGGTGGCGCTGGTGGGGTATACCAATGCGGGAAAGTCCACCCTGCTAAATGCCTTAACCGATGCAGGAACGCTGGCAAAGGATCAGCTGTTTGCTACATTGGATCCGCTGGTGAAGCGCATGGAGCTGGCAGAGGATTTTCCTATTGTGGTAACAGATACGGTTGGATTTGTGCGCAAGCTTCCCCATCATCTGGTGGAGGCCTTTCGGTCTACCTTAGAGGAAAGCGTATATGCGGATGTGGTACTGCATGTGGTGGATGTTTCCAATCCGGAATATCCGGTGCAGATGGAGGTGGCACAAAAGCTGTTGACTCAGCTGGGGGTCAAGGAGGAGGCTGTCATCACTGTGCTCAACCAAATTGACCGGGCAGAGGAGGAACTTCCTTATATTCCAAACAGCGTTTGCGTTTCTGCCAAAACAGGGCAGGGAGTAGACGAGCTGTTAAGGGTGCTGACCAAACGGCTGGTTCCCTCCAGACGGAGCGTGACCGTCTGTATTCCTTATTCTGACGGCAAAACAGGCCCCATGCTGCACCGAAAAACAAAGGTGGAGCGGGAGGAGTTTACAGAGGCAGGTCAGGTAATGACGGTAGTAGCGGATCAGGAAATTTTACGGGAAATTGAAGGATATCTGATAGAGGAGGAGCAGGCATGAAGCCTTACAAAACCTTTGGGCAGGACGCTGTGGCCGAGATGACGGAAAAACGCTCTCGTTTTATCGCCAGAGCCTATCGGGTGACAGAGGAGGAACAGGCAATTGCTTATTTAGAGCAGCTGCGCAGCCAGTTCTGGGACGCCACCCATCATGTCTATGCTTATACCCTTCGTCATAATAACACCACCCGATTTTCGGACGACGGAGAACCCTCCAAAACAGCAGGGCCTCCTGTGCTGGATGTGATCACCCGGGAGGAGGTAACAGACTGTATGATTGTTGTGACCCGTTATTTTGGGGGAACCCTGCTGGGAGCGGGAGGATTGGTTCGGGCTTACGGCAAAAGTGCAAAAATGGCGCTGGACGCAGCGGGAGTGGTCACCATGACCCCATGCGTGCAATATCAGGCGGCCGTTTCCTACAGTGATTGGGGCAAGCTGCAAAATGTGTTGAAGCAAATGGGCGCTTCTGCGCCTCAGGCAGAATTCGGGGCGGAAATTACCGCTTCCTTTTGGGTTCCGCAAGAGAAGGAGCAGGCGATGATTGGGGAATTGACAGAACAGTTCAATGCCCTTGTCATCCCCCAAAAGGTACAGGAGGATTACTTTTGCCTGGAGGACAAGGCCTGATAAAAACAGCAGAAAGGGCGATTGAAACCATGAATGATCAGGGAAAGAAATTGTTTGCCACCGTTCCCTTTGGCTTTGATAAAAAAGCGGTGATTGCATATATCGGCCAGCTGAATGACGCTTACGAAAAGGAGCTTGCCAAAAAGGAGCAGGAAATCAAGCAGCTAAAGCAAAAGCTGCAAGAAAAACTATAAAATGATTAAACCAATCAAATAAAATGGGGCTTGCGGCAATTCGATTCCATCTATCCCTTTGCCCGCAGCCCCTTTACGTTGTTCAAAACTTCCGAAACATCCTATTATTTCCAAATAAAAAAGATCGCCATGAAAAGCATTTATCCATTAGCAACCCCCGCAAAAGCTGTTCAATCTCTGTTTTTCCGCCGGTGCTCCGGAGGAATATATTCTAAAATATCCGAAAGATCACAATGCAAAGCATAACAAATTTGGGCCAGAATATTCAAATCAACCTTTTGCATATTGCCGCTGCAATAATTTTTGGCTTGTGCATACTGGATTTTAGATTCTTTTCCTAATTTGGTCACGCTCATATTCCGCTCTTTAATGCACTGATCTATTTTTAAAATGACAACGCCTTCTTCACACATTCGCTTTCTTCCAATCTAAATAAGCATATTTGAATAACCTTAGTATCATTATATCATAAAATAATTATGCTTGACAGCCTCATATTAATATGCTAATATAAATATGCTACCTGTGAAATATAAGAAAAAGGAGCGAAGCAAAAGGCGGCGGCCTGCTGTTTTGTCAAGCAAGCTGCCGCCCTCTTTCATTTTCATTTTCCCATTTTTTATTTTTACAGAACAAAATTTTCAAACGTAGATCTTTTTATTTCATTTCATTGCCAGGCGAATTTTATCCGAAATCATGGCAATAAATTCAGAGTTGGTAGGCTTTCCCCGGTTTGTATGAATGGTGTATCCGAAATAGGAGGACAACACCTCCGGATCCCCCCGATCCCATGCCACCTCTATAGCATGGCGGATCGCCCGCTCCACTCTGGAATGGGTGGTGCCGAATTTCTTGGCAACCGCCGGATACAGCTGTTTTGTGATGGCGTTGAGCAAATCCACATCATCAATGACCAGCAGAATGGCCTCTCTTAAATACTGATAGCCCTTGATATGAGCGGGAATTGCCACTTCATGCATAATTTTTGTAACCCGGGTTTCCAAATCCTCTGTGTTCGGAAGGGGGAGAGAGGTGGGCACAAAGGGCTGCTCGGTTCCCGCAAACTGATTGATCCGTTCTATTAAAATGCTCAGATCAATGGGCTTGACCAGATAATAATCAACGCCCATCCGCATGGCAGTTTGCATGGTTTTGTCCCGACCCATGGCGGTCAGCATCATAAGTACAGGCTGTTTTGAAAACATTTGCTTATTTTCTTTTATTTTTTTTACAATATCCAAACCGTCCATATAGGGCATACAATTGTCCAGCAAAACTACATCCGGGTGAAGAGAGCAGATTTTCTCATAGGCCTCCTCTCCGTTATAGGCTGTTCCCACCATTTCCATGTTGGATTGAAGACTAATGACATCACGCACACTCTCGCAGAATTCGGCACAGTCGTCGGCAATAAAAACCTGAATTTTCTCCATTTTCTCATTCTCCTCTTTTATACGGCTAATTTCTTAGCCAAAATTAAAACGAATTTCAATTTTTATATTTATTTTACATTTTTATCTATATTTTGTAACAAAAAAATTACATTTTTGCAAAAGAAAAAATTTAAGGAAAAAATTTTGTATGGAAGAAGATAGATTTTATAACAATTAGATTTCCCGGATTTTTTTCTTTTTTAAAACAATAAGAATTCATTTTTGCACACCTCCTTCCATGTTTATCGCCAAAAAAGCTTTTATTTTTTTAGAATTGTAAATACTTCCAACAAGTACATTCTACCCTTTTTTCTCCTGCTTGTCAATAAACATTTCTGTAAATTAACGGAATTTAAACATGTTTCTTTCTTGTATTTGCGACATCTTTATTGCAGGAAAATCCATAAATTACAAAAGTATTTCAATTTCTTTAGAAATTGACAAAATTCTTATTTCAAATTTTTTGCCCGTAATCCGACAGCAAAGTTCTGTCAAGTATTTTTTTCACAAAAAAACGAAGGCGAAAATCACCTTCGTTCCTATTTTCAGATCAATATCCCTATGAAACAAGAAATTTTTTCATCATTCTGCCGGCATAAAACACCGAAATAAACCCAATGGTGGAAAAATAAAAAAAAGCCAGCAAAAATAAAGATAAAAAGGCAACGGAATATAATGCCCAGGAAACAAGCGCAATCACCGCTAAAATAGCCAAATTCCAGTAAATCCGGCTCATGGCCAGCAAAAATGCGTTTTTATAAAGCTCCAGCACCGTGTATTGATAGGAAATCATCAAGGGATACAAATACAGCTGCATCATGGCAAACACAATTGCAATAATGACCAAAAGCGCCAGCATGATCACGCTGAATACAGAGGGACGGGCGTAAAAAATCAAGCCGTCCAGAACCAGCAAAAACCACAATACCACGTTAATCAGCCATACGAAAAAGCCCTGCTTGAAATTTTTTTTCATGTTTTTTTTGAAGTCTGCCCACAGAAAAACAGGGCGCTCCTCAGAAAATTCCCGCAAAATATAGGTCATTCCGGCGGTTGCCGGACCGATCGTGAAAATCGGCAGACAGCAAAACAAATAAATCACATTGAGCTGCATCAGTGAAAAAAGCTTTCTGAAATACAGCTCCAAAAAAAGAAACAACGGCCTTTTTTTCGGTCCGTCCGGATCAATTCCCTTCCCCGGCTTATCATAATGAATAAAACGAAACATAGCCCTCTCTCCATTCCTGCAAAAGCCATTCAAGCCTATTGACTGCCGCCCTAAACAAAGTATCAAAGTCCGGAATCCGGGCGACCCGTTTCATTTATTATACCATAGATCCTATTTTGGGTCAATTCTTTTTCTTTTTTTCAAAAAATTTTTGTTTTTTGTAAAATAGGGCTAGCTTTTTGCAGAAAAATAGGGTATAATAAAATAGTATGCACATTGTATTGATGTAAGTTCCTTTTTTCTATGCTGTTTTTGTGCAGAAAAAATCTCCTGTTATCCTTTCCTCCGCCCACGGGAGAAGAAATTCATTATTTTGCCGATGCGGAGCGGCAGAACGGAGGGTTTTATGGCCAGTATTATCTGTCCCAGCTGCGGCACTGAGCTGGACGAAAAGAAAAAATTTTGTACTGAATGCGGAATCAAGCTGCCGACTGTGGAAGAACAGCCGGATGAAATTGCAATGCAGGCAACACAGAAATTTGAAATTCCTGAGGAAAATCCCGATATTGCCGAAGCGGTCAGAGCGGTGTTTCAGGATGATGACGAGGAGGGAAAGCCTCGCAAAAAGAATCGCTGGCATGATAAGAAAAACAAAAATAAAATGAAGGAAGAAGAGGAGGAGCTTGATCCCAATCAGCAAACCATTGTTGACTTTTCCTCTTTGGCCGGCTCCACTCTGGATGATTCCCCCTATGAGCCCATCACTGCGTGGGGATACATAGGCATTCTGGTGCTGATGGCCATTCCGGTGATCGGCTGGCTTTTCGCCATCGTATGGGCATGCGGCGGCTGCCGGAAGCTGAACAAAAGAAACCTGGCCAGAGGATATTTGATGATCCTGGGTCTGATGGGGATTTTTGTGCTGTGTGCCGTTTTGGCCATCTCTAAAATCGCTCCCGCCATTTTAGACAACAATCCCAATTTGGCAGCTAGTACCAGTGTGGATAATCAGGAACCGATTTATACAGTGGAAGGAACCAAGCCAACGGTCAATGAACAGGCTCAGGATCTTGTAGAAGGATCGGACAGTCTGATTACCTATCTGGAAGGGATCGGGGATAACATCTGGAACGCCTATTATGACAGAAGCCTGCAGGGCGGCCAGGAACTGACCGCCATTTTGGAGGGAGACAGGGAAACCCTGCTGAGCCTGGGCTACAGCGAGCAAAGCGTGGATCAGGTACTGCATATTGTAAACGGGGATTATGAAGCACTGAGCAGTCTGTTAAATTTGATTGCCGGTCAGCAAAGCAGTGAGGAATAGCATATGGGGGCGTGTCTCAATAAGTGAATTTTCACTGAATTGAGGCAACGCCCTCTTTTTCTGCCCAAAATGTGGATAACTTTTAAAATTTTTTTGAATTTTGGGTACACAAAACGAAGCTCGTCATTTTACGAACTCTTCAATTTTG
>JAXEOR010000209.1:0-9033 GCA_034117945.1 Clostridia bacterium | reverse complement strand
AGACAGTGGGATGAGATATGCAAGAATTAATCAAACGATATGCGGTTTTGGTTGTGGGGCTTTACCTGATGACCTTCGGAGTGACCCTTTCTATTAAGGTTGGCTGGGGAACAACCCCCCTTTCCACCCTTCCTTTGGTGGTGAGCTATCGGCTGCCCCGGGTTTCTTTTGGTATGATTACTTTTTGGTGGAATATGCTGCTGATTACCGGGCAGATTGTGCTGCTGAGGCAGAGGTTTCAAAAAATCCAGCTATTGCAGATTCCTCTTTCTTTTCTGTTCGGCGCCATGCTGAACATCAATCAGGCTTTGCTGGGGGGCGTGGCGCCGGAGGGAATGGGGGCAAAAATTGTTTGGCTGCTGGCAGCCTGCGTTGTGCTGGCTTTTAGCATCAGTCTGACCATACGGGCAGGGGTTTTGATGAATTCCGGGGAAGGGTTTGTGCAGGCGGCGGCAGATACCTTTGGCCTTTCCTTCGGGCGGGTGAAGGTGGCCACCGACGTGCTCTATGTGGTGTGCGGAGCGGTGCTTTCTTTGCTTTTTTTCGGGAAAATCCAGGGCGTTGGCGCAGGAACGGCAGTCTGCGCTCTTGTTACGGGCTGGCTGGTGGAAGGCTTTGAGCGGATTCTGACGCCGGTGTTTCACCGTTTTTTTACAAAATCCGCTACAGAAGGAGAAAGATTGACAAAATAGCTAAAATAGACAAAGAATGAGGCTGAAATTTGGCAGTAATTAATATTGTTTTTTGCGCCGATTTTTGTTACAATTAAAAGGTATTCTTGTGCGAATGAAGGTTGAAAACGCACTGGAAATAAAAATTATCTTTTAGGAGGAAGACAGTATGAAAAGGGTACTTGCGTTAGTTTTGGCTTTCGCAATGGCTTTGTGTCTGGGCGCTTGCGGCAGCACCAAGACAGAGGAGCCGACTGCAGCACCGGAAGGGGATTCCGATATCAAGGTTGGATTTATCTTTGTTGGTGATGAGAATGAGGGTTATACCTATGCTCATTACCAGGGCGCATTGGCAATGCAGAAGGAATTGGGCTTGAGTGATGATCAGGTCGTGATCAAATGGAACATTCCTGAGGATGAAAAGGCATATGATGCAGCGGTTGACCTGGCTGACCAGGGCTGCGACATTATTTTTGCCAACAGCTTCGGTCATGAGGATTACATGATCCAGGCAGCAAGAGAGTATCCGGATGTGCAGTTCTGCCACGCTACCGGTTACCAGGCTGCTACAACCGGGCTGGAGAACATGCATAACTATTTTACCGCTGTTTATGAGTCCCGCTATGTGTCCGGTATTGTTGCCGGCATGAAGCTTAACGAGATGATTGAAGAGGGTAAAATCACTGCGGATCAGGCAAAGATCGGTTATGTGGGCGCTTATTCCTATGCTGAGGTTGTTTCCGGCTATACTTCCTTCTTCCTGGGAGTTCGTTCTGTATGCGAATCTGCTACCATGGAAGTGAAATATACCGGTTCTTGGGCTGATCAGGCTCTGGAAAAGGAAGCAGCTGAGGCTCTGATTGCTGATAACTGCGTTCTGATCAGTCAGCATGCAGATACCACAGGTGCTGCAAGTGCTTGCGAAGCCGCCGGCGTTCCGATTGTGGGATACAATGTTTCTATGATTGAAACAGCTCCTAACTATGCGCTGACCTCCGCTTCTATCGATTGGGCTCCTTATGTGACCTTTGCGGTTAAGAGCGTGATGGACGGAACAGAGATTCCTACAGACTGGTGTAAGGGATATGCGGAAGGCGCTGACAAGATCACAGAGTTGAACACCGCATGCATTGCCGAAGGAACTGAGGAAGCGGTAAAAGAAGCAGAGGAAGCTCTGAAAGCTGGTACCCTGCATGTGTTTGATACCTCTACTTGGACTGTTAACGGCGAAACCATTACCACCACTGCTACTGAAGAGCTGGAGCAGGATTATCATGGTCTGGAATACATTAAGGACGGTTATTTCCAGGAATCTACCCTGATTTCCGCACCTGCCTTTGCATTTAGAATTGACGGAATCACCGAGCTGAACACAGCTTTCGGCGATTAATCAGAAAATCTCCGGGGCGGAGTTACACTTTATTGTAGCTCCGCCCGATTTTTCTTTCATTGGAACCGGTTGAAGTTTTATGCTTCAATCTGTTCCAATGAAAGAAAATACCAATGGATAGACAAGAGGAGGAAAAGGTATGCCGGCAAATGCAATTGAGCTGAAAGGGATCAGCAAATGGTTCGGAGAGGTGGCGGCCAATCAAAAAATCAGCCTGACAGTAGCACCGGGTGAGATTTTGGCACTTTTAGGGGAAAACGGTAGCGGGAAAACCACCTTGATGAATATGCTGTCCGGGATTTATTTTCCGGACGAGGGGCAGATTTTTATCAATGGACAGGAGGTTACCATCCGCTCTCCCAAGGACGCTTTTCAGCTTGGAATTGGGATGATTCATCAGCATTTCAAGCTGGTGGATGTGTTTACCGCCGCACAAAATATTATGCTGGGTCTTCCGGGGCCTTTTCGGCTGAACGAGCGGGAAGCGGCGAAAAAAATCAACGCTTTGGCAGAAAAATACGGCTTTACGCTGGATCCCGGCAAAAAAATCTATGATATGTCCGTTTCGGAAAAGCAAACGGTGGAAATTGTAAAAATGCTGTACCGGGGAGCCAATATTTTGATTCTGGACGAACCCACCGCTGTGCTGACCCCTCAGGAAACCGATCGGCTGTTTGATGTGCTAAAAAATATGCGCAAGGACGGAAAGGCCATCATTATCATCACCCACAAGCTTCATGAGGTGCTGGAGCTTTCTGATCGGGTGGCTGTGCTTCGCCGGGGAGAATATGTGGGATCGGTCAAAACGGTAGAGGCCACGGAGCTTTCTTTAACAGAAATGATGGTAGGGAAAAAAGTGGCTCTTGATATTGACCGCCCCCAGCCTCAAAAATGCGTTGAACGGCTGCGTGTAGCGGATGTGACCTGCGTGAACGAGGAAGGGATCAAAACCCTGGATGGGGTTTCCTTTACCGCTTATTCCGGCGAGATTTTAGGCATTGCCGGTGTGGCGGGCAGCGGCCAAAAGGAACTGCTGGAGGCCGTTGCGGGTCTGCAGCCGGTGGAGCAGGGATCCATTACTTATTTTGAGCCCGAAACGCAAAAGCCGGAGGAGCTGATCGGAAAATCTCCTAAAAAAATCAAGCAGCTGGGCGTGACTCTGTCTTTCGTACCGGAGGATCGGCTGGGGATGGGGCTGGTAGGCAGCATGGGAATGACAGATAATATGATGCTTCGGAATTATCAGGACGGGAAAACCCCCTTTACTGAGAAAAAATCCCCCAAAAAGCTGGCGGAAACCATTATGCAGGAGCTGGAGGTGGTGACCCCGGGGGTGTCAACTCCTGTTCGGCGGCTGTCAGGCGGGAATGTGCAGAAGGTTTTGGTAGGCCGGGAGATTTCCAACAATCCTACTGTTCTCATGACAGCCTATGCGGTTCGCGGGCTGGACATTAATACCTCCTATACCATCTACCGTTTGCTGAACCAGCAAAAGGAGCAGGGAGCGGCAGTGATTTATGTGGGAGAGGATCTGGATGTGCTGCTGGAGCTGTGCGATAAAATACTGGTGATGTGCAACGGCCAGGTCAGCGGTATTCTGGATGCCAGAACTGCGACCAAGGAGCAGGTAGGACTTTTGATGACGAAATATCGGAAGGGGGAGCAGGACAATGGAAGCCATGAATAAAAAGGAGCCGTTTTTGCGGATTGCCAAGCGGGATTCTCTTCCCTTCTGGAAGGCCTGGCTGATTCGGATCGGTGCAGTGATCCTGGCACTGGCGGTTTGCGCGGTGCTGATTTACGGGGTGACAAAATTAAATCCCCTGGCTGTTTATCAGGCAATGTTTCAGGGGGCACTGGGGGCTCCCCGGCGCATTTGGAATACTGTTCGGGATACCATGCTGCTGCTGGGTATTGCGGTTGCCATTACGCCCGCCTTTAAAATGCGGTTTTGGAATATCGGAGCCGAGGGGCAGATCCTGGTGGGAGGAATTGCTACGGCGGCTGTGCTGCGGTATTGCGCCAACCTACCCACCGGAGTCATGTTTTTGCTGATGGTTGTGGTCAGTGTGGCTGCCGGGTTGATCTGGGGCTTGATTCCCGCCTTTTTTAAGGCTCATTGGAATACGAACGAAACCTTGTTTACCTTGATGATGAATTACGTTGCGATTCAGCTGACCGCCTTTTTCGGGATTCTGTGGGAGTCGATCAAGGGGAGCGGAAGCGTTGGAACCATTAACAGCGCAACCCAGGCCGGGTGGATTCCGACTAACTTTTTGTCCGGCATTTTCGGAGAGTTTAACTACAGCATTAATGCCATTATCATTTTGGCCATTACGGTATTTATGTTTGTGTATCTGAAATACACCAAGCAGGGCTATGAGATTGCGGTCATAGGGGAAAGCGAAAATACGGCCCGCTATGCCGGGATCAACGTGAAAAAGGTGATTATGCGCACCATGGCCCTTTCGGGTGCGATCAGTGGTCTGGTAGGGTTTATCATTGTCAGCGGCTCCAGCCATACCATTTCGGTCAATACGGCCGGAGGGCGAGGTTTTACTGCCATCGTTGTTTCCTGGCTTGCTAAATTCAATCCCTTTGCTATGATTTTGATTTCCTTTTTGCTGATTTTTATGGAAAAGGGGGCAGGGCAGATTGCCAGCCAGTTCAATTTGGATCAGTCCGCCTCGGATGTGCTGACAGGTATTATTTTGTTCTTTATCCTGGGCTGTGAATTTTTCATTAATTATCGGCTGATTGTGAGAGGAAAGGGGGAGAAAAGATGATTCTGGTTACCTTTATTCAAAAAGCTATTACCCAGGGAATGCCCATTTTGTTCGGTGCTACCGGTGAAATTTTGACGGAGAAGTCCGGTAATTTGAATTTGGGAATTCCCGGAATGATGTACATGGGAGGCATTGGCGGCCTGACAGGAGCGTTTCTGTATGAAAATGCCGCCCGGGCAGCAGGAAATGCACCAAACGGAGTCATCGGCATCTTGATTGCTTTGTTATGCGCATTTTTGGCAGCGGCTTTGGGAGGATTTTTATACAGTCTCCTGACCATTACACTGCGGGCCAATCAAAATGTAACCGGTCTTGCTCTGACCACCTTTGGAATCGGCGTTGGCAATTTCGTGGGCGGCTCCTTATCCAAGCTGGCGGGCAGCACGGGGCAGATTACGGTGTACGATACCGGAAAGGCCTTTCAGACCAAAATTCCTTTTTTGTCTGACCGGCTGGGCATTGTGGGAGACGTGTTGTTTTCTTACGGATTTATGACCTATCTGGCGGTGATCATTGCCTTGCTTGCCACCTGGTTTTTGGCCAAAAGCCGGATGGGACTGAACCTGCGGGCAGTGGGGGAAAGTCCTGCCACGGCAGATGCCGCAGGAATCAATGTGACGCTTTATAAATATCTGGCAACCTGCATCGGCGGCGGAATCAGCGGTCTTGGCGGCTTGTATTTTGTGATGGAATATTTAGGGGGAACCTGGCAGAATAACGGCTTTGGCGACCGGGGCTGGCTTGCTATCGCTCTTGTGATTTTTGCTTGCTGGAAGCCCTCACGGGCAATATGGGGATCTGTGCTGTTCGGCGGTCTGTATATTTTGTACCTCTATCTGCATATGAATGAGGCGGCGCAGGAAATCATCAAAATGCTGCCTTATGTGGTGACCATTGTGGTGTTGATTTTCACCAGTATGCGGAAAAGCAAGGAGCATCAGCCGCCCAAGAGTCTGGGCTTATCTTATTTCCGAGAGGAACGATGAGTTTTTTTAAATGAGTTTCAGGCCGTCGGTCAATCCAAGACCGGCGGCTGTTTTTTTGAACAATACTTTGGTGCGGTCAAAGAAGATCACAAAAAAAGCACTGTTCCGATGATACAAGGCATTCGGAAACAGTGCCTTTTGAGTGTCAATCAAATATTATAATACCAGAGAGGGGGCAGAGTAAACCCGGCCACCCAGCTCGCTGTTGAGCATATACAAGCCCTTGGCGTCCGTGCCGTACAGCTCCATTTTGGTGATCAGGTCGGTCGCATTCTTTTCTTCTTCTCCCTGTTCCTTCACAAACCAGTCTAACAGCTGCATGGTGCGAAAATCCTTTACATCAAAGGCGGCTGCATAAATGGTATTGATCAGAGAGGTGACATACTGTTCATGCTTAAGGCCTGCTTTCAAGGGAGCCATGTTATCGGTCAGATCGCAGTCTGGCTTGTCGATGGCTTCCAGAGTGACCTTCTGATCGTTGTTCTGCAGATATTGATAGAACAGCATGGCATGATCCCGTTCCTCCTGCGCCTGTATTTTGTACCAGTTTTCAAAGCCGTCCAATCCTGCGGCGGCATAGTAATTTGCGAATTCCAGATACAGATAGGCAGAATAGAATTCCTTGTTGATTTGTTCATTTAACAGCTTTGTTACTTTTTGATCCATTGTAATGTACAACTCCTTTTAATCTTTTGATTTCCATAGTCCGTGCAGATTGCAGTATGCCAGCGCAGAAATGACCTGATCCCCGTCGCACAGCATAAATTCCGCCCGGGGCTGATCGGTGAGCTGGAGGCATTTGCGCTGATTTCCCTGCTTGGTATGGAGAAAAATCCATTCGATATGATGGGATTCTTCCATGGGGTGGGACGCAGAGCCAACCTGTACGGTGACGTGATTTCCTTCCTGTGTTACAACAGGAACATGCTTTTCCTGGGAAGCGTCTGTCCCGTTAGGAACCAGCTCCTCCATTTTTTCACCGCAGCACATAATGGGCACTCCCGTGTTTTTCACAAAAGCCACAAGGTTTCCGCAATGTCTGCAAATAAAAAAGCCTATGTTCATAATAAAGCAAACCTCCTTTCAAACAATAACAGCAGGCGAAGCACTCGCCTACTGTTATTGTAACCCTTTTCACCCAAAAAGTCAATACTATTTCATCATTCTTGCTGATACAGAGCGTTCAGCATTTCTATGGTGTGAGTGCCGGTGGTGATTGTTGCGTTGGTAAGCCGTTCTTTTTTTAATGTAAAATCAATAGACAGGGTTGGCCCCTGGGAAGGATCCTGTTCCAAAATATCCTGCATTACTGCCTCCCGGAGCTGGTTTAATTGTTCCGGACTGCGGATGGTTTTGTTATCGTAGGGACGATTTTTGGTAACAATGTAGCCCTGGGAGTCGGTTTCGGTTACATAGATGGTAGCGTACAAAATGTCCTCCTCAGGCACCCGGAAAATGTAATTGCTGCTGATCCGGGCTTCTTTCGTGCTGAGCAGTGCATCATCCTGGCCGGGATACATATCATAGGCTCTTTTCAGGGTGGAGCCGTCCTTCATCAGATAAGTGATGTATTGCTTGTTCATTTCCCGGCGACTTCCCTTTTGGTGAATGGCTCGGGTATGAAGCTGGGTGACCAGCTCAATATTTTCCGGCTGGGTAAACAGGCCGAAATCACTGTGATAATAGTATTGATCCAGCTTTTCCTGATTGGTGGGCAGGGGCATCATGCCGTATGACACCGCAGCCACATCCTCCGGCTTGGGCACCTTTGTCTGATAGCCTATGGGGTCTAGCACAATGATTCCCCAGGCAGCGGCGGCGACAACAAGATAAGCGGCGAATTTTTTCCAGGAGGACAGGATCCGCAGCGTTCTTTTCAGCAAGGCCTCTGCGATGTAAAATCCCAGTGCGGCGGCCAGCAGGGCGGTGAAAATGGTGCCGGGCAGGGGATAATAATTGCTTTGGGCATAGGCCAGGCCTGTCATTGTGGCGCAGAAGGTAACGCCGTACAAAAAGAGGGGGCGCATCCATTTCACCGTAATCAGATCTCCTGCCCGCTCTACGGCATAGAACCGATATAAAACAGCCCCCACTAGGGTCAACAGCACAAATTCGCTGATGGAAAACCAGGCAATCCGCCAGGTGAGCTGATGCATGGAAGGAATGAAATCATAAATAAAGCCTTCCAGCCCTTCCGGAAATCCGGCAAAGCCGGTTAAAACGGCCTCCAGCCCCCAGTTTGCTGTGGTCAAAAGAAGGGTAGGCAGGGTGGGAAAGCCCAGGGCGGACACAATCATGCCGGCGGTATTGCCAGTAATGGTGACAGCAAAGAGAGAGAACCCGCAAAGAGCGGCTTGACTGCACAAGGTTCCGCCGAAAAAGGCGTTCACCTGGCTTAGCTTTAAAAAGCCGGACAGGGGAGTGGTGTGGTAAAGCACTGCCACTGTTGTCCAGTTGATCAGGGTGGGAAGGGCGGTGAACAGCCATAGAGTGATCAATTTTGTCCGCAAAAGCTCCCCGCGGGTAAGAGGCAGCGTGTGAAAAAATTGTGTGGCTTTTTGCGTATGTAAATAGCGGAACAGCAACGCTGAGACCAAAACAGGGTAGCAGTAATAAACCAGAACCGCACCGTGATAGAGCTGCATGGTTTGCGGAAGATCAGAGCGCAGGTAATATTCCAGCTGATTCAGCAAGGACATGGGCTGATCGAAAAAGATGAATAGGGTCATCAGCGCAGGCGCCCACCACAGTCTGCGCAGATCAGAGCGCAGTATGCCCCGGTTATAAAATGCTGTTTTTGATTTCATGATCAATTCCTCCTAATTCGTAGATAAAAACCTCCTCCAGGGAAAGAGGCAGGAAATCACAGAGTAAGGGCTGATATTGCCGAATCATTTCCGCAAGCTGCTCCTGCCGCCCCCGGACAATCAGCATATGCAGGCTGCCTAAAGAGTCTTGATGAAGTACCTTTAAATTCCTTACAAGCTCCTCCGGAAGACCGTCTGAAAAGGCCAGCTGAAGCTTATAAATATTCCCCTTGATGTCGTCTAATTCTTTTTCCAGCATCATTTTTCCCTGATACAAAATGCCTACATGGTCGCAGACGTCCTCCAGCTCCCGCAGATTGTGGGAGGAAATCAGAACGGTCACGTTTCTGTCTGCCACCTCTGCCAGAATCAGCTCCCATACCTTGCGCCGCA
>JAXEOR010000208.1:0-3855 GCA_034117945.1 Clostridia bacterium | reverse complement strand
GGTCAAACGAAAGAAAACCAAAGCCGGTTCTCAAATGGCTCTGTTCCGCCTGCTGGATTTGCAGGGCGCGGCAGATATTTTGGTGTTCCCTAATGTTTTGAAAAAGGTCGATCGGCTGATCGCTCAGGAGCAGCTGGTGATACTGGAGGGCACGGTGAGCGCAGAAGAAAACGGCACCGTTCGGGTGCTGGCGCAAAAAATCGAACCCATCAATGCAGAGCAAAGCCAAAGACCCCAGGCGCTGATTTTAAAGCTGCAAAGCGGTCAGCAGGACGGTGTTTTAAGAATTTTAAATCGGTTTTCCGGCGGAACCACGCAGGTATATTTATATCTGGAGGATCTTAGACAGTGGCGGAAGGCGCAGCAGGATAAGTGGGTGTTTTGCTCTGATGTGCTGTTGAATGAACTGATCCGTCTGCTTGGCAGGGAGCGGGTGGAGCTGAAATATCCGGAAAAGGATTCTGAAGCAAAGAAAAACAGCTGATGATAGGATGCAAAAAACCTCCTCCCTGATCGATCTGGGGAGGAGGTTTGATGATGGTGTAAAAAAATACTTAATGACGGTTTTGTTTTCTGGCCTGGCAGCGAAGCTTTGCTTCCTCCCAGCGCTTTTTTTCTTCTTCGGTTTCCAACAAAAGAGGAGGAACCGGGGTGGGACGATCGTTTTCGTCCAGTGCTACCAGAACCACATAGGCGGTGTTGATCAGCCGCTTTGTGCCGCAAAGCTCCTCCACAAAGGTTTGCACCTGCACCTCCATAGAGGTTGTGCCGGCATAGGTGATCTGCCCGATCAGCACAATGGTTTCGTTTGCCCGGGCGGCTCCTAAAAATTCAAGAGAATCCACAGCAGCTGTGGTTACGTTGCGGCCGCAATGCCTTCTGGCGGTAACGGCGGCCACAATATCAATCCAGGACATGAGTTGTCCGCCGAACAGGCGCTTTGCTCCGTTCATGGAGCCGGAAAGCAGAATCTGAACCTGCTCTGTCTAGGATTCGGAAGGGGATTTCGGCTGCATTATGCCACCTCCTTTTGATTCGTTTGCCTCTTTTCATCATGCTGATACAGCTTTTTCAGCAGAATCGGTGTTAAAATAGAGGAAACAATGATCAGCAAAATCACGGGGGTAAAAAAGGTTGGCTCCAGCAGACCTTAATTCAGACCTTTTTGAGAGACGATCAATGCAACCTCGCCCCGGTTCATCATCCCAACGCCGATCTTAAGACTGTCTGCATTGGAGTATCCGGTAAGCTTTGCCATCAGGCCGCAGCCCAATATTTTGGAAAGCAGAGCCACAACCACCATAGCGGCGGAAAAAGCGATGATCACGCTGGAAACCTGATGTAAATCTGTTTTCAGCCCGATGCCTGCGAAGAAAATGGGGCCGAAGAACATGTAGGAATTAATGTCCATCTTGCGCTCAATATAGGGAGCGTCCTTCAAATTGCACAAAACCAGTCCCGCAACAAAGGCTCCTGTGATTTCCGCCACGCCAAAAAATTTTTCCGCCGCATAGGAGAAAAACATGCACATGGCCAGACCTAAAATGGGAATCCGCTGGGTGTGCTGATATTTTTGATCTAGCTTATCAAAAATCTTAAACAAAAGCCAACCCACGCCGCCTGCCATAACAAAGAACAGCAGGCTTTTTACAATGACCCAAAGGGCACTGGCTCCCCCTCCGGAGCCTCCGCTCATTCCCAGAACAATGGTTAAAACGATAATGCCCAGAACGTCGTCAATAATGGCGGCGCTGACAATGGTAACCCCCATTTTCGTTTTCAAATGCCCCAATTCACTGAGTGCCTTTACGGTAATGCTGACCGAGGTGGCGGTCAGTATCACTCCGATAAATACCGCCTTGTAAAAACCCAGCGAGCCAAAGGGGGCAAAGCCGTAAAAGATCATATAAACCAAGGTGCCGAGAACCAAAGGAACCAAAACGCCGGCGGTGGCAATCAGACAGGCCACCGGCCCTGTTTGCTTCAAATCCTTCATATTTGTTCCCAGCCCTGCCGAAAACATCAATAAAATAACACCGATTTCTGACATAAAGGTGAGAGGCTCCGTCATGGAAACGATCCCCAAAAAGCTGGGACCTATGAGAAGACCTGCCAGAATTTCTCCCACAACCTGAGGAATTCCGAGCTTTCTGGCCAAAATTCCAAACACCTTTGCTGCAAAAAAAATAATTCCCAAATGCAGGGCAATTTCATATGTAGCACTATACTGCATCATTTCTTCTGTCACTCCTTCAAAATTGATCCAGAATCTATTATACTACTCTTTTTGTCAAATTGCAATAAATAGCAGTATTTTTACAAACCAAAATATTAGAAGAAACTGTTCTCTTTTTTAGATAAATGTTACAGCAAAAACAAATTGACTTTTTACATAAAGAAGCAAAACCGTTTATTTGAAAAAATGTACAAAAAATGATTAATAAAATTGTAACATTTATCTATTGAGAAGGAAGGTAAAAGATGATATAATAAAAGCACATGATGAAATATCATATAATGATAGGAGGAGTTTGGATGAAACGAAGTATTGTAATGATCCTGGTGGCAGCTCTGGTTCTGAGCCTGGCATGGGTTCCGGTGAGCTATGCCGCCTGGGCAGACGAGCTGACGGTGACAGATGACCTGGAAGGATACGAAATTGCAGAGGGAGAATGGAAGGATTTAAAAACGGCCACTGAAGGTAAGTGGACGGCAATGAGCAGTAATTATGCCAATGCTTATTTGACCAAGCAGAATGGGAATACCTATGCGGTATTTAAGGGCTTTAAGGCCGATGCGATTATCAATAGTTATTTAACTAAGACAGATAAGGATGTTCATTGGTATGAGCAGGCTGACGGCGGCAAGGATAAGTTAACCCGGGATATGATGATGCGGTTTCAGTATTACGGCACAAAAGATGTGGTAATGAAAAAAGGGGTAACCTATCAGCTGGGGTATGATTTTAAATATACCTCCGGCGATATGCCTCTGACGGCCATTGCGGAGCGGGCCGGATTTGTGTTCCCGGCGGAATTGACCACCACCTATACGGCACCTGGATTTTCTTCTTATCCCTCTCTTAAAAATTTGACTTCAAAAGATACCCAGCAGATATATGGTGCAGGCAATAATACGGTTGAACTGAAGGATGGCTGGAAGCGTGGCAGCGGTACTCTCGTTTTCAATACGATTATGCAAAAATCGGGATATGATTCAACTTCTCAAACCAATGTGCAGCTAGAGGAAACAGCCGTGAGTTACCTAGCCTATGAATTTAAAGGGATGGCAGCAACCTCCTCTGATGGCATAGACTCTATTTTTGTGATGCTGAGAGACAGCTTTTCAGAATACATTACAAAACTGAAGGCAGGAACGAATGATGCAGAGTTAAAGGCGGCTGCCACTGCGGAATTTACCCAAAGACTGGCGGAGGCAGACATTAGAATTTGCTTAGACAACATATCGTTTACAGAAGTGTTTTCCGATACCTTAAGCCTGTCCGGCAATACCTGTAACTATGTTGGGACGGACAGAGAGGCCTCTGCTCTGAAGATTAGTGCCACAAAGGCGGACGGAACGGTATATGATCTGACCGGAGCGGAGGGGATTACCTACTCCAGCTCTGATGAAAGCGTGTTCCGGTTTACCCAAGGGAACTTGCTGGAATCCACCGGAAAGAACGGTAAGGCGGTTATTACTGCAACTTACCGGGGCAAAAGTGTTTCTGTGATAATGATCCGGCAGGATGCGCGTTTGAACGGCCAGGATGGCCTGGAGGGGCAAACCTATGGCGTCCAGACGGAGATAAATTTGCCTGCCAAATATAAAATTACTGATGTTGCGGGACATAAT
>JAXEOR010000207.1:0-5653 GCA_034117945.1 Clostridia bacterium | reverse complement strand
AATCAAAATTAAAAATGATTCCTTTGGGCGGGCTGCATGAAATCGGGAAAAATATGACCGTGTTTGAATACGGAAACAATATCATACTGGTAGATTGCGGTTCAGCCTTTCCGGATGAGGATATGCCTGGCATTGATTTGGTCATTCCGGACATCACCTATCTGAAAAAAAACAGGGATAAAATACGGGGAATTGTGCTGACTCACGGTCATGAGGATCATATCGGCGCACTGCCCTATGTGCTGCAGGACATCAATGTTCCGATCTACGGAACCAAGCTGACCCTGGGCATTGTTGAGCATAAGCTCAAGGAATTTCACTTGCAGGATCAGGTGCAGCTGAGAGTGGTTTCTCCCGGCGACCGGGTTCATCTGGAATGCTTTGATGTGGAATTTATCCGATCCAATCACTCCATTGCTGACGCTGTGGCGCTGGCCATTCATACGCCTGTGGGCGTGGTGATTCACACGGGAGATTTTAAAATTGATCCCACTCCCATTCAAGGAGAAATGATTGATCTGACCCGTTTCGGCGAGCTGGGTCGGGAAGGGGTGCTGGCTCTGTGCGCCGACAGCACGAATGTGGAGCGGCCGGGCTACACCATGAGTGAAAAAACGGTGGGGAACTCCTTCCGGGATATTTTTAAGGACTGCAAAAAAAGAATTATTATCGCTACCTTTGCGTCCAACATTCACCGGGTGCAGCAGATCATTGACGCAGCTGCGCAGAACAAAAGAAAGGTGGCCATTTCCGGCCGCAGCATGATCAACGTGATTTCAGTCGCTAATGAGCTGGGGTATATCAACATCCCCGCGAACGTACTGATTGAGCTGGAGGAAATCAACCGCTATCCCGCTCATAAGATTGTGCTGATTACCACAGGCAGCCAGGGAGAGGAAATGTCCGCTTTGACCCGGATGGCCTTTTCTGATCATAAAAAGGTGGAGATTACTGGAAATGATCTGGTTGTGATTTCTGCCAACCCCATTCCGGGCAACGAAAAGCTGGTGTCCCGGGTGGTCAACGAGCTGTTCAAAAAGGGAGCGGAAGTGATCTACGAATCCTCTTTGGCGGAGGTGCATGTTTCCGGCCATGCCTGCCAGGAGGAATTAAAGCTGATCATGGCGCTGACCAAGCCTAAGTTTTTTGTTCCGGTTCACGGTGAATACCGTCACCTTTGTATTCATAAGGATTTGTCCAAAACCATGGGAATTCCTGAGCAGAACAGCTTTATTCTGGATATCGGAAAGGTGCTGGAGTTTACGGCGGACTCTGCTAAGATTAACGGCACCGTTCCCTCAGGAAAAATTCTGGTTGACGGACTGGGTGTGGGAGATGTTGGAAATATCGTGCTCCGCGATCGAAAGCATCTTGCCCAGGACGGTTTGATTGTAGCGGTGATTTCTCTGTCCGGAGACAACGGCGAAATGATTTTGGAGCCGGACATTATTACCAGAGGCTTTGTTTATGTGAGAGAATCGGAGGATCTGATGGAGCAAATGCGGGAGGTAGTGCGTAAAAGCGTGCTTGATTCCGTGAACAAAAAGGCGAGAGACTGGAATTCCTTGAAATCCTCCGTGAAAAATCAGCTGGGGCAGTATATTTATGACGCAACCAAGCGCAGTCCTATGATTTTGCCTGTGATTGTGGAAGTGTAACAAACCTGAAAAGCGAATCATTCGATGAAAAAGCCGTGTTTTGATGCAAAATGCGGCTTTTCTGATTTTGTGGAAAAGACGCATGAGAACGATAAGGAGGCAAGCTTTATGAGAGATACTCTTACCATTTCTCATCAAACGCTGTCAGGAGAGCAGCGGCTGGAGGGGTGCCGCATTGTGGACTGCCGGCTGGAGAATGGACTGGATTTGACCAACTGCCTGCTGGAGCACTGCGATCTGTCCAATTTAAAAGCGGAGCGGTGCGGTATTCATGGAATCAAATTTGTGGATTGCAGGCTGACGGGTGCTTCCTTTGCAGAATGTGATTTCCGTGACGTGACCTTCACAGACTGTGCGGCACGGTATCTGAACTGCTTTGGAGCCAGCTTTCGGAATTGCTTGTTTGAACGGTGCGATTGCAGGGAAGGGGTGTTTGCCAAAACCGGCTGGAGACGGTCACGCATAGAGGAGTGCGCGCTGATGGGGGCAGACTGTTCTCAGCTTACGGCGGACAGGCTTGACCTGTCCGATTCTATGATTGAGGGCGCCTTGTTCAGCCCGGAACGGCTGAAGGGAATTGTTGTTTCGTCCCTGCAGGCGGTTTCCTTTGCAAAAATGTTGGGACTTGAGGTAAAATAATGAAAGAAATTCTTGCTATTTTACTTTTTATGTTGTATAATAAAAGTATAGTTTTCATTGATTCAGCTCATATTAAGGTTGTGAGCTGTAGATAAGAAAGGTGGTTATCGCAATGTCTGAGCACCCCATTCAGGGACTGATGGCAACAACAATGCAAAGCATCAAGGAAATGGTAGATGTGAATACCATTGTAGGTTCTCCGGTGGAAACCGCAGACGGAACCGTGATTATTCCCATTTCTAAGGTGAGCTTTGGGTTTGCGGCCGGCGGGTCTGAATTCAATACGCCTGAAAAAATCAAGGCGCCTGACAATTCCAACCTGTTCGGCGGAGGAAGCGGTGCGGGCGTGTCTATTCAGCCGGTTGCTTTTATGATCGTAGGGAAAAATCAGATTAAGCTGATCCCTGTGAATCAGGACAATCCCGTGGATAAGCTGGTGGATTATATCCCCGACGCAGTGGACAAGATCAGTTCCGTCATTTCCAATAAAAAAGGCAAAAAAGAAGAACAGACAGAAGAATAAGCAAACGCATATTTTGATCACCTGCTCATATATTTTAATAAGGGCAGGTGATTGTTCTGTTAAAACGGATGTTTCTGTTGTGTTTGATTTTGCTGGCCATTCCCCTTCGGGGATTTTGCTTTTCGGCCCAGTCGGCGGTTGTGCTGGAGCAGTCTACCCGGCGGATCTTATTTGAATCCAATGCCTACCAGCAAATGGGCATGGCCAGCACCACAAAGATTATGACGGCGGTTGTAACGCTGGAGCATGCGGCACCGGATGAAATGGTAACGGTGGGGAAAAATGCAGTGGGTGTGGAGGGGTCCTCCATGTGGCTGGAGCTGGGAGAAAGGATTACGGTGGAGGATTTGCTGTACGGTCTGCTTTTGAATTCCGGAAATGACGCTGCGGTGGCGTTGGCGGAATATGTGGGCGGATCGGTTGAAGCGTTTTGCGAAATGATGAACCGGAAGGCGGAGGCCATCGGCGCCAGGCAAACTCATTTTGTCAATCCAAACGGTTTGGCGGAGGAGGGGCATTATACCACCGCCTACGATCTTGGCCTGATTGCCTGCTACGCTTTGGAAAATGAAACCTTTCGGGAGATTGTGTCCACCACGGAGAAAAGCGTTTCCTGGAACGAGCGGTCTTATGACCGAAAGCTGAGCAACCATAATAAAATGCTGCGGATGTACGAGGGCTGTGACGGTGTGAAAACCGGGTTTACCAAAAGTACGGGGCGGGCATTGGTGACCTCTGCCACCCGGGACGGGATGCAGGTGGTTGCCGTTACGCTGAATGCGCCGGACGACTGGAATGATCACCGGATGCTGCTGGATCAGGCCTTTGCCGATTACCGCACCGTTCGAGTGTTTCCAAAAGGTGGGTTTGTCAGATCCATTCCGGTTTTGGGAGGCAAAAAGGATGCTGCGGGGATTATGACGGAGGTGGGGCTGGCCTTTGTTTGCAGCAAGGAGGATCAGCCGGAGTATCAGCTGCAGGTTCAATTGCCGGATCATTTGACTGCTCCGGTCAAGCGGGGAGACAAGGTAGGATATGGGGCGGTGCTGGTCAACGGAGAAATTGTTGCGCAAAGCGATTTGTATGCGGCGGATACGGTGGAGACTGCGCCGGGAAAGCATTTTATGGAAAGTCTGCGGGAGATGCTGGTGCTGTGGGCGGTTACATAGGAGAGAAAACAGGATGAGATTACAGAAATATATGGCGGAATGCGGAGTGGCGTCCCGCCGGAAATGCGAAGAAATGATTGAGCAGGGTCGGGTGACGGTCAACGGAGAACAGGTGACCCGCCAGGGTGTTCAGATTGATCCGGATCGGGATCAGATTTGGGTAGACGGCAAGAAGCTTTGCCCTCGGGATCAGCTGGTTTATGTGATGCTGAATAAGCCGAAAGGGGTTGTGACGACCGCTTCCGATCAGTTCGGCCGAAAAAATGTGGTGGATCTTGTGGATTGCAGCTGTCGGATTTTTCCGGTTGGGCGGCTGGATTATGACACGGAGGGGCTTTTGTTTCTCACCAACGACGGAGATTTTGCTTATCGAATGACCCATCCCGGGCACCGGATTGATAAATGCTACCTGGCTTTGGTGAAGGGAATTCCGGGAGAACAGACCTTGGAACAGCTGCGCCGGGGAGTAGAGCTGGACGGGAGGAAAACTGCCCCCGCCAAGGCCGAGCTTGCGGGAACAGAAGGGGAGAACGGGGTGGTTCGGCTGACCATCCACGAAGGCCGCAACCGGCAGGTGCGGCGGATGCTGGAGCAAGTGGGCTTTCCGGTGCTGTCACTGCGGCGGATTTCGGTTGGAGGGGTGAGGCTGGGAACCCTTCCTGTGGGGAAATGGAGGCATTTAACCCGAGAGGAATTGGCGGCGCTGCAAAGAGCAAGACCGTAGGGCTGCAACGGAAAATGTATTTTGGATGCCCTTTTCTTGTACTGCGGTACAGGAAAGGGGATCTTTTTATAAAAATGCTTGCTTTTTTCTCATAGTTGTACTATAATGGGGAAAGAGCAATTTTTATTCTGCGAAAAAAGAGGTTTGATGATGAATATTGTAATTATTGGAGACGGGAAAGTGGGGAGTACCCTGTCTTCTCAACTCCAAAAGGAGGGGCATGACATTGTTGTGATTGACAACAATCAGAATGCGCTGAAAAATTTGATCAATACCCAGGACGTGATGTGCGTGGAGGGAAACGGCGCCCTTCATGCGGTGCAGGAGGAGGCAGGGGTTCCCAAGGCAGATCTGGTGGTTGCCTGCACCTCCATGGACGAGCTGAATATGCTGTGCTGTCTGCTGGCCAAAAAGCTGGGAGCGAAAAAAACAATCGCCCGGGTGCGGGATCCTCAGTATTTTAGACAGTTGAATTTTATGAAGGACGAGCTGGGGCTGAGCATGGGGGTCAATCCGGAGCTGGCTGCTGCTGCTGAAATCGCCCGGACAATGATTTTCCCGGCGGCCACAAAAATTGAATTGTTTGCTAAGGGTCTTGTGGAATTGGTGGAATTTAAGCTGGGGCCGGACAGTGTGCTGGACGGGCTGTCCTTAAGCGAGGTCTACAAAAAATACAAGGTTAAGGTGCTGGTGTGCGCCGTGCAGCGGGAGGGAGAGGTGTATATTCCGGACGGCGAATTTTGCCTGCGTTCCGGTGACAAAATCAACCTGAGTGCCTCTCACGAGAATATAGAAAAGTTTTTTAAGGCCATCGGCATTATGAAAAATCAGTCCAAATCGGCTATGATTGTAGGGGGCGGCAGAGTGGCCTATTATTTAACGCTGGCACTGCTGGAGCTGGGAATCAAGGTGAAAATCATTGAGCAGGATTATCATCGAT
>JAXEOR010000206.1:0-7088 GCA_034117945.1 Clostridia bacterium | reverse complement strand
CTGGAGCGCTTTTTGCAGCTGCCCCTGTCTGAAGAGGAGCGAGACATGATCCTGTATCAAAATGCGGCAAACTTACTTCGATTAGAGGAGGAACCCTTATGCTAAAGGAATGGAGAGACAAGAAAATTCTGTTTTTAGGCGACAGTATTACACATAATGGCCTTTATGTTGATTTTTTTCAAACCTATTTGATTCAATATTATTTTTCCAATTATGAGGGCGAAATGATTCGGCTGGGGCTGAACTCGGAAACGGTATCGGGCTTAAGTGAGAAAGGGCATCCTTTTCCCAGACCCTGTCTGCATGAGCGGCTGGAAAGAACGCTGGAGGCAGTCAAGCCGGATATTGTATTTTTGTGCTACGGCATGAACGACGGCATTTATGCCGCCCTGGATGAAAAGCGGTTTGCGGCATATCAGGAAGGGCTGCGCAAGGCGATTCGGGTCATTGGAGAAAGAGGCGCCCAGGTAATTGTGATGACGCCCACCCCCTTTGACGCCCACAGCTTCAGCGTTGAGCTGTCAGACGAGCCTGTGCCGGACACAGGCTATCAGCATCCCTATAAATATTACAACGAAACCCTAAAGGCCTATGCCGAATGGGTGATGACGCTGGGAGAGGCAGACGGTGTTTTGGCGGCCATCGATCTGTTCACTCCCATGACCCAATATTTAAAGGCGGCTTATGAACGGGATCCCAGCTACAGCTCCGGTGACGGAATTCATCCTAACAGCGTGGGGCATTGGGTCATGACAAAAGCGATGATCAAGCAGCTGTTCCGTATCACCTTGAACCGGGTGCCCTTTTATGTGCAAAAATCCGGTCCGGGAGATTTCTTCAATCTACTTTGGTTTGAGAATGAAATGATCTCCAACGCATGGCGGGAGGAGATCGGTCATACCAATCCCAACAAGGAGCTTCACGCTCTTTCTGTGGAGCAGGCCTATGCCAAAAGTAACCGTCAGCAGATCATAGATCTGGCTCGCAAGGACGCTAGGCGGATTTCGGAATCAAAATGGAAGGGCTACCGCAGGCTGGATTTTTATTTGGACGGCAGAGAAGGGGTTTTGATTGTGCCCAATCAGCCCAGAGAAGACGGGATGTGGATTTGGAGAACGGAATTTTTAGGTGCTTTTGATACGGCGGATATGGCGATGCTGGAGCAGGGCTATTATTTGGCCTACTATTGCTTGAGCGATATGTACGGCTGCCCCAAGGCGGTGAACCTGATGGAGGAGTTTCGGGGCTTTATTATGGGCTACTTTAAATTATCCGCAAAGCCCATTCTGTTTGGATTTAGCCGGGGAGGATTGTATGCGGTCAATTATGCGGCCAAGTATTTTTTGTATGTGACCGCTCTTTATCTGGACGCTCCCGTGCTTGACATCAACAGCTGGCCTCACGGGGCGGGCAAGGGCGAGGGCAGCCCTGGCTGCTGGGAGGAATGCAAAAAATGCTATGGATTAACGGAGGAAACCGCAAAAAGCTTTGACAAAAATCCCATTGATCAGATTCCCACTTTGCTGGAGGCGGCCATTCCCATCATTTTGGTAGCAGGAGACGCCGATACGGTGGTTCCTTATTGCGAAAACGGCGAAAAGCTGGCGAAGCTTTATCAAAACAAGGGTCGGTTTCAGGTGATTATCAAGCCGGGCTGCGGCCATCATCCTCACAGCCTGGAGGATCCGGCGCCTATTGTTCAATTTTTAAACGAATGCGTGGAAAACCAGTAAAGAATTAACGAAAAATCCCTCTGATTTTGTTGTGTAACCGCTATGATTTTGGTACACAATAAAATCGGGGGGATTTTTTTGAAAAAATATATAATATGGATTTTCATTCTGCTTTTCTTTTTGCCGGCGCCCTGCTTCGGCAGCGAAAGTCATTACCGGCTGATGATAAACGCCAAGCTGCAAACAACCAAGCATCCCCTTTTAGAGCGGGAGGAGCAGGTGCATCTTGCATTGGAGGATGGATTGATTTTACTGGAGGGAGACTATACCATCCATCTAAACACCCAGGATCGGTCGGTAACGGTCGTGACAGAGGGCGGCTATAGTTATTTTGCCGAGGGGCATTTCTTTGGTGTTGTTCAAAACAAATTGGTGCAGCTGCCGTCACCCCCTTTTTTTGAGGAGGGGGTGCTGTATCTTCCTGCCTCTGCCTGCGCCAGACTGACAGGATCTTATCTGATCAAAAGCAAAAGCTATCTTCAATTTTTTAAGTGGAAGCAATGAATACGGCTGCCACTTTCTTTCTCAGTTCCTTGGCGGCTTGCGCTGCTTTTTTGCGGGAGGGAAAGAACCCGTACACCGTGGGGCCGCTCCCGCTCATCAGCGTTCCCATGGCACCCATGCGAAGCATACAATCCTTGAGTTCGGCCACAATGTTGGGGCGCCCCTGGTTGCGCATCACTTCAAAGGCGGGCTCCTCCAGCGCGTTGCAAAGCAGCCGAGAAACTGCGTTCATGTTTTTTTGGCTGATGGCCAAAAGCATGCCTTGTGTATCCGGATGACAGGGGCGCTGGGCTTTGTCCCATTGACGGAACACCTCCGGTGTGGAAATCCCAAAGGAGGGCTTGGCCAGCACAACCGGTACAGCAGGGAGGTCGGGCAGGGGAGAAAGCTGCTCTCCGATGCCTTCGGCAAGCATCGTGCCCCCTCGGATACAGTAGGGCACGTCCGCTCCGATCTGACAGCCGATTTCACATAGTTCCTGCATGGAAAGCTCTCCGTGATACAATTCGTTCATGCCCTTTAATACCGCTGCGGCATTGGCGCTTCCGCCGGCAAGTCCGGCGCAGACCGGAATTTTCTTTTCAATTTCAATCAAAAGTCCCTTTCCGGTAATGCCGGTTTTTTGATAAAACAGCTCTGCCGCCCGCCAGGCATGATTTTTCCGATCTGTCGGCAAATAGGGCAGGTTGGTTTTTAATTCGATGGTTCCGGTATTGGTTAAGGTCAGAGTAACGGTGTCGTAAAGACTGACGCTGTGCATCACCATGCAAAGCTGATGATATCCGTCCGGCCGGACTCCCGTTACATCCAGCGTTAAATTGATTTTCGCATAGCTTTTTTGTTTCACAGGCTTCACCTCTTCTTTATTATACATGATATCCCCGGCGGCTGCAAGTTTTTTTGGAAAATAAATGTATAAAAAGCCCCTCTTTGATTCATAATGAGAGCAAAGGGGGAATGAATTGTGAAACGGCTTTTGATGAGTATGTGCATGGCACTGATTTTGATTGCGTTGTTTGGGTATGCCAATGGAGTGAACCAAGGTCTGTCTGACGGCTTGCTTCGGATGCATATCATTGCCAACAGCGATTCAGCGCAGGATCAGGCATACAAGCTTGAGGTTCGCAATGCGGTGATGAAAACGGTTCAGGCCATTGTGCCCCGGAATCTGACAAAGGAGGAGGCAAGGGCGGCCATTTTAACCCATCAGGATCTTGTGTTAAAATCTGCCAAGGAGGCATTGGAGCGGCAGGGCTGTCATGATCCGGTCAGCTTATCCTACGGAAAGACCTACTTTCCCAAAAAAACCTATGCCGGCCTACGTTTGCCGGCCGGTGAATATGACGCTTTCCGGCTTCAGATTGGACAGGCTAGGGGGCAAAACTGGTGGTGCGTTGTGTACCCTTCCTTTAATTCTCCTGCGGAAGAATTGCCGGATCAGGAGGGAATTGCACTGCTTAAGCAGCAGCTGTCCTCACAGGAATATGACTTGATCACCTCCCACAGCCCTTCTGTGGTGCTGCGGTTTAAAACAGTGGACTACTTAATGCAAGTCAAAGAAAAAATGAAAAACCTCAGAGGTGAATTATGAAAAAATATCTTTTTTTAACAATGGCAGTTTTGATGATTGCGTTGATTGGGCTGTCGGAACAAGGGACTGCTCAGTATGAACAAAACGAGCTTCAATTGCTGGCGCGGTGTGTGAATGGAGAGGCGAGAGGAGAGCCCTATGAAGGACAGGTGGCGGTGGCGGCGGTTATTTTAAACCGTGTGGAAAGCCCCTCCTTTCCCAATTCCATTGCAGGGGTGATCTATCAGCCCGGCGCATTTACAGCGGTGACCGACGGACAGATCAACGTTCCTATTGACACGGCCTCATCGGTCTATCGCGCCTGCCAGGAGGCCATGAACGGAACAGATCCTACCGGAGGGGCCATTTATTATTACAATCCCGAAAAAACCACCAATCAATGGATTTATTCCAGACAGGTGGTAACGGTCATCGGGAAGCATCGGTTTGCAATATAGGAGGGGAATCATGAAAAAAAGAAATTACGGCTATGCAATTTTTACTGTATGTTTGGTGCTGGTGGCTTCCTTTGGCATTTACCAGTATGCCAACGCCAAGCATTACCGGATTATGATGAACAACCAGTATCAGCGTTCCTTCAGCGATTTGGTGGATTATGTGGGCAACATTGAGGTGGAGCTGAAAAAAGGAAAGGCGGTGACCGACACCTCTCAAATGACGGCGCTGGCTTCGGATATTTGGCGCAAGGCTTCGTTTGCCCAGGCCAATCTGGGACAGCTGCCCATCAGCGACCTGGAGCTGGAAAACACCTCAAAATTTTTGGCGCAGGTAGGGGATTATACCTACAGCCTATCCCGCAAGATGCTGGACGGAGAGGAGATTACCCAGGAGGAAAAGCAGCAGATGAAGGAACTGGGGAATTATGCGACTTCTCTCTATGAATCCCTCAGCCGCATGCAGGACGATTTGTATGCCGGTTCTATCAGCTTTGCTAAGGCAGGGAAAAAAGTGTTTGCCAAGGAGGGCCCCAGCTTTGGAAGCAACATGGAATCGGTGGAGGAGGAATTTGCAGACTATCCTTCTTTGATTTATGACGGTCCCTTTTCCGAACACATTTCTATGATGAAGTCCAAGTTTTTGGAGGACAAGCCCGAAATTACCGTCGCTGACGCAGAGCAAACGGTTCGGGAATTCCTGTCAGAGGAGCAGATTGTATCGATTACGCCCCTGGAGGATGGAAACGGTACCATTCCCACCTACTGTTTTCAGGTGAAGACAGGAGAGGATGATGTGGAAATGAATCTGGCTGTCAGCAAAAAGGGCGGGTACCCTGTCTGGATGCTGAGCAGCAAGCAGGTGCTGCAGGAAGGCCTGAGCGAGGAAGAGGCAGTGGAACGGGCAAAGCAGTTCCTGACCCAGCGGGGCTATCAGAATATGAAGGAAAGCTATTACGAACGCAGCGGCAATACGCTGCTTGTCAATTTCTCTTATGAGCAGGACGGTATCACCATTTACACCGACTTAATTAAGGTGAAACTATCTCTGGAGGATGGCTCGGTGATAGGCTTTGAAAATCAAGGCTATCTGATGAATCACGAGGAAACCAGACAGCTTTCTGAGGTTTCCGTTTCGGCGGAGCAGGCTTATGAAATTGCGGCTGGGGTGATGGAGGTGGAATCTCAGAAGCTTACCGTCATTCCTCTGGAAACAAAAAAAGAGGTTTTGTGCTATGAATTCAAAGGAAAAATTGATGAGGATGAATATTTGATCTATCTTAATGCAGCCTCCGGAAAGCAGGAAAAAATTTTACTGCTGCTGATTTCTGAAAACGGAACGCTGACGATTTAAAGGAAGGGAACCCGCCCTGACCGGTCTGGTCATAGAGTGAAAAAGACCTGTTTGATCATCGAAAAAACTGCGGTGATCAGGCAGGTCTTATTTTTTTATAAAAAAATTGGGAAAGATACAGTGCCGTAGGCGCTTGTTCGCAAAAGGTTGGTAGTGAGCCAAAGGCGTAACGAGTGCGCTTGCAAACGAGTAGCCGACGGGAACGTGACCTTTTGCGAAAGAGGAGGAGCAAGGAAGCGGGCGGATGTTTTTCTGAAAAGAAAAACGGAGCAAAGCGAACTTTGCTCCGACGCGGTGGTGGGCACAACAGGGCTCGAACCTGTGACCCTCTGCTTGTAAGGCAGATGCTCTCCCAGCTGAGCTATGCGCCCGTTGCTCATCAACAACATAAATAATTATACCAGAAGAAATCCAAAAAGTCAATTGTGATTTATTACAAACGGGCTTGCTTGTTTTTCTGTTTTTTGTGCAAAAAATAGAAAGTGTATGAAAGCTCAATTAGGCAAGCATTTCTTTTGTTCTTTAATTGGAAAGAGCTCGGTGTTTTTGCTGTTTATAAGCCGGTAAACCCCCCTGCCTGGATGATGAGGTGCTGGATTTTCGAAATATCCGCCTGATCCACTGGAACGCCCTGCTTTTTGGCCACGCTTACGGCAATGCCTGCCGCTTCTCCGATGCAGCATACAATGGGCATGATCCGGTAAGAGGCCTGAGCCTGGTGGGTGGAGGAGATGCATCTTCCCGCCGTCAGCAAATTTTCCATTCCCTTGGGATGCAGACAGCGATAGGGGATGGTATACCAGGTGCCGTCTTGAAAATAATAGTGGCTGGTTCCGCTCCCCTCCGGGTTGTGAATGTCAATATCATAATTCCCGGCGGCGATGGCATCCGGAAATTTCACGCAGTCTACAAGATCCTGCTGATTTAAGACATAATCCCCGATGATCATGCGGCTTTCCCGCACACCGATTTCTCCGGCGGTTGCCGCAATCTGGCTGTTGCGAAAAGCGGAAAAGTGTTCCTTTAAAAAGGAGAAGATTTCAAAAACCTGTTCCCTGGCCTCCAGCTCCGCCTGGGTTTTTTCAAAGGGATCAATGGGATTTTTCTTGATCACACGAGTGGTGTTAAAATGAATCATGCCGGGAATCAAGGTGTAAAATTTTAGCACGTTCTCCCGGGGGTTTTTGATTTTTCCTTCCCGCTGCAGCTGCTGGTACAGGGGATTGATCTGTGGAATTTGCTCCCGGAACAGATCCATATCCACGTTGGCTACCCGAAAGCAAAGGGTCATAGGCTGGCAAAGATTGTCCTCCTCGCGGCCCAACTGATAGGGGCATCCGGCCAGGGCTGACAGGGTGCCGTCCCCAGTGGCGTCAATATAATAATCTCCATGGAGAGTAAAGGTGCCGCCCACACCGGACAGGCAAAGACTGTTGATTCTGCCGTCCTTTTGCTCTGCCCCCGTCAGATAT
>JAXEOR010000205.1:0-5493 GCA_034117945.1 Clostridia bacterium | reverse complement strand
AGTCAAAGCCATATGGCGCTGATTGCGGTAAAGGATGTGGACGGTGAGGTTTTGCAGGAAATGCAGCATCAGGAGCTTTTGAAAAACGCTCTCTTGCAGGCGAAGCGTGCCAACAGCGCCAAAACCACCTTTCTTTCCAATATGAGTCACGATATCCGAACGCCCATGAACGCCATTATCGGCTTTTCCAATATTGCGGCCACTCATATTGACAACAAGGAACGAGTGAAGGACTGCCTGGAGAAAATTCTGTCCTCCAGCCAGCATCTGCTCAGCCTGATCAACGATATTTTGGACATGAGCCGGATTGAAAGCGGGAAAATCACCCTCCAGGAAAAGGAGTGTAATTTATCGGAGTGTATTCATAATCTGGTGCATATGATCCATCCTCAGGTGAGAGCCAAGCAGCTGGAATTTTATGTAGATACCATTGATGTGTCTGACGAGCTTTTGATTTTTGATCCGCTGAAATTGGATCAGATCCTGATCAACATTTTGGGAAATGCCGTAAAATTCACGCCGCCGGGAGGAAAAATTTCTTTTCTCATTCGGCAAAGTCCGTCAAATCAGCCCGATTACGCCCATTATGAATTTGTAATTCAGGATACCGGAATCGGCATGTCACCCCATTTTTTAAACCATATATTTGAACCCTTTGAGCGGGAAAATACCTCCATCCTCAGCGGAAGCGGCGGAACTGGATTGGGAATGGCTATTACAAAAAATACGGTGGATGTGATGGGCGGAACCATTCAGGTGAAAAGTCAGCCGGCAAAGGGCAGCTGCTTTACGGTTGGATTTGATTTTAAGCGACAGGATGTGCCTGACCGACGGGAGCAGCTCCGAGAGTTTGCGGGGCAGCGGGTGTTGGTTGTGGATGACAATTTGACCAGCTGTGACAGTGTTACAAAAATGCTTTCTCAAATGGGAATGCGGGCGGAGTGGACTGCGTCAGGAAGAGAGGCGGTTTTTCAGGCGCAAAAGGCGCAGAAGGAGGGAGATCCCTTTCATATCTATATGATCGATTGGTTGATGCCGCAAATGAACGGTATTGAAACGGTGCGCCAGATTCGCAGTGCTGTTGGGCAGGAAGGTTCGATTATTATTTTAACCGCCTATGACTGGACGGATGTGGAGGAGAAGGCAATGGAAGCCGGTGTGACAGCCTTTTACTGCAAGCCATTATTTTTGTCCGATTTGCAAGCCCTTTTGGCAGAGGTGACTCATCCTGGAAAGAAACAAGAGCCGGTTTCCAGCTGGCCGGAGCGAAAATTCCACAATAAGCGGGTTTTGGTGGCAGAGGACAATGAGTTAAACCGGGAAATTGCAGTTGAAATTTTAAAAAATTTTGGATTTGAGACAGAGTCTGCCCCGGACGGTGCTGCGGCAGTGGAGATGGTGCGACATTCAAAGGAGCATTATTATGATTTGGTTCTGATGGATATTCAGATGCCTGTGATGGACGGGTATCAGGCAACTCGGGAAATACGCAGTCTGCCCCGGCAGGATGTTTCCCGGTTCCCCATTATCGCCATGACAGCCAATGCCTTTGAGGAGGACAAAAGATGCGCTTTGGCAAACGGCATGAATGGGCACATTGCAAAGCCCCTGAGCATTGACGTGCTGGTGGATACCTTAAGCAGCTTTTTGCCGGAAGACAGGCAGGAATAAAAAAGGTAGATTCATCAAAAAAGCGATTTGTCTCATCACAAGCCGGATGAGACAAATCGCTTTTTTCGTACCATATTACCGCTTTTGTAAAATTACTTGGCCTCCGTCCGGAATGACGTTGATCTGAACATATCTTCTTCCCGGTTCCTCATAAACAATGGGAGAGAAGCCGGCGGCATCTCCCTGGAGATAGGTAGCACCGTTTTTCCATGAAAGGGGAACATTCACCTGCAGGGTTATGGGCTGGGAAAATTGCTCATCCGGCAGGGAATCCGTTACTGTCAAAGCCATGGTTTGGCCGTTTGCCCAGTCAATGGTGACGGAGGCATTCTGCCGCTCCTTGATATAAGCGGTCACCTCATTAAAGGTGCCGACCCACAAATCATCCTTTTTCGTAGCCAGATACTCCATATGATCATGGAAGATGGCCTCTGTAATGGTATAGGTGCCGGGGTTGCTTGCGGTGCAATCATGCAGCAGCTCAATGGCCCATCCCTTGCTGGAAATGGCTTGATCTGCCCAAGCGTTCATATCAGAGGCAGAATACTTGTTTTCGTATGTAAATGCTTTCAGCTTATACCAATCGTCTCCTTGAGGGTTAGCATTTTGCAGACCGCCTCCTGCGATGCGGTTGGAAAAATGATTCTTTTTGATTTCTGCAATAGATTCTGTCGACGTTTGCCCCCAGGGGGTAGCAAAGGAAAGAATTTTTTGCTCAGGAAACCAGGTTTTGAGCTGGGTATACGCATTTGTAATATCCGCCTCAAGCTGCTCCTGGGTAACAGAATCACTGGCATATTTGATTGCGTGAGTCGTAGAATGATTTCCAATATCGATGTACCCCTCCTGCAGCAGGGACTTCCATTGGTCGACATTGTTTTTCACGTTGTTGACCACCAGCATGGCGGTGCCGTTCAGGCCGTATTTTTCAAATTCAGAGTTGTAATATTGAGCGGAAGGATAATTTCCGTCGTCAAAGGTAATACTTAGGGCACCGGCCTTATTTTCATAAAAGGTGCAGACGGTGGGAGCAAGCAGGTCGGTTTGGGTTGTTTTCCCCAACACAGCGCCGGTGGCGAAGGGACGCAGCGCCTCGTCCCACAAAAAGGCTTTTAGGGTGGTTCCGCCGTTTTCCGAGGTTAAATATTGATCCACATCCACCGGAAACTGATGATACCGGCTCCAGCCCGCCACATCCAGAGCCTGAAAGCCCACGATCTGATTTTTGTCATTATAAGAAACAATCAGCATGGTTTGCTCATCTTCAACCGGCTGTTGATCGGAAAAAGAAAAGGAAAAACATGTACCGGAAAAATCGGTGGATTCATCCAGTGTAACATCCGCCGCCGACACGGCGAGAGGGCACAGAACCAAAACCAGCGTCAAAAACAAATTGATCAAATAATTTTTCATCTCAAATACTCCTTTAATATTTGGGATTGATAATATCTCTCCAGCTAAAATCACCCCGGGCAAGACCCTGAATCAGCACCTCTGCGGTTGCCAGATTGGTGGCATAGGGAATTGCATGAATGTCGCAAAGCTTGAGCATATCGTCAACCTCAGCGTCCACCGTGCTGGCAGGATCTCGCAAAAACAGCAAAAAGTCAATCTCATTATAGGATACGCGAGCTGCAATCTGCTGAAATCCGCCCGAAGGATCAGACAGAGTTTGAATTTTCATTCCGGTTGCTTCGCTGACCAGCCGCCCTGTTGTGGCTGTTGCCAATAGCGTGTGATGCTCTAAAATGCCTTTATAGGCAATGCAAAATTGAATCATCAATTCTTTCTTTGTATCTTGTGCAACCAATGCAATATTCAATGTAATTCCTCCTTCATTTTATAAACATCCCAATGGGAAAAAACGTTCACCGTTCTTTCCAGGCTTTTTTCAGCCTGGTCAATAAAGAGTCTTTTGAAAACCGAGCCAGAGCAACCTCCTGCCCGGTGAGCCGGCGGGCAATGTTCTGATAGCAAAGGGCGGCGGGGGCGTTGGGGATCACAAAAATGGGCTGTCCTTGATTGCCGGCCTTGATCACATTCACATCCTCCGGCACAATGCCGATCAAAGGAAGCTTCAGCACCTCCATGACCTCTTCAATGCTCAGCAAAACCTCCTGTTTTACCAAGGATTCCTGATAGCGGTTGATGATCAGCTGGATTTGCCCGATTCCTTGGTCAATGAGAAGCTGGGCGATTTTATCTCCGTCCCGGACAGAGGCGGTTTCGCACAGGGTGACCAGCAAGGCTTGATCTGCTCCGCAGATGGCATGATAAAATCCCTGCTCCGCACCCGCCGGACAATCCACCAAAACGTAATCAAACCGACTGCGAAGCTGCTCATACAGCTGGCGCATCTGCTCCGAAGAAAAGGACTGATGCGTTTCCTGCTGAGGAGCGGGAAGAATGGACAAATTTAAGTAATGAGGGTGGGGAACCAGCGCTTCCTCCAAAGAATCCCTGCCCGAAAGCACATCCCCCAAATGGGTAATGCTCCGGTCGGAAATGCCTGTGATCAGATCTAATTTGCACAGCCCCAGATCCAGATCCACCAGGACTGTTTTTTGTTCCAGCAGGGCGAGGGCGCAGCCTAAATTGGCAACAGCAGCTGTTTTCCCGACTCCTCCCTTGCCGGAGGTGACAACAATCACCTGTCCCACAAGCAATTCCTCCCCAATTGATTGCTTCAAAAGAACGCATCCCTCCTTCAGAACCCGTTCCGATGATAGATAAATCCATCCTTATTATAACATAAAAAATTCTGCCCGTCTACTTTTTTTTGCAATTTCTCAAAAAAATTTTTCCGGCATTTGGAGATGAGCAAGCCGCCACAGAATGAGAGCGAACAGGGCTATGGTAAGAACCATAAGAATCCAGAATCTGCGTTTCATTTGAGGCGTCATCCTACCGTCATCTCCCATTGCTTCAGTTCGGCAAAAATACGGCTGACCGGCAGCCCCACCACGTTATAAAAATCTCCCGAAATTTTTTCAACCAAAAGGCAGCCTTTGCCCTGAATGCCGTAAGCGCCGGCCTTGTCAAAGGGCTCGCCGGTGTCAAGATACGCCTCTATTTCCTGTTGGGATAAGGGGCGAAACAGCACCCTGGTTTCCTCCGTACCGATGATTTCCCGATCGCCCTGAATCAGGCAAAAGCCTGTGTAAACACTGTGCTCCCGGCCGGATAACAGGGTAAGCATTTTTTTGGCCTGCTCTCTGTCCTCCGGCTTTCCCAAAACAGCGCCGTCAATGGCCACAACGGTATCCGCCCCCAAAACCAGCTCCTGCAGGGTTTTGGGAACGGCTCTTGCCTTTTGGGCTGCCAATGCGGCAACAATGTCTTTGGGATTGGTCAGACTGCCGGTTTCCTCCGGAGCGTTGGAGGGCCGAACCTCCACCTGGCATCCCAGCATTTCTACCCGCTCCCGCCGCCTAGGGGAGGCGGAAGCAAGAACAATTTTCTCCTTCATGGACGAATCTCCCTCCTTTTAATGGGTTTTTACTTGATATCCCTGCCGGGAAAGGAGGGTAACCGCCCGGGTAACATCCTCCTGATATTTCACCCGAACCCGCAGAACCCCGCCTTCAAATTCCCGACTGTTGGAAATGTTGATATTTGTAATATTGATATTTTCCGTTCCCAGCAGAGCTGCAACCTGGCCAATCACTCCCGGCTTGTCCTCCACATCCATCCGCAGCTCATAGCCCTGCTCGTTTTTGAGACCGCCTTCAATTTCATCCCGGTATTCCTTGGCGGTTTGAAACAGACCGGTAACAGGTCGATCCGTCTTCAGCAGCTGGGAAAAGTTGGTCAGGTCGCCGG
>JAXEOR010000204.1:0-2390 GCA_034117945.1 Clostridia bacterium | reverse complement strand
ATTGCCAAGGGTTTAGGATTGTCCCGTTCCTATGTGTCAAGAATTGAAAAAAAGGCCATTAAAAAATTGAATGCGGAAATGGCGGAAGATCCCTATTTTGAGCGGTGATGGCGCAACAACCGGGATCTGTTGCATTTTTATCCCGAAAGTATGGGCGGTCTTGTTTTCAAGGATATTCAAAAGGCTTTGCAGGAGGTGGAAGGGCTGTGAGAAAAACGAAGAGCACTGTTTTAGAGCCGGAGGAATTGGCCGGTGTCAAAAAACAATCCTTTGCCCTGCCTTTTCGGGGCGGAGAAATATGGTTTGAGCATTTGGACGGCATGTATCAATATACGAAATTGGTTTTGGAAAAGCTGAAGAAGGACAGCCAAACCTTTCTCTTGCCGTCAAAGCCGGCGCATATTGCATTTGTTTTGGACGAAACACTGATTGCGGCAGAATTAATTGATGAAATTGTACGTCTTTTGTACAGTGAAAAAAAGCAGTTTTTGCGAGTTTGCCTGATAGGCACGGATCGAAAAAGCCAGCGGCTGCTCAGGCACGCACTTTCCGACACAGCTGTTTTCTCTGTTGCCTTTATCAATGATATGGAAAAAGCAAAGGAATGGCTGATTCCGGCATCAAAATGATCCGTTGCTATCTGCTGTTTTCGCCGGACAGAACACCGGGGGATATGTGAAAAAGACGTGATCAAATCAAAAGAGTAACCGTTTTGATACGATTACTCTTTTGATTTGGTTGAAAAATTTTTTAAGATTCGCTGTTGATGAAAATGCTTTTTGCCCAATCGGAAACATCATTTTCGCTTGCGCCGGAGGGGAATCGCATACCTTCCTGCCAATCACCCGTACCTACCATTTCAGCAAGTAAAATTCCGCTTTCCCCAAGGCCGGAGCTTGCAGAGGTGCAGAACGGAATCACTTGTTTGCTGGAAAAATCATTTCCCTTTACAAAAAGATTGACAGGCCAAGCGGCAACTCCCCACCAAATAGGGTAGCCGATAAACACGGTGTCATAATTGCTCCAATTGGCAGGTGTTACGCTTTTTAGCTGGATATCACGCTTGGTTTCGTCCTCATGTTCTTGATTGACACGACTGTTTTCATCCGTCCAATCAAGGTCGGTGCTGGAATATTCCTCTATCGGCTCCAGCACAAACAGATCCGCATTTACCGCATTTTTAATGTAATTTGCCACTTTCTCTGTATTTCCGCTTGCAGAATAGTAAACCACCAGAACCTTGGAACCATTTGACGGATCAGGCTGAGAGATAGCTGGATTGAGTGCAGCAGCCTTTGTGATTGTAATCTCTTGGGTGTTACCGTTCCAATCCACCTTGAAACGAAAGCTTTTTGCAATATAACGAATGGGGAGCATGGTTCTGTTATTGATGATTTTCGGTGCGGTATCAAGGGTGCCTTGTCTTTCGTTAAAATATGCTGCGGTGCTTCCGATCACAAGGGTTACAGTGTTATCCCCCAGCTCTAAAACAGCAGTATTTGCAGCTTCCTCCTTACACGCTTTTTTCCATCTCAAAGGCTTCTTTCATGCATTGAGTGTTTCTGATCTCGCCTTTTTCGTAAACGCCTGTTCCGCAGATCACGCCCTTTTCCTTTGCGCCCAAAACGCAATCGGCGTATCCTCTGAAGCAAGCCAGCGTGCCACCGTTCTGTCGATCACCGCCTTTAGCTGGGCGTCAATAGAATAGAAGTAAACCGGACTTGCCAAAACCAAAACATCTGCGTCGATGATTTTCTGTAAAATATCTGCCATATCGTCTTTTATGGCGCAAATTCCGGTGCTTTTACAAGCATAACAGCCACTGCAGCAGCTGATCTTCTTTTCTGCAACTCTGATTTTTTCCACTTGGTTGCCTGCCTCAATTGCTCCCTTCATAAACTAATCACATAAAATATCGGAATTTCCTCCCCGTCTTGGGCTGCCTGATAAAATCAATACTGTTTTACTCATTTTTTTGTTGCCCCTTTCGCAAAATTCTGTTTGAAAAACAATTCCATCTTTTCAAAGGGAATTGCATTTTTTCCACCCCCGTCATACAAATCGGTATGGCTGCAATGGGGGAGGATCATGAGCTCTTTGTTGATTGCATAGGCATTGTTTTCCATCATCTTTTCATAGGCGTCCTTTGAAAAATAAAGGGAGTGTGCGTTTTCGCCGTGTATCATAAGCACCGCACTGCGAATTTCATTGCTGTACTGCAAAATCGGCAGATTGAAAAATGACATACAGCCGATTGTATTCCAGCCGTCATTGGAATTAAGGGAGCGCTTATGATAGCCCCGCTTGGTTTTGTAATAGTCATAATAATCCTTTACAAAATAGGGGGCGTCATCGGGCAGGGGATCCACAACACCGCCGCAGCGGACGTA
>JAXEOR010000203.1:0-13953 GCA_034117945.1 Clostridia bacterium | reverse complement strand
ACGGTTTCGTTAGTAGAGGGACTGGAGGACGGCTGGTATGTGAACCGGTACACCCTAGAGATGTATGCCAAGGAAGGCTCCGGGATTGGGTTTGATAACTTTGTTTTGTATGACCGGCCGGTACAGTTCGTGTCCTTTGATATTGGGCAGGGCGGAGCAGTTTCCCTCGGTCAGGACAAAACCATTTCTGCCGGAGGGGCAGGATACCAGAGCGAAGTGGCGATTGCCTCCGGTACGGCTCTTTCCTTCGGGGTAGTGCCGCAGGGAGAGTATGAATTATCCAAACTGACGGTGAACAATCAGGATATGACCTCCTTGTTTGCAGAAACAACGTCGTTGGTGAATGTGTTAAGCGCTGTGACAAACCCCGTCAAGGTTGCGGCTGAATTCCAAACGGATGTGCCGGCGGCACCGGTGATTTCCAACGGCACGCTGACCGGAAATCCGGTGTTAAACAGTGAGCTTTCGGTGCAGTATCAATTTTCTGATGAAAACGGAGATCTGGATGATCAGAGTAAGACGGCGGTTATATGGGAACGGTCTGCAGACGGGGAAACCGATTGGCAGACCATAGGCGGAGCCACGGGCAGAACCTATCAGCTGACAAAAGAGGATGTAAAGCATTACATCAGAGCAAAAATTACTGCATATGCAGATGCGCAGCCCTATGAAAGCAATCAAATTATCACAGCTGCCTACGGCCCTGTTTCCGGCAACATTTATGCCATTTCTTCTCCGGCATGGCGGGTGGCTCCTGTTCTCAAAACGCTTGATTTTGATACCGATTCCTCAGGCTGGAGCAAGGCGGGCGCCTATTCCTCCACCATGAATTACAATGATCAGGCGGTAAAGACGCTGGATGGCAGCAAATATTTAGAGATCACAAGAGAAAACGGTGCTGCCGGGCAGCGCGCAGATCTGCGGGTGTGGCTGAATGAAAAGAACACAGCGGTTTTGGATTTTGATTTTAAAGCAAAGGGTGTATACGGCGATACTCAGGGTCTGGGCATGATTAATCTGGCTATGCTGGACAGCACCAATACCCGGAAGGAAGGCCGGATGGTGACCGTGAAGGGCACCAGCTTCGGAGAGACTTCTATTCAGTCTGATACCTGGTATCGGGTGAGAGTGACGACCCATAGGGACACGAAAACCTATGATTATGAGCTGTTCTCCCTGGACAGTCAGGGCAGGATGGGGACGTCTGTTTACAGCCGGTCGGGCAATGGGCTGCCGCTGGATGGATTAAACGATGACTGGTATCTGAACGGCATTACTGTAGAAATGTACGGTGCGCCGGAAAGTATGATTGCGTTTGATAACTTTGTGGTCTACAGTCAGGAAGTACATACGGCCTCTTTCACTGTGTATGAGGGAGGTAAGGTATTGATCGGCGATGATGAGATCACCCCTGAAAGCCGCGGCATTGCTGCGGAGGCGGCAGCTGCAAAGGAGCAGACCATGATCTTTACGGTGCAGCCGGAGGAGGGGTACCGCCTGCGGTCTGTTACCATCAACGGAGTGGATCGGACAGACTGGTTTACTGCCGGGCAGGAAACTGATATTGGATTCTTAGAAGGAATTTGTAACATTTCCGTTGCATTTCAAAAGGATCAGCCCGCAGCACCGGTGATTTCCAATGTAAAACTAAGCGGATACGGGATCCCGGGGTCGGAGTTAACCGTAACCTATGATTATTTTGACTCCAATTACGATCCGGAGGATGAGGCGGGGGCTGTGATCCGTTGGCAGCGTTCTGCGGACGGGCAGGCAAGCTGGACGGACATTCCCGGCGCATCTGGCCGGAATTATACGGTGACAGAGGAAGATCAGGGCAGCTTCCTTCGGGCGGTTGTCAAGGCGAAGGCGTCGGCGGAGCCCTATTACAGTGATGAGCTGGCCTCAGAAGGCATGGCCATCGGCAGCAGAAATTATTATGTATCCCCGGAGGGCAATGATGAAAATGACGGTTCGGCAGAGCAGCCCTTTGCCACCATCACTGCCGCACGGGACGCCATTCGGAAGGCTCGTGCAGAGGGAACGCTTCCTTCCGGCGGAATTGTAGTCAATATCAAGGGAGGCCGTTATCCCGTAACACAGGCTATTGTGTTTGATCAGCGTGATTCGGGAAGTGATGGGAATCCGGTGATTTATCAGGGCTACGGCGACCAGCCGGTGGTGTTTGAAGGCGGCAGGGAAATTGATTCCTCCAAGGCGGTTAAGGTTACCGATCAGGCAATTTTAGATCGGGTGCTGGACGAAACAGCCCGCAACAAGCTGATGATGATTGATTTGGGGGCAGAGGGAATTGATGTTCCGGAGCTGATCAGCTATGGTCATGCGGTCAATGCCGGCTGGCGGCCTCTTGAGGTCTATATCAACGGAACAGCTCTTGAAAAATCCGTTTGGCCCAATGCAGACAGTGAAACAGGAAAGTTCCTCAGAACCACCAGCGCTGTGCTGGAGGGGACGGATAACCGACAGGGACCCTTCACGATCGGATATCCTGATCCGGAGGGGCACACCAAGCTGTGGTCGGAGGAAGGAATTCAGGATTTGATGATCGGCGGATTTTTGTCCAATGATTATTCCTGTCAGCATTTGCAGGTTGCCTCCTTGGATGCAGACGCTCTCACCCTTTTGACCCGGGAGGGCAGCAGCTATGCTCCCGCCAAAGACCGGCGGTTCTATTTCTGGAATATCATTGAAGAGATCGACCAGCCCGGAGAAAGCTATATCGACCGGGAAAAGGATATTGTATATTTTTATCCTGCCGTGGATATGACGGATGCGGAAATTGTGGTTTCTACCTTGCAGGATAAAATGCTGGTGGTGGATCAGGGGTCGAACATCACCTTCCGTAATCTGGACTTTGAGTTTACCCGTGAGACGGTGGCCAATATCACGGGGGATCACATTACTCTGGAAGGCTGCACCATCGCCCATACCTCCGGAACGGGCGTAATCGCCTCCGGTACGGATCTGGTGATCCAAAATTGTAATATTTATGACTGCGGCTACGGCGGAATCAATATTTCAGGGGGCGATCGGATCAATCTGGTCAGCTCCGGAAATATCATTCATAACAACAGAATTCACGATAACGGCCGGGTGAAGGAAACCTATTCTCCTGCCATCAATGTGGCGGGAATGGGTGTGACGATCACCCACAACGAGCTGTACAACAATGCCTCTCAGATCATCGGTATGACCGGGAACGACCATTTGATTGCATACAATAATATTTACGAGTCGGTCATGGAATCTGCGGATCAGGGTGCTGTTTACTGGGGCAGAAATCCCTCCGAGCTGGGAATCCGGATTATGTATAATTATTTCCACGATATGGAAAACGCTTACGGCGGCTATGGACATCAGGCGGTGTTCTGGGATGACGGTGCTTACGGACCTTACATCTACGGGAATGTATTTTTCCGCTCCTCCAACACCAAGCAGACCGGCGATCCGGCCCGCACCAATGCGCTGAAAACAAACGGCGGAGCCTTTTCCCATATCCAGAACAATATTTTCATAGACGGCGCAAACGCCTTTAATCCGCACAAATGGAACAACGGAACCAAGGCTTATGGCTGGTGGCTGTTTATGTATGACAAGTTCGATCTACGGTATAACCCGATTTATGAAGAAAAAATGCTGGCGGTTCCTGTAAACGGGGAGAATTGGACCAACCATTACGGCAATTTCACATGGACGGATGAAAACGGAAAAACATTTTCAACCGATCTTTGGAGCCATCTGTCCGCCTCCTTCAGTCAGACTCATGCAGACGCTATGAAGGATCACGATCGGATGACGGATCAGGATTTCTTGTATGAATATGCAAAGGAAAACGGACCGTCCTTTGGCAACGTTTTTGAGAATAATGTTTGCGTGGATATTTCACAGGTGGTGTATAATAACGGCGGTCAGGCAGCAGAAACCAATACCTTCAGCACATCGGATCACTCCATTTTTGAACAATACGGAGCAGATTTCACTCTGACGGAGGCAGGACTGAATACCGTTCGTGCCAAGATTCCGGGCTTTGAAAATATTCCCTTCTCAGAGATGGGACTGACCTCTCCGGTTGGCGGAACGGTGCCGGCCGTAACCAACGCAGTAATTCTGGGTGAAAGCGGAACGGGGGATATGGTACAGGTAAGCTATTCCTATCAAAGCCGGGAAGGCATCCAGGAAGGGGTTTCCCGCTTTGAATGGTATTTGTCGGATTCTGAAAACGGCACTTATCAAAAGCTTGCCTACCGGGATTCTCAGCTGCTGATTCGGGGGGACTATAAGAATCAATATCTCAAATGTCAGATCACTCCCGTCAGCCGCAGCGGACTGGAGGGCGAGCCTGTCATGACCCAGCCCATCCAGGTAGGAAAGACCCTGTCTGCCGGTGAAACATTAAAGGCAATGATTTCTCAGGGAGAAAGCCGCTTGGAGAAAACGCCGGTAGGGGACACCTTTGGCTGTGTGTCTGAGCAGGCGGCTCAGGATTTTTCAAAGGCACTGGAGGAGGCGAAGAAAACCGATCTTGAGGATACGGATGCGGTTTACAGCGCTGTGGATCTGCTGAACAGTGCACTGGAGCGCTTCCTGTCAGAGGTGAATACAGATTTGTCACAGCCCATCACCTCAGCCGGAACCTATCAGGTAGAACCCTTTATGGGTGATTTGAACTTCACAATTGCTCAGGAAACCTCCGACGTCAGCATAACACTGCCTACCGGAGAAGCCCTGCAGGAGATTCAGGTGAACGGCTTTATTACAGTAGACGGTGCTGCGGTTCCCACTGTCCTTACCTTACAAAAGGGAACGGTGATTACTGCGACAGGTAAGGATACCGTGACACTGCGTTTGTTCGGAGATGATTCTGCTCCTTCTCAGACCGTTGCGCTGGCTCAGGATGGAAAAATCACAGCCATTCATGTAAGCGACGATGTGCTGACCCTTTCCCAGCCTGCTGTTTATCAGTTTGAAGGCATTGACAAAGGAAAGCTTGCCGGGGCACTCACAACGAAATACACCTCCATCGGAATGGTAGTTTCTTCTGTAGAGGACATGAGCGGCAGCTATGCCCGACTGAATACGGAAAACGGCTTTGGCATTGCGGCCAAGGAGCTGAAGGAGCTGGTGCTGTACACAAAAAAGACAGTGCAGCCGACACCCTCTCCCTCGCCCCTTCCGGTACCTACGTCAGCGCCTTCCGGCGGCGGAGGAGGAAGTATTTCCATCGGCGGAGGAGGTTCCTCCAACAAGAGCGAGACGCAGCCCTCCAATCCCTTTGCAGATCTGGTATCTCACTGGGCGAAGGATGATGTTTTGGCTCTGTATCAAAAGGGAATTGTGGCAGGCGTAACCAGCCAGTCCTTTGAGCCCGATCGGGAAATTACCCGTGCGGAATTTGCGGCCATGCTGGTTCGCGGGCTGAAGATTACAACACCGGGAGAGCTGACTTTTACAGACGTGGATCCCCATACCTGGTATGCAGAAAGTGTGAGAATTGCCGCCGGGGCAGGACTGATTCAGGGCTATGAGGGTCAGTTCAGACCGGAGGATGTGATCACCAGAGAAGAAATGGCAGTGGTGATTGCCAAGGGGTATCTGCTGAAGGGGCACAGCCCCGAACAGGGAGCGGCTGATCGGTTTACCGACCGGGATGAAATATCCGGCTGGGCGTTTGATTCGGTTGATATTGCCGCAACGGCAGGCATCATCAGCGGCATGGGAGACGGTAGATTTGCTCCTGCAGAAAGCGCCACCCGCGCCCAGGCGGCAAGTATGATCAACCGTCTGCTGGTAAAATAAAAAAGCCTTGTCATAGCGACTCTTTCTATCAAAAAATCCGAGATTCCTCAAAAGGGAATCTCGGATTTTTTTGCTTATTATTTGTGTTACGGAAGCAAGATCGGTTCCAGGGTATCGGAACAATATATCCTGCATTCTTTTTGAGCATCCACAGTAACTGTTACAGAGCCGTAGGCAGGCACTGTTTTTTTCTGCGTTTGCAGATCGGTCATGGTTTTGATCCATTCCTCAGACAGATATTGAGCCTGAGCAACCGTGATTTCTACAGGCTGGCTGTCCTTATTTTGTACCGTCAGTGTATTTCCCGAACGAACGGCGGTTAGAATTTGCCCGGCATAGGGTCGGATGGCGGTAACCGCTCCCGATCTGATCGGTTTACCGGTGGTGCCCTCCTGATTTACCGGCGTAACCGCTACCCGGATTTGCTTGCCCCGATCCTCCACGGAGGGGGTATAGGTTGGAGTGTTATGGTTATACACAGGCAGATATTCTCCGTTTTGCCGGATATACCAGGTGAAGATTGTTTTCCCTTCCGAAAAGCCTCGGCCGTGATAGGTATACTGCGCTGTCAGTGGCTGACCGCTGATGCCGCTTCCGTCTATTGTTACGTCGGTCACAAAAGGCGCCTCATCCCGGGGGAGATCCTCCACAGGCTGCAGGCCGATTTCGTCAAAGGGAATCTCCTCCCAGTCAGGCAGCTTGCTTTGAATCTCGCTGTTGGACACCAAATTGAAATTCTGATTGCGGTAATCCTGAAAAGATGAGGTGGATGAAATGGTAATGTTATTTTCTACTGTACCGTATTGGATTACATTGTTGTCCAGCCGCATCTCCTGAGTGCGGTACAATACATTGTTGGTAATGGTATTGTGCTTTGGCTTTTTGGGCTCGTCCTCCAAAATGGTGCTGAGCTCTGGATATTTTTCCGCCCAGATGCCTTCCTTATAGGGGTATCTGGTTAATTTTTTATAAATAGAATCGCTGGAATCCTCCCGCAGCCAGCTCACCTCATCGGGAGACCAGGTGGTTCCCCGACTGTCAAACCGGAAGGGTGCGCTGCACTCCAGCATTAAATTGTTGGTAAAGGTGTTATACCGTCCGCCCCCGTACAAAGCGACGGAGGAGGTTTTGTAGAACACATTTCCGTATACGGCGGTAGAGGAATGCATATCATCCAGATATACCGCCTGCATCTTCATGCCGGTTGTGGTGTTGATAATGGAAAGATCGTGAAAGTAATTGTACCGTATCACGTTTCCACGGGTGGACCAGTCCCGGCCAATATAAATAGCGCCGGAATCGGCGGTGTCGTTACAGACGTTAAAAACCTCGCAGTACTCTATGGTGTTGTCATTTCCGCCGTAAATGATAGCACTGTGGGGTGCGTCGCTGAATTGACTGTGGGATACGCTGTTTCCCACTCCTGACAGCCGGACAGCCGGCGAATAGGTGCGTCTGTATTGCCCGAAGGTTTTGAATTTTGTATTGTTGACAAAGCAGCTTCCGGGGGTTAAGGTTTGCCGGTTTCCGCAGCTGATCGATACCCCTGAGGAGCACAGCTCGTGAAAATAGCTGTTCTGCACTCCGCTGTTTGTACAGTTATTGAAGCTCACCACATTGGAACCGATGGTGCTGAATTCGCATTGATCGATGATCACACGGGAGCTGTTTTGCACGCTGACCCCCTGAGACAGGGTTCCCTCTATGCATAGATTTTTCAAGGTAACATCCGATGTGTTGGAAATGTTAAAACATGTTACACCTGTGGAGGTGTAGGACAGAGTGTCCTCCGGGGTGATGCCTTCCGGGGGAATCAGATATAAAATCATAGTTTCACGATCCACATAAAATTCGCCCGGCATATCCAGCTCCTCCAACAGATTGAAAAAGCGGATGCGGCGGTTTGTGGTAGCGGTGTAGCTTGAGGGGACGAAGGCGGTCAGGGTGCCGCTTGGCGTGACAGTGGAGGGGGTGGTATAATCTGCCCAATCATGGCGCAGAAACCCAAGAGACCAGATGTCCTCCGCCTGGCTCCACAGCTTCCAGCGATCGGAATTTACGGTGAACTCCGCCTGGAGCAGGCCGTTGTGGGTCACGCTGGAATCTGCCTCACGAATAACGGTCTGGGTATAGAGATAGCCTTCGTTAGGGTAGCAGGCATATTGCAGCATGGTATCGTTCCAGGTAAAAACCGGGGAATAGGAGCCGCCGTAAAAACCGCAGCTTTTCATTTGACCCGGGTTGGTAATGCCCACATCCTCAAGCTTTACCTGCATGACTTTTTCCTTACCTGTGGGTTCAATGATTCGATCCAGAACGGCTTGGTCGGTTACCTTAGTAAAGGCACTGAAGGGGAAGCTTACAGAGCCTGTCAAGGTAGCCTGCTCTCCCGGATAGCTTTCAATGGTAAGGCCCCGATGAGAGCTGTTCAGGGAAACGGTGGAAGTCATGGGATAGCGGCCGCCTCTGAGCTTGATGATGGCATTGGACTGATTTGCAGCGGTTCTGACCGCTTTTCGCAGGGTTGCAAAGGGAGCGTCAATGCTGCCGACGTTTTGGTCTGAGCCGGTGGGGGAGACGTAAAATACATGATACTCCTCCGGTGCGGCAGCTGCGGCACCGGCAGAAAGCAGCAAAAGAGCTGTAAGAAACATGCAGATAAGCTGTTTTGGGTTCATTTTGTTTTCTCCTTTTGTCACGTTTTGAATTTGCTGATTATGGTATGATAATGGGCTCTAAACAGTCAGAGCAATAAATCATGACGGTTTTTTGCGGGTCAATCTCATAGGTGGCAAAGCCGTATGCGGGAAGAGTTTTTGTCTGGGTGGTTACACTTTGCATTTGCTTGATCCCGGCATCCGTCAGGTATTTCGCCTGAGCCACGGTAACGCTGATCTCCCGGCTGTCTGAATTTTGAACAGTCAGGAGATTGCCGGTAAGCCTTGTAGTCAGGATCCGGCCAGCGTAGGGGCGGATACAGGTCACCGGGAGAGATTTTACCGGCTCTCCTGCAACCCCTTCTCCGTTAATGGGAGTGACCGCCACCCGGATTTGCTTTCCCCGATCCTGCACAGATGGGGTATAGCTGGGGGAATTATGATTGTATACCGGTTGATACTCCCCATTTTCCCGAATGTACCAGGTAAAGGCGGTGTTTCCTTCTTCAAAGCCGTAGCCTTCGTATTCGTAGCTGATGGTGAGGGGCTGGCCGCTGATGCCGGTGCCCTGTATTTCCACCTGTGTGACAGTGGGCGCCGGTGAGACAGGCGGCTCCACCGGCTGAGGCCCGATCTGATCAAAGGGAATCTCCTCCCAATCGGGGATTTTCTGAAGAATCTCGCAGCCCGGCTTCAGCCGAAAATCCCGGTTTTCATAATCCTGAAAGGAGGCCGCCGAGCTGACGGTAATATTGTTTTCTACCGTTCCGTATGTAATCACATTTTGATCGATGTTCATGGCAGGTGTTTTGTAAATCACATTGTTGCGGATGGTGTTATATTTGGGCAGCTCCGGGTTGTCGTTTAAAATATTGACCAGCTCCGGGTAGGTTTGAGCCCAGATGCCTGTTTGGTAAGGCATTCTTCTTAAATTATTCCGGATTTCAGAGCCTTCACCGGAGGAGGCCCAGGTGGTTCCCCGGCTGTCAAACCGGAAGGGCAGATCGCATTCTAGCATTAAATTGTTGGTAAAGGTATTGTATCTGCCGCCGCCAAACAGTGCTACCGCTGAGGTTTTGTAAAAAATATTGCCGTACACGGCGGTGGAGGAATGCATGTCATCCAGATACACCGCCTGCATTTTCATGCCTGTGGTGGTGCTGATGGTGTTCAAATCATGAAAATAATTGTACCGGATGATGTTTCCCCTCGTTGACCAGTCCCGGCCGGAATACAAAACGCCTGCATCTGAGGTATCGTTGCAGATGTTTTCAAATTCATTGTATTCAAAGATACATTCATTGGTCTCGTACCGGGAGGCGAAATGGGGGGAATCCATAAATTTGTTGTGAGAAACAGTGATTCCTGTTCCGTACAGTTCCACCCCCGGCGCATAGGTGCGTCTGTACTGAGAAAAGGTTTTCAGCACAGAGTTTGTGAGATAACAATAGGATTTTGTCAGGGTTTTGCGATCTCCGCAATTGTTGAACAAAACGCCCCGGGAGCTTAATTCGTGAAGATAAGAATTTTTAACGCCGCTGTAGCTGCAGGAGTCAAACTGAACGGCGGTATCTCCGATTGCTGTAATCTCGCAGCTGTCGATGGCAACATTGGTGCAGTTGGACACCTGAATGCCCCGTCCCAGCGTTCCCTCCAGCCGTAGACCTCTGACGGTAATGTCTGAGGTGTTGAAGAGGTTGAAAAAGCGGTTGGAATAGGTGGTGTAGGACAGGCTGTCTTGCTGGCCGATCCCCTCCGGCGGAATGAGATACATAATTTTACTGTCCCGGTCAATGTAAAATTCCCCAGGCATGTCCAGCTCCTCCAGTAGATTGAAAAACCGGATGCGCCGGTTGGAGGTGGCGGGATAACTGGGTTTGACATAGGCGGTCAGCGTTCCGTTTTCCGTGATGGTAGAGGGGGAGGTAACGTCTGCCCAGTCATGACGCAAAAAACCCAGGGACCAAATGTCTTTAGCCTGAGACCATTGCTTCCAGCGGTCGGATTTTATAGTGAATTCGCACTGGCAGGTGCCGTACTGAGAGGCACCGCTGGTGCCGTTTCGGATGATCTGATCCGTGTAAAGGTAGCCTTCGTTAGGGTAGCGGGCATATTGCATCAGCGTGTCGTTCCAGGTCAAAATGGGGGCGTAGCTGGAGCCCACATAAAAGCCCTGAAACTGTAGCTGCCCCAGCTGGGTAATGCCCACATCAGGGAGATAAGTCTGCACTACCTTTTCCTTTCCCTCCGGCTCGATGATCCGATCCAGAATTTCTTGATCGGTCACCTTGGTAAAGGCACTGAAGGGAATTTTTTGCGCCCCTGTCAGGGTGACCTGCTCCTTGGGATACGCTTCAATCGTCAGCCCTTTGTGATTTCGATTGAGAGAAATCGCAGAGGTTATAGGATAGCTTCCGCCTCTGAGCTTAATGATCGCGTTGGACTGGTTTGCTGCGGCACTGACTGCCTTTTGCAGGGTTGCAAAAGGGGTGGCGATGCTGCCGTTGTTTTGGTCTGAGCCGTTGGTGGAAACGTAATAAACCGTGTAGGTTTCCCCAAAGGTGACCCGGGCAGGGACGACCACAGTCAGCAAGGCAGCCAAACAAAGAAACATTACTAACATTTTTTTCATCTTTTCCATCTCCTTATGCAATTGCCGAATCAATTGCTGCTGTGTTGTTTGGGATTCCTTTCCCGAAAATTGTAGCATATATACATAAAAAAGTCAATGGCCTTTCGGGGAATATTTTTGTTTTTTGACAGGGATTTTTCAGACGGCAAAGGTCTTGCTTCCATTTATTTCAAAAAAACCTTGAAAGGGAAAGGATACCGACTGAAAAGAGACATTTTGACATAATTTTAACGAATTCACGACGCTGGTTTTGACAGAAAATACTTTACTTTTTCGCCAAATTCGGTTATCATAAAAGAAGAGGTGAGGCTGAGATGGAACAGTTATTATTGGAAATGATAGACTATTTTCAGGGAGATGCAAAACGGGTTCAGCATCTGATTAAGGTATATGAATTTGCCAGGCTGATTGGCCGGGAGGAGGGGCTGGAGCCGGAGCGGCAGGAAATTTTGGAGGCGGCCGCCTTGGTGCATGATATCGGAATTCATCGGGCGGAGCAAAAATTCGGCAGCTCCTCCGGCCGGCTGCAGGAGCAGGAAGGGCCGGCTTTGGCGGAGGCCATGCTGACAAGGCTGGGGTTTTGCAGCTCGCTGATTCAAAGAGTGTGCTTTTTGGTGGGGCATCATCATACCTATTCCGCCATTGACGGCTTGGATTTTCAAATTTTAGCCGAAGCGGACTGCTTGGTGAATTTTTATGAGGATCAAGTGAGCTATGAGGGGATTTTGGCGGCAATGGAAAAGGTGTTTCACACCAAAACGGGTAAAAAAATCTGCCGGACGATGTTTTTACAGCCTGTCCGGCAGGAGGATTAATGATTTTCACGGTCAAAGGATCGGAAGGAGATAGCCTGCATCAGATGATCACAGGTGATCTGATCCGATTCCTGCAGGTCGGCTATGGTTCTGGCTACCTTTAAAATACGGCTGTAGCCTCTGGCGCTCATACCAAGCCGGTCAAAGGCCTGCCGGAGCAGCCCGGCTGCCGTATCGTCCAAGGGACAGTACCGCTCCAGCATAGGGGCGGTCAATTGAGAATTGGAAAAAATCCCGTCGTGCTGATAGCGCTTCAGTTGCCGCTCTCTGGCGGCATTCACCCTGCGGCGGATGGCTTCGGAGGATTCCCGCTGTTCCCCGTCCCGCAGCTCGTCATACTGAACGGAGGCCACCCGGATATGCAAATCGATCCGATCCAGCATAGGCCCGCTGATTTTTGACAGGTATTTTTTTACCTGTGACGGAGTGCAGGTGCATTCCTGCCGGGGATCCTGATAATGGCCGCATTTGCAGGGATTCATGGAGGCGATCAGCATGGTGTTGCAGGGGTAGGTCAGGGACTGGTTCACCCGGGAAATGGTCACCGTTCCGTCCTCCAGGGGCTGGCGCATCACCTCAATGGCGCGCTGGTCAAATTCGGGAAATTCATCCAAAAACAACACGCCGTGATGAGCCAGGCTGATTTCTCCCGGCTTAGGAATGGTTCCGCCTCCTACCAGCCGGATGGCGGAGGAGGTATGATGGGGATGGCGGAAGGGACGGGTGGTGAGCAAAGGGGTATTGGGAGGGAGCTCTCCCGCCACTGAGTGAATTTTCGTCACCTCCAAGGCCTCCTCCAGGGTCAAATCCGGAAGAATGGAGGGGAGGCGTTGGGCAAGCATGGTTTTTCCGGAGCCGGGAGGGCCGATCATCAGGCAGTTATGCCCGCCTGCGGCTGCGATTTCAAGGGCATATTTTGCGGTTTGCTGCCCCTTCACGTCTGCAAAATCCAACAAGGACTCCCGGTTGTTTTTAAAATATTCCGTAGAGCTGCCGGGGATGGGGGGCAAGGCCTGAGTGCCGTTTAAATGAAGCAGAAGCTGAGCAAGGTTATCAGGCGCCAGCACGGTGATGCCCTCTATAACGGCGGCTTCAAAGGCGTTGGCTTTTGGAACCACAATATATTTTTTCCCGTGGCGCTTGGCGCAGTCTGCAATGGACAAAACGCCGTTGATGGGGCGCAGATCGCCGTTGAGAGACAACTCTCCTGCAAATGCATAATCAGGCAGACTGCCGCAGCGCAGCTGGTCGCTGGCCAGCAAAATCCCAACAGCAATAGGCAGATCGTAGGAAGCACCTGCTTTTTTCACATCCGCCGGCGCCAGATTCACAGTGATCCGTCTGGATGGAAATTCCAGGGCGGTATTTTTAATAGCTGCCCGCACCCGCTCCCGCGCTTCTTTTACGGCTGCGTCCGGCAGACCCACAATATCAAAGGCGGGAATGCCCCGTGAAATGTCAACCTCAACGGTTACCTGGTATCCGTCGATTCCCAGCAGCCCGCAGGAATTGAGTGTTGCTATCATAAAGATCCATCGCCTTTCCGGCTTGCGTAAAGCCTTATCCTTATCGTGTTCTTCTTTAAAGTTCTCTTCTTCCTTCCAGCGCTTTTGCCAGCGTAATTTCATCTGTATATTCCAGATCGCCCCCCATGGGGATGCCGTGGGCAATCCGGGTAATTTTGATCTGGAAGGGCTTGAGCAGCCTTGCCAGGTACATGGCAGTGGCTTCTCCCTCTACGGTGGAGTTGGTGGCCAGAATCACTTCCTGCACATCGGTATTTCCCAGTCTGGTGACCAGCTCCTTAATCCGGATATCCCCCGGCCCAATGCCGTCCATGGGCGACAGAGCACCGTGGAGCACATGGTACACACCGTGATATTCTCTGGTGCGCTCCATGGCAATCACATCCTTAGGCGATTCCACCACGCATATGGTGGCGTGATCCCGCTTGGGATTCTGACAGATTCGGCAGGTTTCATGCTCGGTCAGATCCTGGCAAACGGCGCAGGTGTGGATTTTTTCCCGGGCGTCC
>JAXEOR010000202.1:0-16609 GCA_034117945.1 Clostridia bacterium | reverse complement strand
GGAAGCTCTGCTGCAGGCCTTTGAAAAAATAGAGGAACAGAACATTCCGTTGATTATGATCGACCATTCCTATGCGGGAATTGCAAGTTCCAAGGTGGTGATGGATGAACGAAAGGCGGGAAAGCTGGCCGGAGAATGCTTTTTGCGGTACGGTCACAGCAAGCTGGCCGGGGTTTTGATCGAACATCACGCTCAGTCTGTGGAAAGAATGGCCGGATTTGGAGATGTGGTAAAAGAATATGCACCCATTCCCGTGGGAGCGGAATTAAAAATCAAGTTGAGGCAGGCCATAGAGGACGGTGTTACAGGGCTTTTTTGCTTTAGTGATTTTATAGCAAAGGTCTGTATAGATCTTTTGGATGAAATGGGCTGTCGGATTCCGGAGGATATTTCGATCATCAGTGTAGACGACACCGAGCTTGCAAAGGCATATCATCTTACCTCGGTCAGCCATCCCAAACAAAAGCTGGGGGCCTATGCCGCCCGGGCGATGATGCAGGGAAAGATTCCGGTACAAAAAATATTTACCCCTCTTTTGACAGAAAGAGAGTCCGTCCAAAAGAAAGGGTAATACTTTTGTTTATCCCTTTTGCTCCAGCCTTTCGGCCAGCTGAGGGTTCGGAGTTACATAAACGGTGCTGAAATTTTCATAAATCACCATTCCCGGCTTCGCTCCGGAAATTTTTTTCACATTTTTACATTCCGTATAATCCACCGGCACCTTAACGCCGTTTTTGGCTTTGGAATGATAGGCGCACAGCATGGCGGCTTCCTCCAGGGTTTGATCGGGAATGGCGTCTGCGCCGCCCCGGACGATCAGGGTGTGAGAGCCGGGGATGTTTTTGGTGTGCAGCCAGATGTCCCGGCTGCGGGACAGGCTGAAGGTGATGGCGTCGTTTTGAATGTTGTTTTTGCCTACATAAATCGTAAATCCGTCAGAGGAAAGAAAGGTTCTGGGCTGAATTTTTTTGCTTTTGGATTTTTTGCCCTTTGAGCCGTGGGTCAGATAGCCCTGGGCATACAGCTCGTCCCGGATATCGGCCAGCTCAGAGGGGGTTTTGGCAGTTTCTAAAAACTGCCGAACCGATTCCAGATATTCCAGCTCCTCCAAAGCGGCCTGCAGCTGCTCTGCCGCCATCTTTTCCGCTGTTTTCTGTTTGGTATAACGGGTATAATAGCGCTGGGCATTTTGAGCGGGGGTTTTTTGAGGATCCAGAGAAATTTTTATCGTTTCCCCCTTTTCGGAATAAAAATTCTGAGCGGTCAAAAAGGAGTCGCCCGGCTGAATCTGATACAAATTGGCCATAATCAGATCGCCGTATTCCTTGAGCTGCTCCTTTTTTTCTGCGTCCTTGATGGTTTGACGGTAGATGTTGCATTTTTTTGCACACCGTTCTATCAGGTTGGAAATGATTTTTTCCATGGCGGCCGCCCGCTGATGCTGACGCTGATCAATATCCCGGTTGGCATAAAACCGTTCTAAGGTTTCGCTAAAGGTATCCGGATGCACAAGCTGCGCCGCCCCTTGATATTGGGTGGGGAGAAAGGCGGAAAATTCAACGCTTTTGTCTCCCTCCATCACCAGGGTGGGGGTGAATTGATTGTTCCGGATCCGGTCAAAGAAATCCAGGATAGAGGAGGGAGCGGTTTGGGGCAGCTGGGACACCATCACGTCGCAGTCCCCCTGGATCCGAAACGCAATTTCCCGGCAGGCAAGGGGAGACAGACCGCAGTAGGTTTGCAGCAGCAGCTTGTCCAGCGGCTGCTGGGGAGGGCTGTCCGAAAGCAGTTGGCGGATGTCCTCTTCTCTTTCCGTCAGGGGATTTTTTTTATGCTGAGAGGGAGCGCCCTGATAAGAAAGGCCGGGCAGCACCTGACGAACGCTGCTGACATTTACGTCCACATGCTTGACGCTGTCGATAATTCTTCCGTTTTCTTCTGTAAAGATCAAATTGCTGTGCCGCCCCATCAGCTCTGCAATCAGGTATTTGGTAACCGGATCTCCCAATTCGGTGGTACAGGCAAACTCCAGCACCAGGATTCGTTCAAAGTCCTGCTGGCGAATTTGCACCAGGCGGGAGGGAATCAGGTGCTTGCGCAGCAGCATACAGAAAAAGGGAGCCTGCAGGGGGTTTTCCTTTTTTTGATTTGTCAGGTGAACCCGGGCATGGTTGGCACTGGCGCTGAGCACCAGCCGCACATTGTCCCTGTCCGTTCGCAGCCCGATTACAATTTCGTCCTGCTCGGGCTGATAAATCTTGTCCACCCGGGCATTTTGCAGTAATTGATTACATTCATAAGCGGCGCATCTGACCGCAATTCCGTCCATTGCCATAATTTTTACCTCCGTTCTTCTTTTATTATACATTATTTTTACGAAAAAAGCAAATTTTATTGACAATGGGAAACAACTTGCGTTACAATAATAGTATATACATCATTGATCTCGCTTGATGCTAAGCTGAGATGAGATAGGAGCAGGATGTCATGATCAAAAGTATGACGGGCTACAGCCGATGGGAACAGGAGACGGACGGATTTTGTATCCGGGCGGAGCTGAAAAGCGTGAATCACCGGTATCTGGATTTATCGGTGCGCTTGCCCCGGATGTATTCCTTTTTGGAGGATCGGGTACGGGAGCTGGTAAAGACCTATCTGAGCCGCGGAAAGGCTGATTTGTTTATCAGCATTGAACGGGAAAAGGGAGACGGAAAAACGGTAACGCTGAACACCGCCTATGCCGAAAGCTATCTGGCTGCACTCAGGCAGCTGAAGGAAACCTTTTCTCTGCCCGGTGAGCTTACCTTGGAGCTGGCTGCCAGAAACGGGGATTTGTTTTCTTCCGAAGAAAAGGAGGAGGACGGTGACCAGGTCTGGACGGTGCTGAAAGCATGCCTGGAGCATTTGATGAACGGATTTTTGCAAATGCGCCAAAACGAGGGGGAGCGGTTAAAAGCGGATCTGGAGGCCAAAATGGCGGGCGTTGCAGGAATGGTGGAGGAAATCAAAAAGCGGGAGCCGGAGACAACCAGGCAGTATGAGCAGCGCTTGCAGCAAAGAATTCAGGAAGCCCTGGAGGCGGCGGAGCCGGATCCTCAGCGGCTGCTGACGGAGGTGGCGATTTTTTCCGAAAAAACTGCCATTGATGAAGAGCTGGTTCGGCTGGACAGCCATATGCAAAGCTTTTCCAAAACCCTGGCCACAGGGGGCGCAGTGGGGAAAAAGCTTGACTTTATCATGCAGGAAATGAATCGGGAAATCAACACCATCGGGTCTAAGGCGAACAATCTGGAGATTTCTAAAATTGTTATCGATGTGAAAAGCGAGTTTGAAAAGATCAGGGAACAAATTCAGAATATTGAATAGGAGTTTTTTTACATGAAGCTAATTAACATTGGATTTGGAAATATGGTTTCTGCCAATCGGCTGATTGCAATTGTCAGTCCGGAATCTGCCCCGATCAAGCGTATGGTGCAGGAGGCAAGAGAGCGGGGGGTGCTGATTGACGCAACCTACGGCAGAAGAACCAGGGCGGTGATTGTGATGGACAGCGATCATGTGATTTTATCCGCAGTGCAGCCAGAAACGGTTGCTAACCGGCTGTCCTCCAAGGAGGAGCTTTTGGAGGAAGAGGAGCTGGATGAGGATGAGTAAACAGGGGCTGCTGATTGTTGTTTCCGGTCCCTCCGGCGCCGGAAAGGGAACCATTTGTCAGGAATACTGTAAAAGGCATCCGGAGGTGTTTTTGTCCGTGTCCGCCACCACGAGAGCCCCCAGGCCGGGGGAGCAGGACGGCGTGCATTACTTTTTTTATTCCCAACAGGAGTTTCAGCGGATGATCCGGGAGGGAGAACTGCTGGAATGGGCTCAGTATTGTCAGAATTATTACGGAACGCCCCGGAAATATGTGACCCAGGCTTTGGAGCAGGGGCGGGATGTTATTCTGGAAATTGAGGTGCAGGGGGCACTGCATGTGCAGGAGCAGCTTGAGGGCGGTGTGTATGTGTTTGTGCTGCCGCCTGATCCGGAGGTTTTGGCCAGCCGCCTGCGAGGCAGAAATACCGAGCCGGAGGAAGTGGTCAGGCAGCGGCTGAATCGGGCAATGTCTGAGCTGGTGCTGATGGGAAATTATGATTATGTATTGGAAAACGATTCTCTGGAGGAGGCGGTGGATGATCTGGAGCGGATTGTCCGAGCCGAACGAATGAGCCGCCGGCGCAGAATGGCAGAATTAGAGCAAAAATGGAACCTAACGGGAATTGCAAAAGAGCAGTAATAAACGGAATCCGGCTTGCCGAGCCCACCGAAGGCCGGAGAAATCAGAATGTGGGCAGAAAAGGAAAAGGGTGATAAAAATGATGATGTATCCCTCTATTGCAGAATTGATGAAACGGGCTGACAGCAGATATTCTCTGGTGATTGCGGTTGCCAAAAGAGCCCGGGAGCTGGCACAGGGCGAAGAGCCCTTAGTAAATTGCTCCAGCGATAAAGAGGTGACGGAGGCGGTATACGAGCTGTATTATGACAAGCTGAAAATTGTACCCGCCGATGGGCCGAAAAAGGAAGATTGCTCTGAGGTGGAACAAACGGCAGAGGAGTGAACAGTATGCTCCAGGGAAAGCAAATTGTGATAGGAATATGTGGAGGGATCGCAGCCTATAAGGTATGCGATCTGGTTCGTATGCTCAAAAAAGCGGGGGCAGAGGTGTTTTGCATGATGACCGCCTCCGCCCAGGAGTTTATCACTCCCTTAACCATGGGAACCCTGTCGGGAAACCGAGTGGTATGCGGGATGTTTGATCAGCGGACGGAGTATGAGGTGGAGCATATTTCCTGGGCCAAGCGGGCGGACGTTGTAGTGCTGGTACCGGCAACTGCCAATGTCATCGGCAAAATCAGTGCAGGGATCGCAGACGATTTTGTCACCACTACCGTTATGGCAACAAAGGCTCCCGTGTTGATTGCTCCGGCCATGAATACGAATATGTATGACAATCCCATTACCCAGGAGAATATAAAGCGGCTGGCGGGCTTGGGGTATCATATTACCCAGCCGGACAGCGGCCTGCTGGCCTGCGGGGACGTTGGCCGGGGGCATTTGGCGGAAACGGAACGGATTTTTGAGGATATTGTGCGGCTGTGTACGGTTCAGGATTTTGCGGGACGGTCTGTTTTGGTCACCGCAGGGCCTACCCGGGAGCCGTTGGATCCGGTGCGGTTTTTGACCAATCATTCCACCGGAAAAATGGGGTATGCGGTAGCGCAGGCGGCGGCTCGCCGGGGGGGCAGGGTTACCCTGGTCAGCGGGCCGGTTTCTTTGCGTCCGCCCTTTGGGGTGCAGGTGGAGCAGGTGTGCTCTACCAGAGAGATGCGGGAGGCTGTGCTTAGGCTGGCACCCCAAGCGGATTTGATTGTCAAAAGCGCCGCTGTAGCGGATTTCAGACCGGCAGAGGTCAGTGAGCAAAAGCTGAAAAAAGGGGAGCTGCCTGAAATCCGTTTGGAAAAAAATCCGGATATTTTAGAGGAATTGGGAAATAGAAAGCTGTCTGCAGCCCTGGTGGGATTTGCTATGGAGACGGAGGATTTGGAGCGTCGGGCAAAGGAAAAGCTGGAGCGCAAGGGCCTGGATATGATTGTAGCAAACAATTTAAATACGGAGGGAGCCGGCTTTGGAACGGATACCAATGTGGTTACCGTATTTTCCCGGGACGGAAAGGTTAAGCGGTTTCCCAAGCTGGAAAAAATCCGGCTGGCGGATGAAATTTTAACGCTGGCGAAGGAGTGGATGGTCAGGTGAGGGCGGCACAGATTGCGCTGAATACCCGGGCCTATGCCATTGATCGGTTTTTTACCTATCTGATTCCGGAGGGGCTGGAGGCAGCGCCCGGAATGAGGGTTACGGTGCCCTTTGGAAACAGTAATCGGATCATGGAGGGGTTTGTTGTTGCCTTGGAAGAGGTTGACTCGGAGGAAGGATTGAAGAAAATTTCCGCTGTGATTGATCCGGAGCCTTTGTGTGATGAGACGGCAATTGAGCTGGCCTTTTGGATTCGCCAGCGGTATTTTTGTTGGTATTTTGAAGCCCTGCGGCTGATGCTTCCTCCCGGATCCGGATTAAAATATAAAGAAACGGTGATACTAAAAGAAAAAAACCGGGAGAGCTTGGAACGAAGTACCTCCAAAAGCGCTTCTCAATGGGCTGTTGCTCAGTTTTTGTTGGAGAACGAAGGGGTTTCTACCATGACGGAGCTGAGCCATGCCCTGGGAATCAACGCCCGTCAGGCAGTGCAGGCCTTGCGGAAAAAGAAGCTGGTTTCCATTGCCCGCAAGCGAGCCCTTCCGGTGCGGGAAAAGACCCGGACGATGGTTTCTCTTGCCGCAGAGCCGGAGCTGATTTCTATTTATTTAAGCGAGTATGGGCAAAGAGCACCGGCTGCCGCCAGAATTCTGGAGCTGCTGGAGGCGGAGGGGGAGCTGGATGTGAGCGAGCTGCTGGACGGGGCAGACGCAGGCAGAAGCTCTCTCAAACGCTTGGAGGAAAAAGGCTTTGTTACGTTAGAAACCCGGGCGATAGACCGGAACGAGCCTGTGGAAGGCTTTTTTGAGGAAGCGGTTTCCTTAACCGAAGAGCAAAGACATGTTTTGGAGCAAATCGGGGAGGAAGGGGAATACCTTCTCTGCGGTGTAACGGGAAGCGGAAAAACAGAGGTTTACCTTCAACTGATCCAGCGTGTGGTTGAGGCAGGCAGGCAGGCCATTATGCTGGTGCCGGAAATTTCGCTGACGCCTCAGACAATCCGGCGGTTTTGCGCCAGGTTTGGGGAGAGCGTGGCGGTGCTGCACAGCGGTCTTTCTTTAGGGGAACGGTTTGATTCCTGGGAAAAAATCCGCCGGGGAGAGGCCAAGGTTGTGGTAGGCGCCAGATCGGCGGTGTTTGCCCCGGTCAAGCGACTGGGCGCTATTATTATTGATGAGCAGAACGAGGATACCTATGTGTCAGAGCAGTCTCCCAGGTATGATGCCCGGGAGGTGGCCGCCAAGCGGGCGGAGCAGGCCGGGGCGGTGCTGCTGCAGGCCTCTGCCACGCCTCGGGTGCAGGATGTATACCGCCTGCGGGGGCGGGTGCTGTATATGGGAACTCGGTACAACAGCCAAAAGCTTCCCGCTGTGCTGGTGGAGGATATGCGGGAAGAGCTGCAGGAGGGAAATTATACGATTTTTTCCAGGCGCCTTGGCAGGGAAATTCAGCAGAATCTGGATCGGGGGGAACAGACCATCCTGTTTGTGAACCGACGGGGTCATTCCACCTTTGTTTCCTGCCGAAGCTGTGGCTATACCTTTGAGTGCCCGAACTGCTCTATTTCCTTGAAGTATCATTCCCATTCCCGCAGACTGATGTGCCATTACTGCGGGTATATGCAGCCTCTTGTTTCCCAGTGTCCGAAATGTGGGGGCAATTATGTCAAGCTGTTTGGCTTGGGAACACAGAGGGCAGAGGAGGAGCTGGCAAAATATTTTCCTCAGGCGCGGGTGATTCGAATGGATCAGGATACTACTGCGAAAAAATCCTCTCACCGCCGGCTGCTGTCCAGCTTTGCCGCAGGGGAGGCGGATATTTTGCTGGGAACCCAGATGGTAACCAAGGGGCTTGATTTTCCCAATGTGACCTTGGTGGGGGTGCTGGCGGCAGATATGATGCTGTTCGGGGAGGATTATGACGCTTATGAGCAAACCTTCAGCCGGCTGACCCAGGTATTCGGCCGGGCAGGCCGGGGGGAGCGGCCGGGGCGGGCAGTGGTGCAGACCTATCAGCCGGAGCACAGCTGTATTCAGCTGGCGGCCAAACAGGATTATCCCTCCTTTTATAAAACGGAAATCAGAATGAGAAAAAATTTAGGATACCCGCCCTTTTTGTCTCTGATCACCTTGATGGTTACGGGGCTTTCGGAGGAGGCGGTGAGAAAGCAGGCTTACGGACTGTATCATTCCTTAACATCCTCCGGGATGCCGCCCGGGGTGGAAATGGTGCTCAATCCCGTTCCCTGCGGGATTGCCCGGATCAACCGGTATTACCGGTGGCAGGTGATGTTAAAATGCCGGGAGGATGTGACGGCGCTTCTTTGGAAACTATATGACCGGCACCAAAAGGCGCAGCAAAAAACAAAAACTTATTTATCAATTTACCGATAAAAATCAGGAAGGAAGAGGTTCATGGCTATCAGAACAATTCGTACGGTACCGGATGAAATCCTCACGAAAAAATGCCGTGAGGTAACGGAATTTAATCAGCGGCTTTGGACGCTGCTGGACGATATGTATGAGACAATGAAAGAGGGCAACGGTGTTGGCCTGGCGGCGCCCCAGGTGGGGATTTTGCGGCGGGTGGTTGTGATTGATGTGGGAGAAGGGCTGATTGAATTGATCAATCCCAAAATCATTGCTCGTTCCCGGGAGACGGAAACGACAGACGAGGGCTGCCTTAGCCTGCCCGGAGCGGCGGGGCTGGTGGAACGGCCCCGGTCTGTGACTGTTGCCGCCCAGGATCGGCACGGAAATCCGATTCAGCTGGCAGGGCAGGACTTGCTTGCCCGTGCCTTTTGTCACGAAATTGATCATTTGGATGGCATTATGTATACCCAGCTGGTGAAGGGTGAAATTCATTACTAGGAGGAGAACCATGAAGGTTTTGTTTATGGGAACGCCGGTGTTTGCGTTGGAATGTCTGAAGTGGCTGCATCACCATACCCAGCTGTGCGGCGTTGTCACCCAGCCGGATAAGCCGAAAGGCAGGGGGCACAAGCTGGCCTGTCCTCCGGTCAAGGAATATGCCTTAGAGCATCAAATTCCTGTGTTTCAGCCTCAAACGCTGAAGGAAGATGCGTTTTTGCCGGAATTGCGTGAATTGCAGCCGGATTTGATTGTGGTGGTGGCCTACGGAAAACTGTTACCGGCCTATGTGCTGGAGTTTCCCCGGTATGGCTGCATCAATGTGCATGCTTCCCTTCTTCCCAGATGGCGGGGAGCGGCACCGATTCAGTGGTGCGTGATGGCGGGAGATCAGGTGACGGGGGTCACTACCATGCGGATGGACGCCGGCCTGGATACGGGAGATATGCTGGTAAAGCGCCGGCTTACCATCACCCCGGAGGATACGGGGGGAAGCATTCACGATCAATTAAGCGTCCTGGGAGCGGAGGCACTGGCAGAAACGGTGACAAAGATCGACCGGCTCAAGCCTGTTCCTCAGGATCACAGCGCATTTACCTATGCTCCTATGATTACCAAGGAAACCTGCCGGATTGACTGGAATCGGCCGGGAGCGGAGCTTTGCAATCAGGTGCGGGGCCTGGCCCCGTCTCCCCTTGCTTTTACCATGTATCAGGGAAAAACGGTGAAAATCGGAAAAATGAGCCTTGGAGGGGGGAGTCTCCCTCCCGGGCAGATCGGCAGCTATGATCCCAAGGCGGGGCTGTTGGTAGGCTGCAAGGACGGAACGGTTTTTGTGGAGCAGATTAAGCCGGAGGGCAAAAAGCTGATGAGTATTCATGATTATATGAGGGGCAACCGTTTTGAAGAGGGAGCATATTTCGAAGCATAAAAACGAATCGGCTGGGGATGTTAAAAAATATTTGTGCCGTGATCAAACGGCAGAACGGAGGCTTTTATGTGGTGGATTGACAGCGGATATATTATGTTTGTTCTTCCGGCGCTTCTTTTAACACTGTGGGCTCAGGCGAATGTGTCCGGAACATATTCAAAATTTTCTAAGGTATACAGCCGGCGGGGGATTACAGCGGCGGAGGTGGCCAGATCCATCCTGGATCGGAACGGGCTGCAGAATGTGGCCATCGGGAGAGTCGGCGGCAAGCTGACGGATCATTACAATCCCAAAACAAATGTGGTGAATTTGTCTGACGCAACCTATGCCAGCACTTCGGTGGCTGCCATCGGGGTTGCGGCTCACGAGGTGGGGCATGCCATTCAGCACGCCCGGGGATATGTGCCGATTCGCATCCGAAACGCTATTGTCCCTGTGGTGAATGTGGCCTCTCAGGCGGCCATTCCTCTTTTTGTGATTGGTTTGATTTTTCAAAGCAGCTTGATGATGGACATTGGAATTTGGTTTTTTACAGCAGCAGTAGCCTTTCAGCTGATTACCCTTCCGGTGGAATTCAATGCCTCCGGCCGGGCGATTGCTATTTTGGAAGGAAACTATATTTTAGAGGATGAAGAGGTTCGGGGAGCGAAAAAGGTGCTGCGGGCTGCTGCCATGACTTATGTGGCGGCCGCCGCCATGGCGGTAGCCCAGCTGCTGCGGCTTTTGATGGCGAGAGGGAACCGAGATTGATGACGGCGAGAGAGGTTGCGTATTGCGCATTGGAGCAGATAGAGGAAAAGGGCGGCTTTTCCAATTTGGTTTTAAAAGAGATGCTGAAAAGCTCCGGGCTGTCAAAGCGGGATAAGGGCTTGGTGACAGCCTTGGTATACGGCGTTTTGCGGGATCGGCTGTTTTTGGACGAGCAAATCGGACGGTTTTGCAGAATGAGCCAAACACCGCCCAAAGTTTTGCGGCTTCTTCGCCTGGGTGCCTTTCAGCTTTGCCGGATGGATAAAATTCCTCCCTCTGCGGCGGTGAATGAAACGGTAATTCTGGCAAAAAAATTTGCACCCCGGGGAGCGGGGTGCTGTAACGGCGTGTTAAGAAAGCTGGCGGAGCAGGGGGTTATTCTTCCTCCCAAGGAGGATCGGCTCCGGTATTTAAGCGTTTTTTATTCCTTTCCCATGTGGCTGGTAAAAAAGTGGGAAAAGCAGTTTGGGTTGGAGGAGCTGGAGCCTCTTTTAGACGGCCTTTCCCGGCACCGTCCCTTATCTGTGCGGGTTAATCTGAAAAAGGCCGCAGTTGAGGAGGTGCGTCAGGAAATTCCCGGGTTGATGCCTACCCATCTGCCGGACGCTTTTGTGCTTTCCGGCAGTGAGAGCATAGAAGCCCTGCCTGCCTGGCAGGAGGGGAGGATTACGGCCATGCAGCTTTCTTCTATGACAGCCTGTTTGGCGGCGGAGGTCAAGCCGGGGATGCGGGTATGTGATATGTGCGCCGCCCCGGGAGGAAAAACAGCCTATTTGGCTCAGTTGATGGAGCACCGGGGGAGGATTGACGCTTGGGAACTGCATCCTCACAGGGTGGAGCTGTTAAAACGGAATCTGGAGCGGCTGGGTGTTGAAATTGCGGTTGTAGCATGCCGGGATTCCTCAGTATATGAGGAATCCTTGGGGGAATGTTTTGATACCGTGCTGCTGGACGCACCCTGCTCCGGGCTGGGTGTGATCAACCAAAAGCCGGAGCTGAAATGGCAGGATCCGGATCGGATGAAGGAGCTGCTTCCGATACAGCGGCAGCTGCTGCTGACCGGTGCAAGATATGTAAAGCCGGGAGGAACGCTGCTTTATTCTACCTGCACCCTTAACCGGGCGGAAAACGAAACCATGGCGGCCTGGCTGACCCAGCAGGTTCCCGGTATGCGTTTGGATCCGGCCTTTGGGGAGGGGACGGGAATGAAAAATTTATTGCCCCATAAAGACGGAATGGGCGGGTTTTTCATTGCCCGGCTGAAAAAAAGCTTGTAAAGAAAGGATGGAGGCATGGTCAATTTAGCAGATTTAACGCCGGAGGAGCTGGAACAGTATTTTATTTCCATCGGCCAGCCAAAATTTCGGGCAAAGCAGGTGTTTTCCTGGATTGCCCGGGGAGCGGCGGATTTTAGCCAAATGAGCAATCTTCCCAAGACTCTGCAGCAGGAGCTGAGCCGGGAGGCCACTCCCCTGGGAGCAGAAATTTATGAAAAATTTCAGTCTCGTATTGACGAAACGGTGAAGTATCTGATACAATTAAAAGATGGGAATCTGATTGAAACGGTGCTGATGCATTATCACCATGGGTACACGGTCTGTATTTCCACAGAGGTAGGGTGTGCCATGGGCTGCGCCTTTTGCGCTTCCACCCTGGGCGGATTGGTCAGACGGTTGACGCCGGGGGAGATGCTTGCTCAGGTTGCGCTGGTTTCGGCAGATGCAGGGCAGCGGATCAGTAATATTGTACTGATGGGAATCGGAGAGCCCATGGACAATTATGATCATGTGATAAAATTTATTCGGCTGGTCAATCACCCGGAGGGGATGAATATCGGCCAACGGCATATTTCCTTGTCCACCTGCGGCTGGGCGGACGCCATTGACCGGCTGGCGGAGGAGGATCTGGGAATTACTTTATGCGTGTCTCTTCATGCAGCCTGGAATGAAAAGAGATCGGAGATCATGCCCATTAACAGGAAATATCCCATTGAGGTTTTGCTTGCGGCTTGCCGTAGATATACGGAAAAAACAGGTCGCAGAATGATTTTTGAATATGCGTTAATCAAAGGCGTGAACGATTCGCCCCGGGATGCAAAACAGCTGTCCCGGCTGCTGCGGGGCATGCTTTGCCATGTGAATGTGATTCCTGTCAATCCCATTCGGGAAAGCAGCTTTGAGCGCAGCGAGCGGGGAGAGGCGTTTTGCCGGCAGCTGGCACCGGTGACCGCAACGGTTCGCCGGGAATTGGGAAGCGATATTAACGCTTCCTGCGGCCAGCTGAGGAGACGCAGACTGGAGCAGAAAGGAAGTGACGACTGATGGAAATCTGTGCAAAAAGCGACCGGGGAAGGATTCGGGAGCTGAATGAGGACAGCTTTGTAGTGCAGGAGCTGGGTGCCTATACTCTGCTGATTGTGGCTGACGGAATGGGCGGTCATAAAGCGGGAGAGGTTGCCTCTTCAGCGGCGGTGCAGAAAATTCAGGAATACATAACGGAAAATGTAGAGGTATACCCTGTGCCTCATCTTTTGGAGCAGGCCATGAGCCAGGCAAACGAACTGATTTACAATCGGGCAAAGGAGGATCCGGACTGTGCAGCCATGGGAACCACTGCGGTGGCTTGCTGCATGACCGGAACGGAAGCCTATTTTGCCAATGTGGGAGACAGCAGAGCCTACCTTTTGGGAATGGACGGAATGGAGCAGGTCACAGAGGATCATTCTCTGGTCATGGAGCTTTTGCGTCAGGGGGAGATCACCCAGGAGGAGGCGGAGCGGCATCCTCAAAAAAATGTGATTACCCGGGCACTGGGAACGGAACGTACCGTCCAGACCGATTTGTTTCACTGTGAGCTGCAACCGGAGGATATGCTGCTGCTTTGCTCGGACGGATTAACGGGGATGCTTTCAGAGGAAGAGATTGCGGCCGTCATGTGGTTAGAGGAACCGCTGGAGGCTCGGGTTGATCGGTTGATTTCTATGGCCAACGAGCGGGGCGGATATGATAATATTACGGTGATTGCCGTAACTCAAAAGGAGGGGTAGATTATGGTGGGAAAAATTTTAGGAAACCGGTATCAGATTATTAAAAAAATCGGCGGAGGCGGCATGGCCGAGGTTTACAAGGCCCGTTGCACACTGCTGAATCGATATGTGGCCATCAAGGTACTGCGGGATGAGTTCCGGAACGACCGGGAATTTATTGCCCGGTTCAATACCGAGGCTCAGGCGGCCGCCAGCCTGACTCACCCGAATATTGTTTCTGTTTTTGATGTTGGGTGCGAAAATGGGATTCATTATATTGTGATGGAGTTTGTTGAGGGGGTTACCCTGAAGGAATATATCAGACGAAACGGAGCCCTTCCTTGGCGGCAGGCACTGAATTTTGCGGTTCAGATCTGTCAGGCGATTGAATATGCGCACAAAAAAGGAATCATACATAGAGATATCAAGCCACAAAATATTATGGTTTGTGAAAATAACGTGCTGAAGGTGATGGATTTCGGAATTGCTCGGAATCTGAATAAAAACGGACAGACCCAGGATGGAAAAAACGCCATCGGCACAGTGCATTATATCTCTCCCGAGCAGGCTCGGGGCGGGTATGTGGACGCCAAAACGGATATTTACTCCATCGGCGTGGTGCTGTATGAAATGATGACCGGCAAGCTGCCCTTTGATCATGAAAATGCAGTTTCCGTTGCCATTATGCATATGCAGCAAAAGCCGGTTCCCCCCAGAGAGCTGGTGCTGTCCATTCCGGCGGCACTGGAGGAGGTCTGCTTAAAGGCCATGAGCAAGGAGCAGGCCCAGCGGTTTCAAACAGCGGGTGAAATGCTGGACAGCTTGCAGAAGGTGCTGCAAGCCCAAGGAGCGCCCGATCCCTCTTACCAATCAGAGCCGGATTCCTTGACCCGGAAAATCAATGCGGATCAAATCAGACGGGAATTTTCTGATCCGGAGAGAGGGGAGCGTCGGGAACGGCGAACGCAGGAAAAAGGAGGTGGCGGTATGAGCCGCACGTCAAGTAGCAAGAAAACGTCAGGGCAAAAAAAGAACGGGAAAAAGGGTGAAAAAAAACCAATGATTGCCGCAATTATTGCCGCAGTGATTTTGGTCGGCGCCATGACCTGTTTGATGATCAATTGGTTGGATCCCGGATTTTTTTCCTCCCTGTTCGGCGGAACGCCGGAGGACGGCATCACCCGGATTCCCAATCTGGTGGGAAAAGAGCTGGATCAGGTGCTGGAGGATTATGAGGATGTAAAACGGGTGACGATCACAGAGGAAAAAGAGCGCGTTCCTTCCGATAAATATGGAGAAGGTGTGATTACCGCCCAGTCCCCCAAGGCAGGCAGCAAGGCGGGAAAAGGTAAAATTAAAATTACCGTAACTGTCAGCAACGGAGAAAAGGAAGAGGAAGGCAAAATGCCGGACTTCAGCGGGAAAACGCTGACTGATGCGAAAAAAACTCTGTCAAAGCAGAAGCTTTCCTATGAGGTGGTAGAGGAATACAGTGATTCTGTGGTGAAAAACGGTATTATTCGCCAGATTCCCAAGGCAGGAACCGAGCTGGACGCAAATACGCAGATTATTTTGTATGTGAGTAAGGGCAAGGAAAAGGGGGAGGACGACGAGGAGGATAACACCACATTTGTTCCTTACCTGATCGGTATGAGCCAGACTCAGGCGAAAAATTCGCTGGAAGAGGCCGGGCTGCAGCTGGGCGGTGTAACGGTCAGCGATTCTGAAGAGCCTGTGGGAACGGTCATTGGGCAGGATCCCGGCTATCAGTCTCAGGTGGACAAAAAGACAACGGTCAGCATTGTGATCAGCAGCGGGGAAAGTCAGGCAACACCAGAGCCTACGCCTCCTCCGGTTGAAACAACGCCTACCCCAGACTATTCTACTCAGGAGCCGGTTCAGGTAACGCCGGAGCCTCAGGAGGATCAGCCTGTAGTAAGCCAAGAGACCGGGGAAGCAGTGGAGGAATAAATGCAGGGGCAGATTGTAAAAGGAATCGGCGGCTTTTATTATGTAAAAACAGAGCAGGGCTTGATTGAATGCCGTGCCAGAGGGGTGCTTCGTAAATTGGGGGTTACCCCTCTGGTGGGGGATTTTGTTGAGCTTGCGCTGGACGGCAAAGGAAATCCGGCCCTTTCCCGGGTATTGCCGAGAAAAAATGAATTGGTGCGGCCCAGTGTTGCCAATTTGGATCAGGCGGTGATTGTGGTCTCGGTGATCTCTCCCGCTCCCGATCCGGTGCTGCTGGATAAAATGCTGGTAGCGGCGGAGGTTCGGGAGATTCCGGCGGTGATTTGCTTTAATAAGACGGATCTGCCCGGCGGGGAAGAATTGATTGAGTCTTATCGGTTGAGCGGTTATCCGGTGCTTTGCGTAAGCGCAAAGCAGGGAGAGGGAGTAGAGCAGCTGGCCGATCTTTTAAAGGGAAAAACCTCTGCCTTTGCAGGAAATTCCGGTGTGGGAAAATCCAGTCTGCTGAACCGGCTGCTGCCGAACGCTGCCTTAGAAACGGGATCCGTCAGCAAAATCGAAAGAGGAAAGCATACCACCCGCCATACTCAGCTGATGGAGCTGCCCGAGGGCGGGCTGGTAATGGATACGCCGGGGTTCGGCTCCTTTGAGGTGGATCAGATGGAGCCGGATGAGCTAAAACAGTATTTCCCCGAATTTTCCCCCTATCAACCGGATTGCCGTTTTCGGGGCTGTAACCATGTGGGGGAACCGGACTGCGCCGTGGCGGAGGCAGCAGACCTGGGGGAGATCAGCCGGCTGCGGCTGGATAGCTACCGAAAGCTGTACGATCAGCTGAGGGAATTTAGAAAATGGAAGTAAGAAATAGCGATTGTTCCCTTTAACTGCCCGTGCGAAATTTTCCGACCCATGGTCGGAAACGCACATGGGCGAAAAAATCTCTTATCATTCCTTGCCCTGCGGATAAGAGAGAAGTTATTTAATATTTATGCCAGCGCAGGGCGGCGGAATGGAGATTTTTTATGAATAAATTATCACCGTCCATATTATCCTGTGATTTTTCCTGCTTGGAGGAGCAGGTGCGGCTGGCGGAGCAAGCAGGGGCTCATTACCTGCATCTGGATGTGATGGACGGGCATTTTGTTCCGAACCTCAGCTTTGGAGCACCAGTGATCCGGTCACTCAGGCCGCACAGCGGTCTTGTTTTTGATGTGCATCTGATGATCTCGGACCCGCTTCGCTATGTGGAGGACTATGCCGCCGCG
>JAXEOR010000201.1:0-7150 GCA_034117945.1 Clostridia bacterium | reverse complement strand
CTGAAATAAGACGGCTGTCAATTACAAAAACGACGGATGAAGGGCAGAGGCCTCCCAGGAAAAAGGAATTGACAATCGGCGGGAGATGTAGTACAATAAAAGAAATGAGACGCTTAGAAAAAGGGCGGTAAAATCAAAGGGGATCCGCATTTTCAGAGAGTTGGTAAAGCTATAAAAAAGGGATTGTTAAGGGGGAGTTCCCCTTAAGTGAAGTAGATAGCCAAGACGGACATGCGCCGCCGCTGGCTATTCCTTGCGGATTTGGGAGTGCCGAAAGCCGCTCAGGGTGAGGCGCGAGACGGGAGTGAACAAATCCGGAAAATTGCCGAAAAACGGAGTTTTTCGGCAAACAAAAGGGCGCAGTTCATATGCGCCCTTTTGTTTGCAGTATATTATGGAGAAAATAAGATCCGGGGTGATGGTTGATGAATGCAGGGTTGAGTCGTCAGGCACTGGCAAGACTGCCGCTTTATTTATCCTATTTAAAAAATTTGGAAGAGGTGGAGTATATCTCTGCGCCTGTTTTGGCCGCAAGCCTTAATTTGAACGAAGTTCAGGTCAGAAAGGATTTGGCGGCGGTCAGCCGCAGACCCGGCCTTCCGAAAAAGGGTTTTTTGCTAAAAGATCTGATTTATGATATTGCCGACATATTGGGGTATCATAATGAAAAGGATGCAATTTTGGTAGGAGCAGGCCAACTGGGCAGGGCGCTGATGTCCTATGAAGGCTTTGCGGAGTACGGCATCCGCATTGCCGCCGCCTTTGATACCGATCCAAGCGTGATTGACGGGAAAACCATTTTCCCGGTTTCCAAAATGAAGGATCTGTGCGGTCGGATGAAAATTCACATCGGCGTGATCACCGTTCCTGCCGCCGCGGCGCAGCAAGTGTGCGATGGGCTGATCGAATGTGGGATTTTAGCCATTTGGAATTTTGCACCGGTGCATTTGCATACCCCTTCTTCTATTTTGGTTCAAAATGAAAATATGGCTTCATCTCTTGCTTTGCTTTCCAATCATCTGCGCCAGTTGCGGGAATTGAGTTAAAAAAACAGACCAAAGAGAAAAAAGGTTTCTTTTATCAGGATTGATATATCAATAATTGAATACCGATATATCAAATTGCAGCCTTCCGTTTTATCTGAAAGATTGTTATAATATTAACAAAGACGTAAGGATACAAGAATAGAATTCCAAACAGGAGGTTTTTGTGATGAGAAAAGTAAGAACGATCGTTGACAGCGTTGAAGCGCTGGAGCAAGAGCTTGCGGTATTGCGCAAGGCTCAGGAAAAGTTTTCTTCTTATACCCAGGAACAGGTTGACAAAATTTTTCTTGCTGCAGCCACTGCGGCCAATAAGCAAAGAATTCCGCTGGCAAAAATGGCGGTGGAAGAAACGGGCATGGGCATGGTTGAGGATAAGGTCATTAAGAATCACTATGCGGCGGAATATATTTATAATAAGTATAAAGATACTAAAACATGCGGTGTGTTGGAAGAGGATAAGGCCTACGGGATTCAAAAAATTGCGGAGCCAATTGGCGTTGTGGCGGCGGTTATTCCTACCACCAATCCCACCTCTACCGCTATTTTTAAAACTCTGCTGGCGCTGAAAACGAGAAATGCCATTATCATCAGCCCCCATCCCAGAGCGAAAAACTCCACCATTGAGGCGGCAAAGGTTGTGCTGGAGGCGGCTGTGGCAGCCGGTGCGCCGGAGGGCATTATCAGCTGGATTGACGTTCCCTCTCTGGAGCTGACCAATATGGTCATGAAGGAAGCGGATATTATCCTGGCAACAGGCGGCCCGGGCATGGTGAAAGCGGCTTATTCCAGCGGAAAGCCTGCGGTAGGCGTTGGTGCCGGAAATACCCCGGCCATTATTGATGATTCGGCCGATCTGCTGCTGGCAGTCAGCTCAATCATTCATTCCAAAACCTTTGATAACGGCATGATCTGCGCTTCTGAGCAAAGCGTGATTGTACTGGATTCCATTTATGATCAGGTGAAAAAGGAATTTGCTGACCGGGGCTGCTATTTCCTGAAAAAGGATGAGCTGAACAAGGTGAGAAAAACTATTATCATCAACGGGGCTTTGAATGCAAAGATTGTTGGCCAAAAGGCTCATACTATTGCGGCCTTGTCTGGTGTGGAGGTTCCTGAAAATACGAAAATCCTGATCGGTGAGGTCACCTCGGTGGATCTTTCCGAGGAATTTGCCCACGAAAAGCTGTCTCCCGTGCTGGCCATGTATCGGGCGAAAACCTTTGAGGAGGCAATGGATAAGGCAGAGCGGCTGATTGCAGATGGGGGATACGGTCATACCTCTTCCGTATATCTGAATGTTACCACCCAAAGAGAAAAGCTGGACGCCTTTGCAAACCGGATGAAAACCTGCCGTATTGTGGTCAATACCCCTTCCTCTCACGGCGGTATCGGAGACTTGTATAACTTTAAGCTGGCACCCTCTCTGACCCTGGGCTGCGGCTCCTGGGGCGGAAACTCAGTGTCTGAAAACGTTGGGGTGAAGCATTTGCTGAATATTAAAACGGTTGCGGAAAGAAGGGAGAATATGTTGTGGTTCCGGGCGCCTGAAAAGGTGTATTTGAAGAAGGGCTGCCTGCCGGTGGCGTTGGATGAGCTGAAAACGGTAATGGGGAAGAAACGGGCCTTTTTGGTGACGGACAGCTTCCTGTACCATAACGGTCATACCAAGGCGATTACCGAAAAGCTGGATGAAATGGGAATTGTTCATACCACCTTCTTTGACGTAGCTCCCGATCCTACTCTGGCCTGCGCCAAAGCGGGAACAGAGCAGATGCGGGCCTTTGAACCGGACTGCATCATCGCACTGGGAGGCGGCTCCGCCATGGACGCTGCTAAAATTATGTGGGTGATGTATGAGCATCCGGAAGCGGACTTTATGGATATGGCAATGCGCTTTATTGATATCAGAAAAAGAGTTTATACCTTCCCGAAAATGGGAGAAAAGGCTTATTTTATTGCCATCCCCACCTCTGCCGGAACAGGCAGTGAGGTAACACCCTTTGCTGTAATTACCGATGAAAAAACGGGCGTGAAGTATCCCCTGGCGGATTATCAGCTGATGCCTAACATGGCCATTATCGATACGGATTTGCACATGACTGCTCCCAAGGGGCTGACCGCCGCTTCCGGTATTGACGCAGTGACCCATGCCTTGGAGGCTTATGCTTCTATGCTGGCAACGGATTATACTGACGGGCTGGCAATTCAGGCACTTAAGAATATTTTTAAATATCTGCCCCGGGCTTATGACAACGGCCTGACGGATGTGGAGGCCAGAGAAAAGATGGCCAATGCGGCAACCATGGCAGGTATGGCCTTTGCCAACGCCTTTTTGGGGGTATGCCATTCTATGGCGCACAAGCTGGGCGCATTTCATCATTTGCCTCACGGTGTTGCCAACGCTTTGATGATTGAACAGGTGCTGCGGTTTAACGCATCGGAGGTACCTGCAAAAATGGGAACCTTCTCCCAGTATGATCATCCTCATACGCTGGCTCGCTATGCCGAAGTGGCGGATGCCCTTTCCTTAGGCGGCAAAACGGATGAAGAAAAGCTGGAGCGGCTGATTGGGGCTGTGAATGAACTAAAAGAAAAAGTCGGCATCAAAAAGACCATTCGGGATTATGACGTGGACGAAAAGGATTTCCTGGCTCGGCTGGATGACATGGTGGAGCAGGCCTTTGACGATCAGTGCACCGGTGCTAACCCCCGTTATCCTTTGATGAGCGAGATCAAGGAAATGTATTTGAACGCATACTATGGAGGTGAAAGATAATGAAAACAGAAAAGGTCATTGCTGTCAGAACAGATAAGACCGTCTATCGGGACGGGGATAAGGTCATCAAGGTGTTTAATGAAAACTATTCTAAGGCCAACGTGCTGAATGAAGCCCTGAACCAGGCAAGAGTAGAGGAAACCTCTCTGAATATTCCCAAGCTGTCCGACGTGACTCGGATTGACGGGAAATGGTGTATTGTAAGCCAGTATATTGAGGGAAAGACCTTGGCCAGACTGATGGAGGAGCATCCGGAAAAGCGCAAGGAATATCTGGAAAGAATGGTAGCGCTGCAAATGGAGGTGCTGTCTCAGCGGGTGCCCATGCTCAACAAGCTGAAGGATAAAATGCACACCAAAATCAACCTGACCGATCTGGACGCTACCACCCGGTATGACCTGCATACCCGTCTGGATGGAATGCCTAAGCATACGAAGGTGTGCCACGGGGATTTCTGCCCGGAAAATATTATTATCACACCGGAGGATGAGGCATATATCATTGACTGGGCTCATGTAACCCAGGGCAACGGTGCGGCGGACGCTGCCAGAACCTATCTGGTGCTGTGGCTGTCCGGCAGTATTGACATGGCGGAACAGTATCTGAAGCTGTTTTGTCAAAAAACAGATACGGCAAAGCAGTATGTGCAAAAATGGATTCCTATTGTGGCGGCATCCCAGCTGGCCCGCGGAAAAGCGGCAGAACGGGAATTTTTGCTGCATTGGATCGATGTTGTAGATTACGAATAAGGGGGAAAACGAAAGATGAAGGTTACAATTTGTATCGGAAGTTCTTGTCACTTGAAGGGTTCACGGCAGATTATCGAACAGCTGCAGGAGCTGGTGAAGGAAAACAAGCTGGAGGATCAGGTAGAGCTGTGCGGCGCTTTTTGTATGAAAAACTGCGTTAACGGCGTTTGCGTTACGGTGGACGGCCAGCTGTTTTCTGTCAAGCCGGAAACAACCAAGGAATTTTTTGAAACGGAGATTTTAAGTAAGGTAAGCTGAAAAGTCAGGGGGTGAGGGCTGTGGAGCGGTGTTTGCAGACAAAAAAATCAAATTGTAAAAATTGTTATAAATGCATCCGGCACTGTCCGGTGAAATCCTTGCGGATGACAGAAGGACAGGCGCATATTATCCGGGAAGAATGTATTTTGTGCGGAGAATGCTATGTGGTTTGTCCCCAGGCGGCCAAACAGGTGCGTAATGATGTTTTGGCGGCCAAGGGGCTGCTGGCCTCCGGTGTGCCGGTGTATCTCAGCGTTGCGCCGGCTTATGCAGCTCGCTACCCGGAGCATTGCTTTGACGATCTTGCCCGGGCGGCAGAGGCTTTGGGCTTTGCCGGTGCTGCTCAGACGGCAGAGGGAGCCACGGTGGTCAAACGGGAATATGAACGGATCATGGAGGCGGGAGAACAAAGTGTGATCATTTCTACCTGCTGTCATTCTGTCAACACGCTTGTGGAAAAGCATTTTAAAGAGGCCTTGCCTTACCTGGCCAACGTGACCTCTCCCATGCTGATGCACGGAAAGCTGCTCAAGCAGGCTCATCCCGGCTGCAAGGTGGTATTTGTAGGCCCCTGTATTTCCAAAAAGGAAGAGGCTGAAAAATATGAAGGCTGGATCGATACGGTGCTGACCTTTGACGAATGGGATCGGTGGCTGGAGGAGGACGGGGTTTCTCTTCCCACTCTTCCGCCTGATTCTAAAAAGTACCGGGCGAATTTCTTTCCCACCTCCGGAGGCATTTTAAAAAGCATGGATTTGGGCGAGGAATACAGCTATTTGGTGGTAGACGGTGCAGAGGACTGCATCAAGGCTTTGAAGGAAATCAGCAAGGGAACGCTGGATCATTGCTTTGTGGAAATGTCTATTTGTAAGGGCAGTTGCGTAAACGGCCCCCTGATGCGCAAGGCGGATGCAAGCCCTGTCAGAAACAATCTGGCAGTGTTCCGGCAGATTGACCGGGGGGATTATCCCATCCAGCAGCCCGGAAAGAACGAACTGGTGAAACGCTTTGAATACAGCGGCGCTGCCCGTGTGGCACCAGGCAGCAAGGCCATTGAGGAAATTTTGCGGAAAATGGGAAAAACCAGTCCTGAAAAGGAATTGAACTGCGGCAGCTGCGGCTATGATACCTGCCGGGAAAAGGCAGCGGCGGTGCTTTTGGGTAAGGCAGAATTAACTATGTGCCTGCCTTATTTCAAGGAAAAAGCGGAAAGCTTTTCCGACACCATCATTCAAAATACCCCCAATGGTATTATCGTGCTGGACGAACAGCTTCAGATTCAGCAAATCAACAGTGCGGCCAAAGATATTTTGAATCTTCAAAAGCTGGCACTGGAAGGGGAGCCGGTAACCAGAATTCTGGATCCGGTGGATTATGTCCTGGCGCTGGATTCTGAAAAAAATGTGTATGACGCAAAAAAATATTTAGCGGAATATCAAAAATATGTGGAAGAAACGATTATTTACGATAAGGAATATCATATCCTGATGATTTTGATGAAGGATATTACCCAGGAGGAGCACGAGCGGGATACCAAGGAAGAAAAGAGCAAGGCGGCCATTGAAATTACAGATAAGGTCGTGGAAAAGCAAATGAGAGTGGTGCAGGAAATTGCCTCCCTGCTGGGGGAAACCACGGCTGAGACGAAAATTGCGCTGAACAAACTGAAGGAGACGCTGTCAGATGAATGATTTGTGTGTGGATGTGGGCTACAGAAGTCTGAATAAATTGGGCGAGCAAAGCTGCGGCGATATGGTGCAGATCATTCGGGAGGGTGAAAATACTGTTCTGGTACTGGCGGACGGGCTGGGAAGCGGCGTGAAAGCCAATATTTTATCCACCCTCACCTCTAAGATCATTGCTACCATGATTGCCAGCGGCATGAGCGTGGAGGAATGCGTCAATACCATCATTGCCACCTTGCCGGTGTGCAAAACCAGAGGGGTTGCCTATTCCACATTTACCATCATCCGGATTTCTGGCAATGACACGGCTGAAATCATTCAGTACGACAACCCGGATGTGATTTTATTACGGAACGGAAAGCATTATGATTATCCGGTGACCAAAAGAACCATTTCCGGAAAAACTATTTCGGAATCTCGGATTTCTTTGCAGTGCGGGGATGTGTTTATCGCCATGAGCGACGGCACCATCTATGCCGGCGTAGGGCAAACAATGAATTACGGCTGGCAAAGGGATAATATTGTGGAGTATGTGGAGACCCATTATGATAATCAGCTGTCTGCCCAGGCCTTTTCCTCCATGATTGTGGACGCCTGCAATGATTTGTATCAAAATCAGCCCGGAGACGATACCAC
>JAXEOR010000200.1:0-9788 GCA_034117945.1 Clostridia bacterium | reverse complement strand
TACAGGATCATGTCCCGCTCCTCTTCAGACAGGGGCAACTGCAAAAAGCGCTCCAGACAATGACTGTGGGTGATAATCGGATAGTCGCTGGCATACAGCATTTTATCCGCACCGTGCTTATGAATCATTTTCATGGCATCCTGATCGGAAAGCTTGTCCAGGGAGCTGGAGGTGTCAAAATAAAGATTTTGCCCCGCCAGATATTCATAAGCCTCGTCCCAACGGCTGTAGCCGCCGAAATGAGCAGCAATAAAAGTAACATCCGGGAAGTTGTCTACCGCCCGTCTCATCCGCTTGGGGCTGGAATAATCATATGTTTCATCCCCCACATGCATCAAAATGGGGAATCTGCTCCCTACCATATCGTAAATCCGAAACATTTTATCGCAGTCAATTTCAAAATGCTGAAAATCCGGATGAAATTTCAATCCCTTAAGACCCAGCTTTTCCATTCTGTCCAATTCCGATTCAATCTCATCATAATCGGGATGCAGCGTTCCAAAGCCGATAAAATAGCCCTTCTGCTCCCGAACAACCTCCCCCAGATAGGAGTTGATGTGCTCCACCTGCTCCACCTTGGTAGCGGTAGAATGAACCACCAGCTTATACATGCCCGCTTCATGGGACAGGCGCAGCAAATTATCAATCTGAGCCGTTCCCTGCATTTCATAATGATAATAATTCCCCAGCTGATTGACAACCTTTGACGCTATTTTATCCGGAAAAATGTGGTTGTGAAAATCAATGATCTTGTCTGTCATACAATACCCGCCTCCTGCCGCCTGCCTGTCTTCCCTGTTCCGACCCCGCCATAGAATCGAAGCAAACCGAAAGGCTCGCTCCCCCTTCCGGATCAGGCCGACGTTTCTCATAAAAAACATTATTTTATTTATTGTATCATATTTTTCCCGAAAAATCAACTATTTTCAACAATTTGTTAGCAAAAGTAAATTTTTTCAAATTCTAATTATCCTGGATTATTGTCCACAAAGTAGGCAGAAAAAAGTGAAAAATATGTAAGTATAAACAGTGTTAATTGAAGAAATGAGTATTTTTTTCGTTCAACACAATTCTCCAGAATTGTCTTACTTCGCTCCTTTTATGAAATCAAATTCATCAAAGCGAGGTTGCGTCTCACTTCTTCACTCTTCACTATTACTTTCCAAAATCGACAACCCTTTAGTGAATCGTGAATAGGTAATAGTGTGAATAAGTAAAATCGACAAGTCTCTTACGAGCCTTGTCGATTTTTGGTGCCCGAGACCGGAATCGAACCGGTACGGGAATCACTTCCCACGGGATTTTAAGTCCCGGGCGTCTGCCAGTTCCGCCACTCGGGCATGAGAAAACCATGCTTATTTATTTTAACATGATTTTGCTCAATTGTCAATTGTTTTTTGAAAGATTGCATCATTTTTTAACATTTTTTCATGAATATCAAATGCCGAAGGCTCCCTGCCCCATTCAGGCGGAGGGCTGATTTAAAAATTTCTTCCATCCGAACCGGAAGATAAAGAAGAGCACCGAAACAATGTTAAACAGTTCCGTCAAAACACCGCCCAGGGAATGGGTTACCACATTGTGAATCAGCCAAAGAGGAGAAACGCAGAACATCTGCCCCAGCCGGATTACCTTACCGCTGTCTGTTGCCATTGCAACAGTTCCGATGAACTGCGCAAAGATGACCATGCAGGACAGCCATCCGCTGTAAGTCACAATCCCCGCCGCCAAATAGGCCAGGCATAAAAGCACAGCCGCAATCCGTCTTGCTCTTGTTTTGTGAAACAAAGCAAAGGAGCCGCTGCGAAATAAATTCAAAGCATTCAGCAGTGCTCCGGTATAAGCCCCCAGAAAATAAAAATTCAATGCAAAGAAAATGCCGGAGCCTGCCTGCAGCAGATACAAATTCCGGGTGTTTTTACACTGATAAGAAATAAAATTCAGGATCATCCCCAGCAATCCCAATAACTGAATCAAAAGCGGTATCAAATGCATCCCTGTTCCCCTCCTCATGCGTACTGCTACAGTATACCATAAATCGTCTTACTTTTCAACAAAAAATAGGGCTGAATTAAAAGAATTTAGGGCTGAAAAAGCATATTTTTTTGTTACTATTTATGATAGAATGGAAAAAAACAAAAGAAAGGAAGTTTTTTGTTATGAGACAAGAGTTTTCGGCTTGGAGCGATGTAACGGCTGAGCGCCGGCCGGATGGATTTTCCGTTTCGGTTTGGGGAAGAACCTACCGGTTTGACCGCTCCTTTCTGCCCACTGAAATCATCACAGCTGACCGCTCTGTTTTATACGCCCCCATGGCGCTGCAGGCAGAATTCGGCGACCATATCGGTGAATGGAAAGACTTTTGGTATCTGATCACAGAGCAGACCGAGGAGCAGGTGGTGGTGCTTGTTTCCGCTCAGTGTGAAAACGTTATTGCAAACGTGACAGTCACCATTGAATTTGACGGATTTATCAAAACCGAGCTGCGGCTGCTCCCCTTCTGGTCCTTTTCACCCAATCAGCAAAGCGTGGCGAGAATGACCGGTCTTTCTCTGAACATCAAGGTCACTCCCGAATCCTCCGGCCTGTTCCATTACTGGCCCAATGATAAAACCAGCATCATTCCTGCAGCAGACGTGATCAACGCAGGAGAAACCAGAACAGAGGCCTATCCCTTTAAGCCCTACCTATGGACGGGCTGGGAATGGGGCGGTCTGGGAATTTTCTGCGGAGAATCAGAGCAGGGCTTTGAGCTGGACGATCCGGATCGGTGCATCCGGATTGTAAAAAATCAGGAATACACTGAAATAGAGCTGCGGTTTTTGGATCACATGCCCCATGACTGGCAGAAAAAGAAAAAGGATTTGTGGGTCAAAACCCTCCGTCCCCTTTGCTACACCTTTGGCTTTCAGGCAACGCCGGTAAAGGCAATGCCGGAAAATCGGGAGGATTATATCAAAAGAATGCACTGCATCTGGGACATGGAAGACAACAGAAAGGTTCATTGCGATACCAACTTTATCTATCGGGAGAAATATGCAGAAACCTGTGCCCAGGCGGGCGTAAAATGGATCATTCTCCATGAGGACTGGACCGCGATTCAAAATTACGGTCTGCCGGAGGATGAAGAGAAATTCCAGGCCTTTGTTCAAAGGTGCCATCAGCTGGGCATGAAGGTGATGGTGTATTTCGGCTATGAATATTCCTCTCTCGTGCCGGAATTCAACCGTAATGCCAAGAATTATCTGATTCAGACTCCGGAGGGAGACTTTACCGGCGGCTGGCAAAGAAAGCCTGCTCAGCGTGACTTTATGGTATGCTATCAGGGGGGCTATTCTCAGGAAATGCTCCGGCGGGTAGAGCATGTGATGGATGATTACGGAGTAGACGGGATTTATACAGACGGCACCTTTGTTCCCTGGGAATGCGCCAACGAATCTCACGGCTGCGGTTGGCGGGATGAAGAGGGTGTGCTGCACCCCTCCTTCCCTCTTCTGGCGGTGCGGGAGCATGTGAAAAAGCTGTATCAGCTGATCCATGCCCGGGGCGGCCTGCTGGACACCCATCAAAGCTCCTGCTGCATTATGCCCACCCTGTCCTTCTGCGATTCCTACTATGACGGGGAAAACATTCAGGATCTGCTGAAAACTTGCCCTGAGGCCATGAAGCCGGATTCCTTCAAAGCGGAATTTTTCGGGTATCCCTTGGGAATTCCCTGTAATTTTATTGTTTATTCCCATGAAGGATATCCCTTCAGCTATCCGGCCGGGTTCTCGCTGGTGCATAACGTATTCCCCCGGGTCTCTCAGAAATGGGATCTTCCTTATATCTCTAAGATCTGGAGCATATTTGACCGGTATGATCTGGATCACGCCAAATGGATTCCTTATTTCACCTGTCCTCCCATCAAGGCGGACAAGGCGCTGGTATCTATCTATGAAAAGGATTCCACAGCGGTAGCGGTGGTTTATGACGTGACTCCGGGGCGGTCTGAATTTTCCTTTACCGCTCCCGGATATTCCAAAGTAACAGACTTGCTGAACGGCGGGGAATATGAAATTCAAAACGGCACAGTTATGCTGCCCGCCCAGCCACGCACTCTCCAAATGTATCTGCTTTCTTAACACAGGCTGCCCTTCTCCCAAAGGGAGCTGCGGCCGGTTAATCCAAGCAGTAAAGAAAGAATAAAGCTGCCGGCTCTGATGGGAGTTCTCAGGGCTCCCTATGGTCGGCTGCTTTTCGCGGGAACAGGCCGTTTTCTCCAAAGGAGGGGCGGTCTGTTTTCTTTTTTATAATAAAATTTTGCAATTCATTTCTGCTCTCATGCCCCGCACCCATTTTTTATCAACAAAAAAATTGCTTTTTCGGTTGACAAATCAATAAAATTCTTATACAATTATCATGTACGATTTTTTTGAAAAAGGGGTTTTCTCTATGATCTATGATCTTGTGATTATCGGCGCCGGACCTGCCGGTATTTTTACTGCTCTGGAGCTTCTTCGTAAACATTCCAAGCAAAAAATATTAATGATTGAAAAGGGTAGTCCCATTGAACAGCGGCGCTGCCCTAAGGCTGCTACGCAAAAATGCGTCAACTGCAAGCCCTATTGCCACATTACCACCGGATTTTCCGGAGCGGGCGCCTTTTCAGACGGTAAGCTGTCCCTCAGCTACGAGGTGGGAGGGGATCTGCCCTCTCTGATCGGTGCCGAAACCGCTCAGGAGCTGATTGATTATACGGATCAGATTTATCTGGAATTCGGAGCGGATACCCATGTGGAGGGCGTCAGCAACACGGAGGAGGTCAAGCAAATCCGCCGCCGTGCCATTGCCGCCGGCCTAAAGCTGGTTGACTGCCCCATCCGGCATATGGGCACCGAAAAGGCCCAAGAGATTTACCGCTCTATCCAAAATTATCTGCTGGATTCCGGGGTGGAAATTTTGTTTGGACAGGAATGCACCGATGTGGTGCTGAAGGGAAATGTTTGCTGCGGCGTGCGGATCACTGACGGTAAAACCGAACAGGAAATTGCCGCCCGCCGCACCGTGGTGGCAACAGGCCGCAGGGGAGCAGACTGGCTGGAAAAGCTGTGCGGCGATCATCACATTGCCCACCAGCCCGGAACGGTTGACATCGGCGTTCGGGTGGAGGTGCGCAACGAAATTATGGAAAAGGTCAACCGGGTGCTTTATGAATCCAAGCTGATCGGCTACCCTGCTCCCTTCCGAAACAAGGTTCGCACCTTCTGTCAAAATCCCGGGGGCTTTGTCAGCCAGGAGAATTATGACAACAATCTGGCCGTGGTGAACGGACATTCCTACAAGGAACTGAAATCAGAAAATACCAATCTGGCCATTTTATGCTCTCACAATTTTTCAGAGCCCTTTAACGAGCCCATTTCCTACGCTCAGAAGGTAGGCGAGCTGACCAATATGCTGGGGGCGGGAAAAATCATGGTGCAGCGGTTCGGAGATATTCTGGACGGCAAGCGCACCTGGCAAAAGGAGCTAAGCTTTTCCAACATTAAGCCCACCCTGCCTGACGCAGTTGCGGGAGACATTACCTCCGCCATGCCCTACCGAGCCATGACCAACATCATTCAGTTTATTCAGATGATGGATCAGGTGGTGCCGGGCTTTGCCTCCTACGAAACCCTGCTGTACTCCCCCGAGCTGAAATTTTACAGCAATCGGGTCAAGATGGACGAGCATCTTCAAACCAACATCTCCGGTCTGCACTGTCTGGGAGACTCCAGCGGCTGGACCCGGGGGCTGATGATGGCCTCTGTGATGGGAGTAAAAATGGGGCGGGAAATTGCCGCAAGGGAAGAGTAACAGGTAGCCGCACTGTTTGACTGCGGCAAAAAAAGCCTTGATATAGGCAGAAAGGCTGAAATCAAAATGTTTTATCATGATTATCGTCCTTTGCAGGACGACAAAACAGTGCTGAGCAACCCCCACAAGGGCTGGTACTATCACTATATCGACAACGGGCTTACCCGCCCCACCTATCGGGATGGGGCAACCAAGGAGGAGCTGCTGTCCATTCCCGGTCTGCGGCATTTGTATCTGCGATTTGACTGGTCGGATATCGAAAAGGAAGAAGGGCACTTTGACTGGTCTCCTCTGGAGCAAATTATGGAAGAATTTTCCGACACAGGCCTAACCTTTTCTCTTCGGCTGTGCACCTACGAGGCAGGAAAGGTGTGCGCCGAATATGCCACACCCAGATGGGTGGCGGAGCAATGCGGCGGTGTGAAGGTTCCGAAAAAAACCGGCGGTTTTTCCTTTGAGCCGGACTATGGAAATCCTTATTTTCTGGAGCAGCTGGAACGGTTTATGGAGGAGTACGGGCGGCAATATAACGGCGACCCCAGAATTGAAACCGTAGATATCGGCACCTTCGGCACCTGGGGAGAGGGGCACACCTCCAGCGGCAGCTGCAAAAAATACAACCCCGAGGTGCTGCTCAAGCACATCAATCTGCATTTAAAATATTTTCCCGATACCCAGCTTTTGGTCAATGACGATATGCTTCGCCATCCCGATGACCCAGCAGCCTTGGCCATGCTCACAGAATACTGCGCAGGCCACGGCATCGGCATTCGGGACGACGGTGTGTGCGTTGGCTATTATGCCAAAACCTTTGGATATGACACCCTGTGCAACCATCAAATCTATCAGGCCTTCACTCCCTTTGCTCCCTGTGATCTGGAGCTGGAGCATTACCACATGGTAAAGGAGGATGTTCTGAAGGACGGGTTGCCCTTTTTGGAGGCTATGAAAACCGCCAAAGCAACCTATGCCGGGTTTCACGGATATCCCCAGCCATGGATGTCAAAGCACCGGTATTTGACAGAATACTGCGCCAACCGGCTGGGCTATTGGTATTTCATCAACGGTCTGCAGCTGGCTCAGCCTGTCAGCGGAACCATCCAGCCTGCTCTGTTGGAGCTGGAGAACCGGGGATTTGCCAAAGGCTATCATCCCTACACTCTGAAGCTGACTGCAAAGAATGAAACAGGCCAAAGCTATCTGTTAAATCCCTGCTCTCCTGACAGCCGAGACTGGGAGGGCACCGTTTCTCAAAGATTACAGCTGGATTTCAGAAAGGTTCCCCCGGGCAGCTACCGGCTGTGCGTCGGGTTGTATGATCAGGATCGGCTCGTCCGGCTGGCACTCCGAGATGATCTGCTGGAATCAGACGGCAGCTATTGTTTGGAATCTGTGACGGTTGCCTCCTTGTAAATATGTATGAAAAAAGTCTGCCGAAAACAAAATTTCAGCAGACTTTCTTTTTATGTTGTTAGTTGTTAGATCCCGCAAAAGGCTCTATGGGCTATTTTCTTTGCCTTTTCCAGCTGCTGCCGGGAAACCGGAACATCCAGAGGAATCACGCAGTCTTCCGAGACCGGCCGACCTGTCAAAGCCTCAAACCAAACGCACCCCAGCAGAAATCTGCCATAGCCCAGATCTGCATGAAATCCGTCCCGGTGAATGGGAGTTAACCCCTCCCGCATTGCCAGCTGCATAGCCGCACCGGAAGGAATCAGGGGTACTCCCCCCAGCTCAGCCGCCGCCCTTTGGTAACAGGCTGCCACATCTGCAAACATCGTTTCAGAATCGGCATATCCCGCAACCTGGCGCAGTCTTTCACTGCCCTGCTCATAAGCCCAGGTCTGATGAATCATCACCTTCGCCCCGGGGGCATGCCGGCGAACAAAATCCGCCGTTTGAGACAAATAGGGCTGAAAGCTTGTCCAATCAAAGGAAACATGGCTGGCTTGCTGCAAGGTAACAATGTCCCAGCTTTGGGCGCAAAGCCCCTCCAAAACGGAAACGGTTTTGCCCGTTTCATCGCCGTTTGCCTGATACGCATAGGCCGACTCCAACGTGCGGATATTTTCCGCATGCCGCTGCAGGGAACAGCCCCCAATATACAAATTTGCGCAAAAAATCTCTTCTCCCTCTGCCAAACCAATCTGATGCAGATAACGCATAGCGTCCATAGAAAAGCTGTTTCCGATTGCCAAAACCTTCATCACTAACACCTCAAATCATTCATGGAACCCGTCAATCCGGTACATGCTCACGGGCGTACCGTCCTCCTCAGCCTCGGTGCCCTGATAAAACGCACCCCAGGTCGGCAAGGTAGCGACAGGCAGCAAAGGCCGGAAGGATTTTGTTTTGACTGTCATTGCCCTTGTTTCTGTCTTTCCGGCCGGCATTTGGGAAATAATCTCCGCCGCTTGCCCTGCCGGAATCACCTTTGTGGTAACGGATACATCCTTCAGACGCTTTACCCCGTCCTGCTCCTCCAGGGAATACAGCAGAAGAGAGTAGCTCTGCTCCGTTGATTCCAGGTTTTTCACAGAAACCTCCGCCTGAATCTGCCCGTTCAGTCTGAAAAAATCAATCATCTCTGCGGTTTCTCCCCAAAGCTCCTTGATGCTGTTCAGCTTGGCGGTCAGTTCATCCGCCATTGCCTTTTGTTCAGAAGCCAAAGGATGTGAGTGAATGCCGCTGGCCTTAAAAGAAGTCAGGCTGAGAGAATAAAATTTCTTTGCCGCACCGCCCATTTCCTGCACCACTCGTTCCACACAGCTGGTTTGGCGATGCCCCAGAATTTCCTGAGCCCCGCCCCCTGTATAATCCGGCTTTCCGCAGCATACAATGGTGGCATTGGGATAATTCTGTCGCATCTCCGTTAAAAATGTAACATAAGCATCGCAAAACTCGTCAATTCCGTAAGAGCCGTCATTGGTACCCAGGAAAATCACAATCACCTGAGGCTGGTACTGGCTATGATCCCAGGAAACCCGTTCTTCCGATCCTGTTACGCAATCTGCATACTCAAATTCCTCAGGCATTGTAATATCGTTGCTTCTGCCGTTTAAAATTCCCTTGCCCGCAAAGGCAATCACATGAGCGTCTGCATCCAGTGCCCGGGAGGCATATCCCGCCCAAGCATTCCATGCGTCAGTATTGTCCACCACTTCGCCCTCAGAGGCCATATTGCCGTAGCCTGCCGTGTAGGAATCCCCTACAAACATGATCTTCCGTTCCTTTTCCAGAGTAGGAACCGGGCCGCTTGTGCCGGTTGTTCTCACCTGAGAAACAGACACCTTGCCGCTCCTGGCCTCGCTGGATCTGGTAAAGCTGACGGTGTGGGTGCCCTGAGGCAGCCCTTCTGCCAGAGTAACCCAGCCTGTAGAATTGATTTTGATTCTGGCAGGCTGCTCCGCTCCGTCAATGCACACATTGGCATACACCGTTCCCGTTTTGTAGGAAACATACACCTCCGCACCGGTTCCCTCAAAGGAAAACTCGATGCCGGACAGAGGCCAGTTCATGGAATGACCGTTGGAGGAATCCACCCAACGTCCCAAAAACCGTACAGAATCGGCTGAAACCGACACGGTATTTGCTGCACTGACCGAAAAGCTACAGATCGCAGTGAAAAAACAGAGCAGCAAAAGTAAACTTACACTTTTTTCATCTCCTTCATCCTCCCTATCATCATTATTTTAACTTCATTATATCACAAACCAATCTAAAACGCAAGAATTTATTATCTGTCCTGTTTATGACTCTCTTTTTTTGCTATACTGTAAAAAAGGAGGACCTAAATTGACAAAGTGAAGTTTGGATTTTTGAATGATTTTTTTGGATTTACCCGAAGTTCACCTTGACAAAAGAGAGGGTGTTATATATAGATATTTCAAGATTTTCAGAGCCTGAGGAAGCCGCCACCAACGAAGTTGGCTTGACCTTGACGGGTTGTTGAG
>JAXEOR010000199.1:0-14428 GCA_034117945.1 Clostridia bacterium | reverse complement strand
TATAAATTGCATTTTGGAAATGGGAATTTTTATATATGCTTTCCGGCTTGGTGGAAGGTGTGCGATTGTAATGCTTTCAAAAGATGAGTAAAGGTACAGAAAAAGACCACACAAAAGGTTAATTCCTAATGTATGGTCTTTTCGTTTGCACCGCTTGAGGAGTGTCAGATAAAAATTTTACTTGTTTTGTAAAATCCCTAAGCTGAACTCCCTTAGGACTTCTTTTTCTTTTTTATTTTCTTTCCTGGATGGGCACGTATTTTTGACGGGGAGACACGCTTTTGTATGCGGGACGAATAATTTTCCCGTTGGCGTATACCTCCTCGATCCGGTGAGCGCACCAGCCTACGATACGAGCCATGGCAAAGATGGGGGTGAATAACTCCTCCGGAATGTTCAGCATCCGGTACAAAAGACCGGAGTAATAATCCACATTGGTCACTACATCCCGATTGAATTTCTGACGGAACACACCCGGAACCAGCTTTTCCACCCGTTCGTACAGCCTGTATTCCTGCTCAAATTCTGTCCCCAGGGCAAGGTTTTTCACCTGCTCCTTCAGAACGGTGGCTCGGGGATCTGAAATGGTATAAACCGCATGACCGAAGCCGTAAATCAATCCGCTTTGGTCAAAGGCCTCCTTTTTCAGAAGCTTGGCCAGATATTCACAAATGGCGTCCTCATCCTCCCAATCGGGAACCTTTTCCTCTAAATCCATCATCATATTTCTGGCTTTGATGTTGGCGCCGCCGTGCTTAAAGCCCTTTAAGGCTCCTACGGCAGTGGCGATGACCGAATAGGTGTCTGTCCCGGAGGAGGAAACAACGTGGGTGGCGAAGGCGGAGTTGTTGCCGCCGCCGTGCTCTGCATGAAGGGTCAAGGCAATATCCAGCGCATGCGCCTCCTGAGGGGTGTACTGATTATCCGAACGGATCATATGCAGTAAATTTTCTGCAATGGAAGCCCCGGGCTTGGGGGTGTGAATAATCAGGCTCTGGCCGTCATAATAATGCCGCTTGGCCTGATAGGCGCAGGCAATCAGAGAGGGAAAACGAGCCAGCAGGGCAATGGACTGATTTAAAATATTGTCAAAATCCAGATCGTCCGGATTGTCGTCATAAGAATATAAAGCCAAAACGCTTCTTGCCAGCTTATTCATAATGTTGCGGCTGGGCGCCTTTAAAATCATATCCTCCACAAATCCTGCGGGCAGCTCCTGCTTTTGTTCAATGGCAGTCTTAAAATCCTGTAATTGAGCGGCAGTAGGCAGATTACCAAACAGCAGCAGATAGCAGGTTTCCTCAAAACCAAAGCGATGCTCCTGCTGGCAGGCCGAAATCAAATCCACCACGTCAATTCCCCGATAAAACAGCCTTCCGTCAATGGGCACCCGCTCGTTATCGTCAATAATATAGCCCCGAACCTCGCCGATGGAGGTGAGCCCCACCAAAACACCGGTGCCATCAGTATTGCGAAGCCCCCGTTTTACATTATACGTGGCATACTGCTGAGGATCAATCATGTAATTTTTTTTCACGGTTTGCTGATGATGAGCGGCAAGCCCTTCTTTTTTTTGTTTGCTGTCTGACAACAGGATCTCCTCCAAACCAAATCAAAATGAATTATTTTTAAAAAAATCGTCAAATAAAACCTATGTTTTCAGATTATTATATCATATAACGGGCTTTTTTGCAAGTTAAACTTAAAAATATTTCAATATTTTTTCAAGTGCCGGGATTGTTTCCTGATTTTGAAATGCAGGTGTGACTGGGGCATAAAAAAATTTTGTAAAAATTTTTGTTTCTGCTCTTGACAAAATACAAAATCGTGGTACAATAAAATTAGCACTCGATATAGCGGAGTGCTAAAATGAAGAAAGAAGGATGTTTGGTATGGCAAAAAAGATGTTCAAGTCGGAATCCAAGCGGCTGCTGGATTTGATGATTAACTCCATTTATACGCACAAGGAGATTTTTCTCCGGGAATTGATTTCCAATGCCAACGATGCGCTGGACAAGTTTTATTATCTGTCTCTTACGGACGAATCGATTTCCTTTGACCGGGAAAATTTCTATATTCGCCTGACTCCTAACAAAGAGGCTCGCACGCTGACCATCAGTGATACGGGAATCGGCATGGACAAAGAGGAGCTGGACAACAATCTGGGCGTTATCGCCAAAAGCGGCTCTCTGTCCTTTAAGCAGGAGCATGAGGCCATGGAGGACGTGGACATCATCGGTCAGTTCGGCGTTGGGTTTTATTCCGCCTTTATGGTGGCGGATAAGGTAACGGTAACCTCCAAAAAATTCGGCAGTGATGAAGCCTATTGCTGGGTATCCTCCGGCGCGGACGGATATGAAATCAAGCCGGCTCAAAAGGATACAGTGGGAACGGAAATCGTGCTGCATCTCAAGGCGGACACAGAGGATGAAAAATACAGCGAGTTTTTGGATGAATACAAGCTCAGAAGCCTGGTGAAAAAATATTCTGATTACATCAAGTATCCTATTAAAATGATGACCACCCATCAAAAGCTGAAGGAAGGCTCTGAAAACGAGTATGAAAGCTATCAGGAGGACGAAACTCTGAACTCTATGGTTCCTCTGTGGCGGAAAAATAAATCCGAGGTAACCCAGGAGGAATACAACAATTTTTATAAAGAAAAATTCTTTGATTTTGAGGATCCCATAAAGGTGGTGCATACCAGCGTGGATGGGGCGGTCAGCTACAAGGCGCTGTTGTTCTTCCCTTCCCGGCCTCCCTTTGATTATTACACCAAGGAATATCAAAAGGGCTTACAGCTGTATGCCAACGGGGTGCTGATTATGGACAAATGCGCCGATTTGCTTCCGGATTATTTCGGATTTGTAAAGGGTCTGGTGGATTCTGCCGATTTGTCTCTGAATATTTCCCGTGAAATGCTGCAGCACGACCGGCAGCTGAAGGCCATTGCCTCCCGGATCAAGAAAAAAATCAAGAGCGAGCTGGAAAGCATGATGAAGAACGACCGGGAGGGCTATGAAGCCTTTTACCAGCAGTTTAAGCGGCCGCTGAAATTTGGTATGTATGATAATTACGGTGCTGACAAAGACTTTTTGGTGGATTTGATTCTGTTCCCCTCCTCCACCCAGGACAAGCTGACCAGCCTGCAGGAATATGTGGATCGGATGAAGGAGGATCAGAAATATATTTATTATGCCTGCGGGGAAAGCGTTGATAAAATTTCCAAGCTGCCGCAGGTAGAGGCTGTTCGGGAGGAAGGCTGTGAGATTTTGTATTTCACAGAGGATGTGGACGAATTTGCCATTAAGGTGCTGGGTAAATTTGCGGATAAGGAATTCCGTTCCGTGTCTGACAGCGCTTCCGAACCGAAGGAGGAAGCGGCTCAGGAGGAGCATAAGGATTTGTTCCAGTTTATGAAGGAAGCCCTGGGAGATCAGGTTGCGGAGGTCAAGGGCACCGCCCGGCTGAAATCTCATCCGGTTTGCCTGTCCAGTACGGGGGATATTTCTCTGGAAATGGAAAAGGTGCTGAACGCTATGCCAAACGACAACAAGGTGAAGGCTCAGCGGGTGCTGGAGCTGAATGTGAACCATCCCATGTTTGCTTCCCTACAGCAGCTTTTGAAGGAGGATCAGGACAAGCTGAAAAAGTATACCAACGTGCTGTATAACTGCGCGCTGCTGATGGAGGGAATGTCTGTGGAGGATCCTGTGGCATTTTCCAACGATACCTGTGATTTGATTTGCTGAAATGAATTGATACAAAATTAATACAAGGACGCAGCAAAACAAAAACCGCCCCAAGCCTTGGATGTTCAGATCTGATGCTTGAGGCGGTTTTGTCTGTTCTTTTCTGTGTGAAACGGACGGATGATTTTTACCAGTCAACTATATTTGATTCCGAGGAAGGAGTTTGTTGACAGACAGTGCAAAAAATTATTTTCAATATAATGCTTGACAGATGTCTTTTTGGTGGTATACTTTTAAGTGTATGCAACGGCCGCTTTCTTTTGGCTGTTAAAGCTGCTTTACGGTGCAGACCCTTTTTTGCCCGCCGATTGAGCAAAGGGGTGCCGGATATCAGCTTAAAAAGATACCTAATTAGCCCACCATAAGAGCTTTATTTTAATTCCTGTGGGCGGAAAGGCTGTGGAGATTAACATGAAGCAGGCAAAAACAATTTGGCTATCCAAGGAACAATATCCCCAAAATCAAAAGTGCCGCAGTACCATTTTTGCGCCCTGGGAGGGATCAGACTACTGCGTGGCGGAATTTGAAAAAACGGTGGATCTTTCTTTTTCGCCGGAGCAGGCTTATCTGGAGATTTTTGCGGATACCACATTCCGAGTGTGGCTCAATGACGCTTTTATAGGCTCAGGTCCTGCTGCGCCGGGAGGAGATTACGGCAGCACAGACCCCATGGAAACAGGCTATTTCAGCTGTTATCCCGTAACCCTTCTACCGGGAAAAAACGTGATTTTTGTACAGGTTCAGCTGTCCCCTCAGGTGATGACGGAATCCTCCCGGGGTCAGGGCGGGCTGACCGTTTTGCTAACAGCGGAAAACCAACAGGAGGGGGACACCCTTACCGTTGGAACGGACTCCAGCTGGATGGCCAGAAGAAACACCAGCTTTACAAAGCCGGGAGAAACTGACCACACCCGGCCGCCGGAGGACTGGTCTCAGGCGGAAGAGGTGAAAAATACTTGGAAATTAAAAAGAAGTCCTCTGCCGCCTCTTTTGGAGGAGTTTCAAAGGCCGGTCAAGATGACGGCACCGGAGGAATTTCAAAGCAGAGTCCTTTGGGAAAACAATACCCTTACTGTGCTCCCGGGCTGTCCTGCAACCTTTTGGCTGCATTTTGACCATATTTATGCCGGTTATCCCCAATTTTGTTACCAAGGCTCAAAGGGACTGCAGCTGACATTGAACATACAGGAAATCACCGGCCACACCACCCGCCGGGAAAGGCTGATTACGGCAGAACGGGGCAGCTGGCGGGGCATGAGAATGCACAGCGTGGGAACGCTGGAGATTACGGTGAGTAATTTTACCGGTCACCCCTTGATTTTGTCCGACCCGGGACTGGTTTCCGTTTGTTATCCTCCGGGGGAAACGGGCTCCTTTTGCTGCTCCGACCAGGAGCTGAATGCCATTTACGAGCTGGGACGGCATACCTTGACCATCTGCCGCCAAAGCCTTCATCTGGACAGCCCCACCCATCAGGAAACCCTGGGCTGTACCGGGGATTATTATGTAGAAAGCATGATGGAATACTATGCTTTTGCAGATCATCGGCCGACCAGGCTGGATCTGGTGCGCACGGCGGACTGGCTCCGGCTGCACAAGGGAGTGATGTTTCACACCTCCTACAGCCTGATCTGGGTGCAGATGCTGCGGGACTATTTGCGCTATACCGGAGATGAAAGCGTTCTGGATGAAACCATGGACGCCTTGCATCTTCTGCTGGATCGGTTTTATACCTATACGGACCAGCGGGGGCTGATTGTGAACCCGCCGAATTATATGTTTGTTGACTGGGTGCCGGTGGATGAATTTCAGCTGCATCATCCCCCCAAGATGCTGGGGCAGGCTGTGCTGAACGCTTTTTATTACAAAGCGTTGATTGACGGAGCGGAGCTTTGTGAAAAAAGAGGAGAAGCGTCACCCTACCGGGGGCGGGCAAAGCTGCTGAAAAAGGCCTTCCATCAAGCCTTTTACGATCCGGAGCGAGGACTGTATTTTGACGGGGAAGGAACCCCTCAAGCAGGGAATCGCTGGATGCCGGACAATGTGAATCGGCGGTATTTCAGCCAGCATACCAATTCCCTGGCGGTGCTGTACGGCTTGAGCGACCGGGCAGAGCAAATTATGACCGCTGTGATGGAGGACAAAAGCCTGATCCAGGCTCAGCCCTATTTTATGTTTTTTGTGCTGGACGCTCTTTCCAAGGCGGGACTGTTTTCGGTTTACGGGTTGGAGCAGATCCGGCGGTGGACAGAGCTGGTGCAGGAGTGCGATAAGGGGCTGAAGGAAGTGTGGAATGGGTTTGACTGCGATTATTCCCATGCCTGGGGAGCTGCCCCCACCTATCATCTTCCTACAAAATTGCTGGGGCTCACAGTCATAGAGGACGGATGGAAAGCAGTGCAGATCAGCCCACAGCTTTTCGGGCTGGAGTATGCTGATATCAGGGTACCCACGCCCTTTGGCTTCATCACCGCCCGGCTCAGGGCAGACGGCAATCACCAGATTACCGTGCCGCCGGAAATCAGAGTGGTGGAATCGGAACAATCCAACTGAAAAAATTGATCAAAGCCGCAGAAGTAAAAATTCTGCGGCTTTTATGATGGATCGGCGCTTTCTGTCCCGCAGTGCCGGCACACCATTTTTTCGTTGATAACCGTATGCTGAGTGTTTTTTTGACATTGGGCGCAAAAACGAAGATCGTCTCCGTAGCCCTTGGTTTTCGTGTCCGGATCGGACATAATTCCTAACAGAGTCAGCACCGAGCAAACCGCCGCTGCAATGCCGGTGACCAGTTCTGAATTGACAGGGGCCTTTACCAATACCAAAACCGTAACAATCTGAGATACGATACTCAGTACCACGGACGGATTTTTCAATCGACTGATAATAATTTTCCATTGCTCCTTCACAGCTGCATCTCTCCTCCCTTTCTATGCAAAAATTCTTCTTATTTTCATTGTATGAATCATAAAACAAAAAGGTTCCCCGGCCTGGTTGAAAAGATTTTTTTGGAAGGACTGGAAAATCATCAAAGGGCTATTTTTGCGGAATCGGGACAAGATAATCAAGAAAGGAGGCAGCTTTATGGCGGCAATCAGCGGTATTTTTCATCAGGAAAAGCAGCTGGAGCGGGCTGCGGAGCTTTTGCAGCAATCCGGCTTTTCTCATTTTTTTGTCACCGACAGGGATCCCGCAACCCTCCCGGTTCCCGGCAGCTTCTTTGTTTCCACTCTTCATCGGGATCAGTTTACCGAAAATAATTTCGGAGCCAGTCCCGGGGTTCCTCTGCCAGTATTTCAGCCATCTCACAGCGGCGGAATGCGATTGGTTGTGCAGGTCAAACAAGGGGAAAAGAACCAGGCCATTGGGCTTCTCCGCCGAAGTAAGGCGGAGCAGATTCAGATACACTGAAAAACCGGCCTCCCTTTGCAACTTTTAAAAACCTGTTACGAAAATTGTCAACCTATTTCAAAAATAAGGTTGACAATTTGTTTTGAATGCAGTATAATAAGAAGGAAATATCTGTGGGAATGGATCCCCGGCACAGCCTGGGAAAACCCACAGAAGCAAAGGATGGAGATTAACATGAAAGTTCCTTTCATGTTAGCCTCCGGCGGAATCAATTGCCCGTGCGAAATTTTCCTCGGCTAACGCCTTCGGAAACGCACATGGGCGAAAAAATCTCTTATCATTCCTTGCTCCGCTGATAAGAGAAATTAAAACAACAGGCTGTGCGGAGCAGCGGAATGGAGATTTTTTATGGCAAGAAGAAAGGAATGTGTTGCAATGCTGCTGGCCGGCGGTCAGGGGAGCCGGCTCAAGGTGCTGACAGAGCAAACCGCAAAGCCTGCCGTACCCTTCGGGGGGAAATACCGGATTATTGACTTTCCTTTGTCCAACTGCGTAAATTCCGGGATTGATACGGTGGGAATTTTGACTCAGTATCAGCCTTTGGAATTAAATGAGTATGTGGGAAACGGCCAGCCCTGGGGACTGAATCGAAATTTCGGAGGAGCGCATATTTTGCCGCCCTATTCTAGAAGCAAAAAAACAGAGTGGTATAAGGGAACTGCCAATGCGGTGCTGCAGAATATTCCCTTTATTGAGCGGTATGATCCGGAGTATGTGCTGGTGCTGTCGGGGGATCATATTTATAAAATGGATTACTCCAAAATGCTGGCCTATCATGAGGAAAAAGAGGCGGAATGTACCATTGCGGTGCTGGACGTGCCTTCGGAGGAGGCCTCCCGGTTTGGCATTATGACCTTGAATAAAAACGGAGCCATTAAGGAATTTGAGGAAAAGCCCAAAAACCCCAAAAGCACCAAGGCTTCCATGGGGATTTACATTTTTAGCTGGAAGATTTTAAGAGAATATTTGATTGCGGATGATGAGGACACAACCTCTTCCAATGATTTTGGGAAAAATATTATTCCCAACCTCTTAAGGGATAAAAAAAGACTGTTCGGATATGAATTTCAAGGCTATTGGAAGGACGTGGGAACCATTGAAAGCCTGTGGGAGGCCAATATGGATTTGTTGCGGGAGGAAGGCGATCCGAACTTTCCGAATCTGAAGGATGCGGATTTTAAAATTTACGCCAGAAACTATGCCCAGCCCTCCAGCTTTATCGGGCGGGATTCCCAGATTGCCAATTCCTTTGTGGCAGAGGGCTGCGAGATTCACGGGCGGGTAGAACATTCTATTATTTTTACGGGTTGCGTGATTGAGCGGGATGCTTATGTCCGCGACAGCGTGGTGATGCCCAATGCGGTCATCCGCAAGGGGGCAAATGTGAAATATGCCATTTTGGGAGAAGAGGCCTTGGTGGGAATGAATGCCAAGGTGGGTGATTTGCCTGAGTATTACGATAAAAAGGACTGGGGCATTACCGTGGTAGGGAAAAAGAAGATTGTAGATCAAAACCAGACGGTGGCAGTGAAGGAAGTTTATTAAAAATCCTACGGTTGGATAAACTATCAAAAAGGCAGGTTAGAGCAATGAAAATGATTGGCATTATTTTTTCTAATATTTACGATAATGCAATGGCTGATTTAACCTATAACAGAACGGTAGCCTCCTTGCCCTTTGGGGGGCGGTACCGTCAGATTGACTTTGTATTATCCAATATGGTGAATTCCGGCATTTCTTACATCGGCGTGATTACAAAATACAATTATCAGTCATTGATGGACCATTTAGGCTCCTGCGGAGAGTGGGATTTGAACAGCAAAAACGGCGGCGTTTTTCTGCTGCCTCCCTTTGTGACCGGGCAGACCAGCGTGTATCGAGGCAAGCTGGAGGCGCTGAATGTAGCTTTGAATTTTTTAAGCAAACGGCAGGAGGAATATGTTCTGCTTTCTGATTCCACCACCATTTGCAACATTGATTATGACCCGATTTTGGATGAGCATATCCAGTCGGGCTGCGATGTGACCGTGGTGGCCCATGCCTTCCGGGAGGCGGACAAGGGCGTTCAGCATGATTTGCTGATGAAGGCGGACGAAAAGGGAAATGTGACGGATATGGCGGTGAATCTGGTAGGCCATGAACAGGATACCATGGTGGGAATGGGCATGTTTCTGATGAAGCGCCAGCATCTGATTGATGTAATTAAGCTTTCCGTGGCTCGGGATCAGCACCATTTTGAGCGGGAATTTCTGCTCCGGGCCTTTCATCGGGAGGGGCTGTCGGTTCATGTGTCCCGGTTTAACGGCGTGGTGCTGAGAAATGACAGCATTGCCGTTTATTACAAAAACAACCTGCGGCTGGCAGAGGAGGAGGTCCGCAAGGATCTGTTCCGCAGCGACCGTCCTATTTATACCAAGGTAAGAGATGCAATTCCCTCCTTTTACGGGGAGGAGTCTCGGGTGGACGACTGCATCATTGCAGACGGCTGCCGCATTGAGGGACAGGTGGAAAATTCGGTGCTGTTCCGTGATGTGAAGGTTGGAAAAGGAGCGGTGGTGAAAAACTGCGTGATTATGCAGGGAACCGAAATTGAAAAGGATTGTAACATCGACCATGTGATCACAGACAAGGATGTGAGAATTTCGGAAGGTGTGGAATTAAAGGGCGCAGAAGCAGCGCCGATTGTCATCAAAAAAGGAGAACAGGTATGAAGGTTTTATTTGCAGCAAGCGAAGGGGCTCCCTATGTGAAATCAGGAGGGCTGGGGGATGTGATGCAGGGGCTTCCTGTAGAGCTGTCCCGGCAGAAGGATGTGGAGGTAACGGTGTTTCTGCCCTATTACCGTTCCATCAAGTTCGGCTCGGATTTTGAAATGGAGTATGTGACTTCCTTTGCTACCATGCTTGCCTGGCGGCAGGTATATACCGGCATTTTTAAAGCGGTGTCCCGCAGCCGGAAGCTGACCTATTATTTTATTGATAACGAATATTATTTTAACCGTGACGGTTTGTACGGGAATTATGACGATGGGGAGCGGTTTGCCTTCTTTTCCAAGGCGGTGCTGGAATCCCTGCAGCATTTGAACTATTATCCGGACGTGATTCATTGCAATGACTGGCAAACGGCGCTGATTCCGGTGTTTTTAAAGGCTCATTTCGCCTTTGGAGACTATTTGAACATAAAAACGGTATTTACCATTCATAATATTGAGTATCAGGGGAAGATGCCGGAATCCTTTTGCAGTGAAATTCTGGGGCTTGGAGGCCAGTGGCGCAACGTTCTTTATTTCGGCGACTGCATCAACCTGATGAAGGGCGCCATTGTAACGGCGGATAAGCTGACAACCGTGTCCAAGACCTATTCCTATGAAATTTTGCATGCCTATTTTGCCCACGGACTGGACGGCATTTTGCGTGAAAATCAGTATAAATTATGCGGCATTACCAACGGGATTGACACGGAGGTGTTCAATCCCAAAAAGGATCCTAAGCTGTTTTTGAATTACGGCCCGGGAGATCTGGAAGGGAAACGAGCCAATAAACGGCATTTGCAGGAGCGGCTGGGGCTGGAGGTTCGGGAGGATGTTCCCATTGTGGCGATGATTTCCCGGCTGGTGGCGCACAAGGGGCTGGAGCTGGTGGAATACATGTCCAATCAGCTGATGAGCCTGGATCTGCAGTTTGTGGTTGTGGGAACGGGAGACGCTCGGTTTGAGGATTGCTTCCGGTTTATGGAATATCAGTACCCCGGCAGAGTATCGGCAAATATTTTGTTTGATTCCGGCCTGGCCAGCCAGGTATATGCAGGGGCGGATTTGTTTTTGATGCCCTCCAAAAGCGAGCCCTGTGGGCTGTCCCAGCTGATCGCCATGCGGTACGGTGCTGTTCCCATTGTGCGGGAAACAGGGGGACTGTTTGACACCGTTCCCGCTTTGAATACCGAAACCCTGGAGGGGCGGGGGTTCACCTTTAAGCTGTTTAATGCCCACGATATGTTTCATGCAGTGGAGCGGGCAGTGGATTTTTATCACAATCATGACAAATGGAATCAGCATATCAAAAATATTATGAAATATAACAGCGGCTGGAAAAACCCGGCTCAGGAATATCTGGGGCTTTACCGGGAGCTGACCGGCCAACAATGAAATTTTTTGCCGCAGTCTTTTTTGCGGCAGCGGAAAGGTAGGAGATCAATTTGAAGTTAAAAAAACAGGAAATTGCACAGCTGCTGGAGGAAACCAGCCTGCGCACCTTCGGGTGCCATGCCAAGGAGGCTACGGAGCAGCAGATGTATAAGACGCTGTGCATTACCATTCGTGATTTGCTGTCTGCTCAGCGCAAGGCATTTACAGACGAGGTAACGGCAAAGGAAAAAAAGCAGGTTTATTATATGTCCATGGAGTTTTTGGTGGGCACATCGCTGCGGAATAATTTATTTAACCTGGGGCTGGAGCAGAATTTTAAATCGGTGCTGAAGGACTGGGGTGTGGATTTGAACCGGCTGTATGAAATGGAGCCGGATGCGGGTCTGGGAAACGGCGGTCTCGGCCGTTTGGCCTCCTGCTATATGGATTCTATGACCACCCTGGGTATGCCCGCCACCGGGTTTTCCATCCGGTATGAATTCGGGATTTTCAAGCAAAGCATTGTGGATGGCTGGCAGATGGAATTTCCGGATGACTGGCTGAATTTAGGCGGGGTTTGGCTGGTGCCCAGAAGCGACGAGGCCTATGAGGTGAAATTCGGCGGGCAGGTGTCTGAATGGTTTGACGACGGCAAGCTTCGGATCAGCCATCATGATTATCAGTCTGTTATGGCTGTTCCTTACGATATGTTTATTTCGGGCTATCATTCCAAGGCGGTGAATAAGCTGGTGCTGTGGAGCGCTCAGTCTCCCAACCGGCTGGACATGAACGCTTTTTCTCGGGGAGATTATGCCAAGGCCCTGGAACAGGATACCATGGCGGAGGTTATTTCCAAGGTGCTGTATCCGGCGGATGATCATATTGACGGCAAGCGGTTAAGATTAAAGCAGCAGTATCTGCTGGTTTCCGCATCGCTGCAAAGCATTGTGGATCAGCATTTGCGCAAATACGGAACATTGGACACTCTTGCGGATAAGGTGGCCATTCACATCAATGATACCCATCCCGCCCTGTGCGTTCCTGAATTGATGCGCATTTTGGTGGATGAGCATGATTACGGCTGGGATGACGCATGGGAAATCACCAAAAAAACCCTTTCCTATACCAACCATACCGTTATGAGCGAGGCGCTGGAGCGGTGGAGCCAGTCTCTGTTCTCAGAGCAGCTACCCAGAATTTATTCTATTGTTTGCGAAATTAACCGCCGGCTGGTAAACGAGCTGTATGCCCAGTATCCCGGCGACCGTGCAAAAATTGACTATATGGCCGCCATTGCCAACGGTGAGGTTCGCATGGCCAATCTGTGCTTGGCGGCTTGCCATAAAATTAACGGTGTTTCCAAGCTCCATTCCGATATTTTAAAGGAAAGCATTTTTCAGGATTATTATAGGCTCCAGCCGGATCGGTTCACCAATGTCACCAACGGAATTGCATACCGCAGATGGCTGTGCCAGGCAAATCCGGAGCTGACCTCTTTGATCAGGGAGCTGATCGGAGACGGCTTTTTGGAGGACGCCACGCAGCTGGAAAAGCTGACTGCCTATCAGGACGATACCGCCGTTGCCCAGCGGCTGCGGGAGATTAAGCATGCCAAAAAGGTGGCCTTGAGCAATTATATTGCCAAAGCAAACGGCGTGATGGTGGATCCGGATTCCTTGTTTGATGTGCAGATCAAGCGGCTGCACGAATATAAGCGCCAGCTGCTCAATGCCCTGCAAATTATTCATATGTATCGTCAGCTAAAGCAAAACCCAAATCTGGACGTGCCGCCCCGCACCTTCATTTTTGCAGCCAAGGCTTCTGCCGGATATTTTATGGCAAAGCAGGTGATTCGGCTGATTGTGGCTCTGTCTAATGTGATCAATTCAGATCCTGCGGTGCGGGATAAAATCAAGGTTGTGTTTGTGGAGGATTATAAGGTTTCTCTGGCGGAAATTATCATTCCTGCGGCAGAAATCTCAGAGCAGATTTCCATTGCCGGGAAGGAAGCCTCCGGTACGGGCAATATGAAATTGATGATCAACGGCGCAGTCACCATCGGAACACTGGACGGTGCTAATGTGGAGATCCACGAGCAGGTGGGGGATGACAATATGTTCCTGTTCGGTCTGCGGGCCAATGAGGTGGAGGAGCTGTGGCGCAAGGGCTATGATCCCTTGTATTACTGCCGGAGAAATCCGGAGCTGAACGATATTATGCAGCTGCTTTCCTCTGACGCACTGGGCGCCCGGTTTGACGATATTGTAAAATCGCTGCTGACCAATACCTACGGTGTGGCAGACGGCTATATGACTTTGGCTGATTTTGACGATTATGTCCGGGCACAGCAGGAGGTTTCCAAGGCTTATCAGGACAAGGAGAGGTTTACCAGAATGTCCTTGATCAATATTGCAAAAGCCGGCATTTTCTCTGCCGACCGGGCAGTGAAGGAATATGCACAAAACATTTGGAATATGAAGTAATAGGGTACTGCCAAGGTGCGGAACCGTCTGGTTCCGCACTTTTTCTGATGAGGTGATTGGGTGAGAATTTTATATGACAGCAAAAAAATGGAATTCAAGTCTCCCTTTGGCTGTCTGCGGGAGCAGCAGCCTTGCAGGATGAGTCTGCTGATTCCTCGTTCGTGCGCGGCGCAGAAGGTGTTTTTGTCAGTGGAAAATGAAGAGGGGTTTTTGCTGCGGGTTCCTTTTGCAAAGCTGGGGGACGAGGGAGATTATGAGCGGTTTGGAGGCAGCTTTTCTCTGTTTCGGAGGGGACTGTATTTTTATTATTTTGTCATTGTTCAGGAGGGGAGCTCCTTCCGGCTGTTTCGCCAGGGCTATGACCAGACCAACATGGAGGAGGGGGAGAAATGGCAGCTGACCTGCTATGATGGGGAATACACCGTTCCCTCCTGTTATCACGGCAAGGTGATGTATCAGATCTTTCCTGACCGGTTTGCCAAAAAAGGACAGTGCGATCTGACCGGAAAGCTGACCCCTTTTACTCTTCATGCTTCTCTTTCCGAAACACCTCGGTTTTTGCCGGATGAACAGGGCGTGATTCAAAACAATGATTTTTACGGAGGAAATTTACAGGGGATCATTGAAAAGCTGGATTATCTGAAGCAGCTTTGCGTTTC
>JAXEOR010000198.1:0-13937 GCA_034117945.1 Clostridia bacterium | reverse complement strand
TATAATCTAATTGGTAATAAATCTAATTGGTAATATTAGATTACCTAACTCTTTTTGTGAGAATGGGAAAGGAGGGGGGATCAATCCTTTGCCGGTCAGCAGATCAATGACACCATATATGCCTCAAAGAAATTGGCCTCCCGGCTGGAACCGAAGTTTGAAAATTGCTCAAAAAAATACTCCGCCAGATTACAACGGAGTTGTCAATTGCGTTAATTGGCTGGGTGGATAGCCCTCTCTGCTTTTGAAGGTTCTGATAAAGTTGGAATAGTTCTGAAAGCCGGATCCGTAGCACGCTTCCTTGACGCTTGCGCCTTGATGCAGCAGCTTTTTGGCCTCTGCAATCTTGCGCAGGATAATATAGTGATTGATGGTCATATCGGTTTCTGCTTTGAATTTGGTGCATAAATAATTTTCGTGAATGAACAGAGCCTTGGCAATGTCTGTATTAGAGAACTGTCTTGTGGGATCCTGCTCAATGAAGCGGATGACCTTATCGGATAAGGTGGTCGGCTCGCAGACAGGAACCGGATCGTCTTTTTGCTGGTTGAACTTTTCTTCCAAAAATCTGAGAATCTCCAGCAAACGGATCAGCTGAGTCAGCTCGCTGGAGCTGGATTCCTCCTTGATATAATTGTCAATCAAGGACAAAAATTCCTGATGAGCCTGATCGTCCAGCGTAATCTTATGAGAATTTTTCGTTCCGGCGCCTTGCAGCCAGCTTAGCTTTGAGACTGTCATGTTGGGCAGCGATCCGATGGCGGAAATAATCTCTGCGTTGATGTTGATAATACAGCGCTCATAAGGCGTACCCTTTTCCACAACCACCTTGTGAATATGAGTGTTGGGGATAACAAAAATGGAATGAGGCTCGCAACGGTAAAAGGTTTTGTTAATAAAAAAGCTTTGAGCACCTTTGATATTGTAATAAATTTCGTACTGGGAATGCAGATGAGGAATTGAAATAAAGGAGTCCTCCTTCATATGGTGGCAAACAATGACCGGAGAGGAAAGCTCTCGGTACATGGAGTAGTTATTTTGATAATCTGTCATTGACCTCACCTCCTAAAGATTGATTTTATTATATCATTACCGGGAGGAAAAAGTCAATCGGAATTTTATAAAATGAATTTTTTGGAACAGAAAGGAGAAGTTCAATGGACTTGATGAAGCAATTTAAAAAGGATCAATTGAAGGTGCAAATATACCGAGACAGGAGGTCGATGGGAAAGGCAGCTGCGGAGGATGTGGCCAACCAGATGAATCTTCTGCTGGAGCAAAAGCCCTTCATCAACGTTGTGTTTGCAGCGGCGCCTTCGCAAAACGAGCTGCTGGAGGAACTTTGCACCAAAAAGGTGGATTGGAAACGGGTGAATGCCTTTCATATGGATGAGTATATCGGCCTGGAGAAGGACGCCCCTCAAAGCTTTGCGTTTTATTTAAAGGAGCATATTTTTGATCGGGTTCCTTTTCAAAAGGTATATTACATTTCTGAATACAAGGATCAGTATGTGTCCTTGATTCAAAGCAATCCCATTGATCTGATTTGCATGGGGATCGGAGAAAACGGGCACATTGCCTTTAACGATCCGGGAGTGGCTGATTTTTGCGACAGCAAGCTGATCAAGGAGGTTCAGCTGGATCAGGTGTGCCGCCAGCAGCAGGTGAACGACGGCTGTTTCCCCTCTTTGGAGCAGGTACCTCAGTCTGCCTTTACACTGACTGTGCCGGCTCTGTTCGGAGCGGATCATCTGTTTTGCGTTGTACCGGCTGCTACCAAACGGAACGCAGTGACCAGAACGGTGCACGACCCCATCAATGAGGAATGTCCGGCAACCATTTTGCGCCGGCATAAGCATGCAACGCTGTACTGTGACGCAGACAGCGGAGCAGATTTGTTACAGGAAAGGGAGGAATGCCATGATTCAAATTGTGCTGCCTTATGAGGACGCCCCCCGATATTACAAAATCTGGGCTCATGAGGAAAAAGAGATTGATTTCCGGAAGGATCCGGAGCGGGCAGTCAGATGCACCCTCTCCTTTGCGGCAGAGGAGCTGTGTAGCTATTTGGCGAAAATGGGGATGAAGGCGGAGGTTTCGCCGGAGTCCTGTGATCAGTCTATTGTGCTCAGCTGCGAAGGGGAGGAGGGAGACGCTTTTTCCATCCAAGCGACAGAGAAAGAAATCAACATCATCGGAGACGGCCGCAGAGGCGCTCTTTACGGGGCTTATGAGCTGTTGGAAACACAGGGAATTCGCTGGTATTCTCCCTGGGAGGAATATGTGCCCAAGGCCTCTGCTCTGAAGCTGCCTGTCAGCAAGCGGTACGAGCCGAGTATGTCTTTGGGACGGGGCTTTGATTTTGAAGGTCCCCTAAAGGATTCGGAGCTGCTGTTTCTTTGGATGGCGCGCAATAAGCTGAATTTGTCTGCGTGCCGTGCCAATACAAGGCAGCTGCAGCGAAAGCTGGGCATGAGCTTTAAGGCGGGTGGCCATATTTTTGAGCAGATTCTCGACCCGAAGCAGATTACGCCTTCCGGAAACTGTATGCTGGAGGATCATCCGGACTGGTACGGTCAGAGAGAGCAGCCGATCACGGCGGAAAATGCACAGCACGTTCAGTTTTGCATGAGTAACCGTCACCTGCTGCAATATTTATGGAGCAAGCTGCTTAAGCTGCTGCAGACGGATTGGTATGAGGCGGATCGGGTGGATGTTTGGGGCTTTGATACCTGGGGCAGCACCTGCCAGTGTGAGCACTGCCGCCGGTTAGGAAACGGCGCAGATCAGACGCTGCATTTTCTGTCCTACTTGAGAGAGCAGCTGGATAAAGCGGTTTCCTCAGGCGTGTTGGATCACCCTGTCAGACTGGTGATGTGCGCCTATGAAGGTACGGCAACCTTGCAGCCTCCCGAAAACGGGATTCCGGAAAATTTAAGAAATTCGGGAGATTATGTGGTTTATTATCCTATTCTCCGCTGTTATGAGCATACCATGGAAGAGGAATGCAGCTACAATTCCTTTTACCGTCAATCGCTGGAGGGCTGGAAAGGGATTCCCGTGATGGCCGGAGAATATTATAACGTGTCAAAATTTGAGGATTTGCCTTTGGTATTTTCTGATAAAATTGCACGGGATCTTCCGTTTTATTCTCAGGCCGGCGTAACCGGGATGACCTATATGCATTTGCCCATGGTGGAATGGGGGGTGCGAACGCTGAATCAGGTTTTGTATGCCAAGCTTTGCTGGGATGTGAAAACTGATGCGGAGGAAGTGATCAATCGATACTTTTCCGATCTTTACGGCTCCTTCGGCAAAAGAGCTCAAAGAGCGTATCAGATGACAGAGGAGGCAGTCAAGCATTGCTCCAGCTGGCGGGCCTGGGGAAGAAGAAGTATTTTGTCCGGCTTGCTTGACTGGGACGGGAAAACCCCCTCAGGGCTGTATCGGGATGATCACCTAAGCGGAAATGCAGTGACCCTCGGATCTCATTCCGTTCGGCTGTTAAAGCAGGCAAGATCTATCATGCGTAAAATTCGCAGGGAGGCGGATCTGGCTTTTGCCCAGAGCTGTCAGATGAAGCAGGGGGTTGCAGTGAACCCGACGGACACCCGGTTTAAGCAGCAGAAAAACGCTTTGAGCGACAGGCTTGCCGCAGATATCCGGGGGCTTAGCTACGGCATTGACGTGTATACCCTGATGGTTTATTTTGTAGCTTATTACGAAGCCTTGGAGCAAGGGCAGAACACAGACGCCCTTTGGAGATCCATTTCCAGGCTTTGCGAAAAAATGACAGACTATTGTTATAGTATCAAGTACCGGCATCCCAGACCGGAGCTGGATTGCGTTGACGCACTGGAGCGGTCGGGGCTGAAGGACTTGTATTATAGATGTTTGGCAGGAAGAATCCAATAAAAAAGAAAAGAGGAATGAAAAATGAAGAAAAAAATCGGCGCATTGTTGTTGGCAGGCAGTTTGATGGTTTCGGCGTTGACCGGCTGTGGCGGCGGAGGATCCACTCAGGCAGGAAAGGATGATTTAAGCGAGCAGGCTCATCTGAAATGGGTAATTTTCGGGGAACAGCCGGAAAGCTATCCTGAGGTCATTGAACAGGTGAACGAATATCTGCTTGAAAAAATCAACGCAACCTTAGAGCTGGAATTTGTTCAGACGGGTGACTTTGTGCAAAAGGTGAATCTGATGATGGCTTCCAATGACGATACCTGGGATCTGATGTTTACCTCCAACTGGAAAAACGATTATGAAACCAATGTGCAAAAAGGGGCTTATTACGATCTGACAGATATGCTCCAGGAGGAAACCCCGGAATTGTATGATTATTTTGACGAATACATCTGGGAGGCTATGACGGTGGGAGGCAGCATTTATGCCATCCCCATGAACCAGGTTATGTATCAGCAGAGGGGTATGTGGTTCAAAAAGGACATTGTGGAAAAGTATGATCTGGATGTGGAAAATGTCAAATCCTTTGACGATCTCAGTGCCATTTACCAGGTTGTAAAGGAAAATGAACCTGACATGATTCCTTTGTCCAGCATCACAATTGGCCAGTTTATGCCGCTGAAAACAGAGGTAGTGGCTGAGTTTGAAATTGTTGACGGAAAGGTAACAGATCGTTTGGATGAGAAATATCCGAGTTACGAGGTAGCCAGAGACTGGTACTTAAAGGATTATATTCCCCGGGAAGTGAATTTTGAGGAAACCACCTACATTAAGACAGGCAAGCTGTTTTCCCGGTATAACCGGTATTTACCTGGGGTTGAATCCAAATTCAAAATCAGCAACAGCTTTGAAATTGTGGCGGTGCCCACCACCGAAATGATGTTGAGACGGGCGGATATTCAGGGGGCGGCTACAGCAATCAACCGTTCCTCCAAATATCCCCTCCGGGCTTTAAAGCTGCTTGAATTGATGACAACGGATCAATACTTATTTAATCTGATGGCCTACGGCATTGAGGGAGTGAACTACACCAAGGACGGCAATCGGATTACTCCCACGGAAAATTCCTATTATGTGGCAGAATATATCATCGGAAATCAGTTCCTGGCTTATTTGATGCCCGGCTATGAGGATACGGTTTGGGAGGAGACAGATCGGCTGAACCACGAGGCTCCGGTTGACGAAAATATCGGGTTCCAGTTTGACCGCGAGACGGTGGAAACCGAGCTTGCTAACCTGAATTCGGCAACGGAATACGGCACTTCCCTGACAAAAGGAACGGCAGAGGATGTTGCGGCAACCTTTGAGAAGCATAAGGAAAAACGGGCACTGGCAGGCGACACTGTTGTAAAGCAGGAAATTGAACGGCAATATGAAGAATGGAAAGCACAGCAGGAATAGGAGGACGAAAATGATGAAAAAAATAACTGCACTGATTGTAGCTTTGATAATGCTATGTGCGATGCTGCAGGTGTCCGCGGCAGACACGACTTACATTTATGTATCCCCGCAGGGGAGCGACAGCAATGCCGGAACCTATCTGGAGCCGGTGGCGTCTCTGAAAAAAGCATGTGAACTGGCGGCAGACTGCGACTCGGCAGTGATCAATCTGATGGAGGGAACCTATCAGGTGGATGAAACGGCCGTATTAGGGAAAAATGCCGGCAATACCACCATCCGTGCCTATGAGGGCGGAAAGGTGATTTTGACCGGATCCCATGAAATTGACGTAGCAAAAATTCAAAAGGTTGCCGATCAGGAAATTCTTGATCGGATTGTGGAAAAAAAAGCAAGAGATCAGATTGTGGCTGTCGATCTGAAGGAAGCCGGCATTACAGAATACGGTGAAATTAATATGTCCGGCTTTGGGTATCCTTCTGTGCCTATGGCGCCTCAGCTGCTGGTGAACGGAACAATGCAGACCCTGGCTCGCTACCCTGATGACGATTATATGATGATCAGCCAGGTGGTGGATCCGGGGGTGGATGTTCGGAACAACACAGAGGGAAAAGATGTTATGGATTATGAAGGACAGGGTATCAAAATCCGCACAAGCGATACCAGAATCAGCAAGTGGACAAAAGCCAAGGATGTTTGGATGTTTGGTTATTTTATGCACGACTGGGCAGAAGCAAATTTGGCTTGCACCATTGATTTTGACAATAAAAATACCCTGTGTACCCAATGGCCCAGCGTGTACGGCGTAACGGAAAACAGAAGATTCTACTGCTACAATCTGCTGGAAGAAATCAGCAAGCCGGGAGAATGGTATCTGGATCGGGAAACGGGAATTCTGTATTTGTATCCTGAAAAGACCTTGACGGGCAGCGACACCATTGAATACATCACCTTTAACCAGCCCTTTATTTCCATTGACGGTGCAGAAAACGTCACCATTGATGGGCTGCAGATCTGCAAAGGTCTGGGTATGGGAATTTCTGCTGAAAACGGCAAAAACATTACGGTTTCCAATTGTAAATTTAATGACATCAGCAGCACGGTGATTAATATGCTGGAATGCTATGACAGCACTGTGACATACTGCGAGTTTGAAAACGTTGGCTCCAGAGGGGTTTATGTAAAGGCCGGTGACAGAGCCACCTTAACCCCCGGAAACTGCGTTGTGTCCAACTGCTTCTTCAACGGCTTCAGTCAGATTCAGCCCACCAGTGCGCCTGCTATCTGGCTGGTAGGTGTGGGGAATACTGCCTCTCACAATGAAATTACCGACGGAAAAAACATTGCCCTTTGGTTCAGCGGCAATAATCACATTATAGAGTACAACGATATTTATAATGTTTGCACCGATACGGCGGATACCGGCGCTATTTATGCCGGCCGCGACTGGACAGCACGGGGGAACGAGATCCGTTATAACTATATCCACGATATCGGCAAGATTGACACCACTACCGGCATGAAGGTGCAGGCCATTTATCTGGATGATATGTTCTCTTCCGCTAAGGTATATGGGAATATCATCAAAAAGGTTCCTTCTGTTGCCTTGTACGGCGGCGGAAGATATAACACCTTCGAGAACAATCTGGTTCTGGAATGCTCTGAGCCCTTTGTGTATGACGCACGGGGTACCACCTGGATGGATTGCGGCGAGGGCAGCGAGATTATGAATAATTTGAATAAGGTGCCCTATACCAGCGATGTGTGGGCAAAGGCTTATCCTGAGCTGCAAAATATTCTGCAGGATGATCCCCAGCTGCCCAAGCATAACGTGATCAAAAACAATGTTTCCTACAAATCCCCTGACTATAGCCTGGTTGACTATATTGCCCAGTACGGTACAGTAGAAAACAACATTACCATCAATGATACCAAGGGGTTTGTGGATTACAAAAACGGCGACCTGACCTTGAAGGAGGACAGTGCCATCTTCACCAAGCTGCCCGATTTTCAGCCAATTGATTTTAAGGCCATCGGCATTGAAGAAAAGGGAGCAGCGGAAAAAAGCTTGGTAGACGTTCTTTCCGCCAGCGTGATCTTAAAGGTTGACACGCCCGAAACGTTTGTGTTCGGAAACGCTGCGGCTGTGGATCCTGCCAACAAGGCTGTGGTTCCTATGGTGCTGAACGACCGCACTCTGGTTCCGGTTCGCTTTATTGCCGAAAGCTTTGGAGGAACTGTTTCCTGGGATGAGGCAACGCAGAAGGTTGGCATTGTGTGCGGCGACACTACCATTGAGCTGTATATCGATCAGACCGAGCTGACTGTGAACGGTCAGAAAACGGAATTGGATGTTCCGGCGCAGGTGATTGAGGACAGAACCATGCTTCCCCTGCGGGCAGTGGCGGAATCCCTGGGCAAAACCGTATTCTGGGATGACGCAGGTCTGATTGTGATCAGTGATCAGCCGGTATTAACCGAAACAGACGCTGATTTTGTCAGCCAGATCTTAGCAATGTTTTAAGTATTTAATATAGCTTCATAGCAAAAAAAGATTCGGCAGTCGGGTGATTATATGCTACTTTCTCTCCTTTTTCAAAACCGGCTGCCGTTCTTTTTCATTAATTGACAGAATGGATCAAGGTGAAAAAATAATGATTACAAAAATAACAAACGGTATCCTCATTGACCGGGAGGCAAAGCCCGGTCAATCGGTTTATCTGGAAAACGGAACAATTTTGGCTGTAACGGAACAGAATTTACCCTATGACCGGGAATATGACGCAGGGGGCTGCTATATTTCAGCCGGATGGATTGATCTGCATACCCACGGCGGCGGGGGATATGATTTTATGGACGGAGGCAAGGAGTGCATTGTGGAGGGGGCTAAAATGCATTTGCTTCACGGAACAACCTCTTTGTACCCCACAACTCTTTCTGCCTCCAGAGAGGCACTGGAGCGTGCTGTAGGGGATGTGAAGGAGGCTATGAGCTTTCCTACCATCCGGGGAGTGCATCTGGAGGGGCCTTATTTTGATCCCAAAAGCTGTGGTGCACAGAACACCAGCTATATCCGACCCTTTGACTGGGACGAAATGAACACCCTGTTATCCAGCGGCATTGTGAAGCGGTGGGATTTTGCCCCCGAGCTTGCAGACAGCAGCCGGGCGGCCAAATTGCTGACTGAGGCGGGGGTTGTGCCGGCAATGGGGCACAGCGGCGCCACCTATGAGGAGCTGCTCCCGGCCTTTCAGGAGGGCTGCAGGCTGGTAACTCATTTGTACAGTGCTACCTCTACCGTAGTTCGGATTGGGGGCTATCGGCATTTGGGAATCATAGAATCCGCCTTTTTACTGGAGGATATGGATGTGGAGATCATTGCAGACGGCTGCCATCTTCCCTTGGAATTGCTGCGGATGATCTATCAGATCAAGGGGGCGGATCGGATTTGCCTGGTGACCGATTCCATGCGTGCGGCAGGCATGCCGGATGGGGAATATATTTTAGGAAGTAAGACGGAGGGTACCCTGTGTATTCACGAGGGCGGCGTTGCGAAGCTGCTTGATCGCTCTGCCTTTGCAGGGAGCACCGCAACGGCGGATCGGTTGATCCGAACCATGTATCGCGGTGCGCAAATTCCCCTTTTGCAAGCGGTGCGGATGATGACCGAAACCCCTGCCAGAGTGATGGGTCTGAAGCAAAAGGGAAGGCTGTGTAAGGGCTATGATGCTGACCTGGTGATCTTTGATGACGAGATTGCTGTAAAGGCCGTATTCGTGAATGGTGTCTGTATGGCGGAGGATGGAAGGCTGATCGATTCATAAAAAATCAATTGAGACTAAAAAAGGGGATAGATTCGTTCAGAATCCGTCCCCTTTGTCAATCGTTTTTTTATTTTGATAGTCTTTCTTCCAGCTTAGCTTGCTCTTCCTTCAGCTCAGCGGGCATTCTGTCTCCCAGGGGAGCAAAGAATTCCTTCTGATTTTCTACGTCAGCCAGCCATGCTTCTTTGTCAACAGACAGCAACTCTGCCATAACCTCGTCGCTCAAATCCAATCCGGAAACATCCAGATCCTCCGCCTTAGGCAGATAGCCGATAGCGGTTTCTACTGCATCAACCTTTCCGTCGCAGCGATCCAAAATCCAGTTCAGAACACGCAGATTGTCGCCAAATCCGGGCCAAATGAACTTTCCTTCATCGTTCTGCTTAAACCAGTTCACATGGAAAATTTTCGGCGGGTTGGGGATCTTCTTACCCATTTCCAGCCAGTGATTGAAATAATCACCCATATGATAACCGGCGAAGGGACGCATTGCCATAGGATCCCTTCTGATCACACCGACAGCGCCGGCTGCAGCAGCAGTTGTTTCAGAAGCCATGGTAGCACCTACAAACACGCCGTGCTGCCAGTTAAAGGACTGATATACCAAGGGAGCGGTTTTCGCTCTTCTTCCACCAAATACAATTGCGGAAATCGGCACGCCCTCTTTGCTGTTAAACTCAGGCGCAATGCAGGGGCACTGTGCCGCAGGAGCGGTAAATCTGGAGTTGGGATGAGCCGCTTTGATGCCCTGCTTGCCCATTTCGGCAGTCCAGGGATTTCCCTTCCAGTCAATGCAGGTTTCGGGAACCTCACCGTCTGCGCCTTCCCACCAAACAGTTCCGTCAGGCTTTAAGGCAACGTTGGTGAAGATGGTATTCTTCATGGTTGTTTCCAGTGCATTTTTGTTGGTTTTAGAGGAGGTTCCGGGTGCAACGCCAAAGAAGCCCGCTTCCGGATTGACAGCCCAAAGTCTGCCGTCTTCGCCTACTCTCAGCCAAGCAATATCGTCTCCCACTGTGGTGACCTTGTAGCCCTTCAGAGGAGGAATCAGCATTGCCAGGTTGGTTTTACCGCATGCGCTGGGGAATGCGGCTGCAATATAGTGTTTTTCGCCCTGGGGATTTTCCAGACCCAGGATCAGCATATGCTCTGCCATCCAGCCTTCCTGCTTGCCCAGGTAGCTGGCAATCCGCAGTGCCAGACATTTTTTGCCCAGCAGAACATTTCCACCGTAGTTGGAGTTGATGCTCCAGATGGTGTTATCCTCGGGGAAATGTATAATATATCTGTCATCTGCATTGATATCCTTGCTGGCATGCAGACATTTTGTGAAATCAGCGCTGTCGCCCAGTTCTTCCAGAGCAACATCCCCTGCACGGGTCATAATATCCATGTTCAGCACAACATAAATACTGTCAGTCAACTCAATGCCAACCTTTGCAAAGGGGGAACCGGGTACACCCATGATAAAAGGCACCACATACATGGTTCTTCCCTTCATGGAATCCCGATATAAATCCTTCATCATCTTGTATGCTTCCGCGGGAGCCATCCAGTTATTGATGGGGCCTGCGTCTTCTTTATTGGTGGTGCAGATAAATGTGCGATCCTCTACACGGGCAACGTCATTCTCCTTGGTACGATGGAGATAGCAGCCGGGGAGCTTTTCCTGGTTTAATTCAATCAGGGTGCCCTCAGCAACAGCCTGCTTTCTCAATTCGGCCTTCTGATCCTCCGCACCGGTATACCAAACTATTTGATCCGGATTTGTCAAAGCCTTCATTTCTTCCAGCCAAGACAACACAGCTTTGTTGTTTGTCATAGTTACAAACTCCTTTCAGTAAACCATCGTTTGGTATTTATTATACTACAAACCTAAGAAAAAGTAAATGGTTTTTTAAAAATTTTTCAACTTCCCGGGACGAATCATGCAAAAAAGCTAAAAAATCCGTGAAAAAAAGAATTAAATTAGGCCTTTTTTGCAAAATTCATCTGACAGGTTGCAAAGCTCCTGGATGGAGAGGGTTTCTCCCCGCCGCCTGGGATCGATTCCGATGGCGAGAAGGGTTTTTTCGATGTCCTCCTTGGTTCCCCGCAGGCAGCCGGCTCCGCAAAGAGAATTGAGCAGGGTTTTCCGCCGCTGAGCAAAGGAGGCCTTCACCACCTTGAAAAAGGCCTGCCGATTGCTTGGTCTACAGGTGGGGTGGGGGCGGGGCTTTAAGGACAGCACCACAGAATCCACATTAGGTGCAGGCACAAAGGAGCTTGCAGGAACGTGGCACAGAATTTCCGGCTGGGCGTAAAAATGAACCGCAACGGTCAGCACCCCGTAATCCTTTCCCCCGGGGCTGGCTGCAATCCGCTGTGCCACCTCCTTTTGAATCATGATGACGATATTGGGAAAGGCAATTTCAGATTCCAGCAGATACATGATAATAGGGGTGGTGATGTAATAGGGCAGATTGGCAATCAGGTAAGGGGGGATTCCGCCAAACTCCTCAGCCACCAGAGCACTTAGATCGGTTTTTAAAATATCCTGATGCAAAACCGTTACGTTGGAAAATTCTTTTAAGGTTTCTTCCAGCACCCGGGTTAAGCCCTTGTCAATCTCTACCGATACCACCTGCTTTGCCCGGGAGGCGATTTCCCAGGTGAGGGTTCCCAGTCCGGGACCGATTTCCAGCACACTGTCCTGCTCTGTAACGCCGGCACCTGTTACAATGGACTCCAGTATTTTCTCGTCTGTCAGAAAATTCTGGCCATATCGCTTTTGAAACTGTAATCCGTTTTGCTGCATGATATGCCGGATCACCGCCGGATTTGTCAATGGATTCATCATCAACCGCTCCTATCGTAAAATTTCAGGGTCTGTATCTTCAAACGGAAAAATGAACGGACCGAACCTCGATCCGTTCATCATTTGCCTTATTTTAATTCAAAACATATACAACCACATTGCGTCTGCCAAAATTCAGCGCTTCCTGTCTGGAATCAAAGCACAAATCAATTCTGTTTCCCTTGATGGCACCGCCGGTATCGGCTGCAATGGCATAACCGTAGGTATAAGAACCATCTGTGGTTTGAATAAACAGCTTGGAGCCTAAGGGAATTACACGAGGGTCTACAGCAACAACGCCATAGGTTGCGCGGATTCCGGTTGCGGTAATGCCGTACAGTGGATCGCCGGGCAGCTTGCCGCAGCTTTCATAGCCGATATCATAGCCGGTTGCCTGCATGTAATGGGTGGCGCGAACGGCAATGTTGCCGGCCGAAGTGGCAACCACATCCAAAAGACCTGTTTCTCTGATTTCGTCCACAGGCTGCTGGGTGATGTTTTCACTCACCTGCTCCTCTGAAATCCGAACGCCGTTTTCATAACGGATCACATATTCCTTTTGCAGAATTCCCGCCTGACCTTGCTGAACCACATTGGTTTCGCCCTTAGGCAGGGAATAGGTGGGGGTTTCCTTCACGTTGAAGGGAATTGCCTCCTCCACTGTGTAATGATACTCGTTAACACGGTCAATGTTTAAATTCATCCCGTTTTTAATGGAATCTGTCAATTGGGCATTGAAGCCGTCATGCTCTCCCACTGTAATATTGGCTTCTGCCAAAAAGTCGCTCACTGTCGGTGCAACGGAGTAATAGGTTGTTGAGGCACCGTCAATGGTTAACACAATCTGTGCTGCTCTTTGAATTGAAATCTGCTGATCCCGCGATATTTCACTGTTCAGTGCGGGTGTTACAATATCACCTTTTCTAATTTGAATATTTTGCTCTGCTAAAATAGCGCTGACTGTTTCCTTCATGGTAACAGCGGTACGAAGTTCTCCAGATCCGTCGTCAATGGTGACGTGCTTGATCGTGGTAAAACCGGTTGTGATCATCATACTCAGCAGAAGTACAATGGCGGCAGCAACACAGAAAACTGCTCTATGAAGAGCGTTCTTTTTTTCTGCCGTTTCTTTCTGCAACATAACTTGACCTCCTGTCGTTTTATTGAACAATGCGTATTATAACGCAAACGCAAGGATTTTGTCAACCCCTTTGTTACAAATTTGTTTCAAAAAGGTTGCGGCGGTATGACAAAAATCCTTGATTTCATGCGGGTTTGCGCAAAATAAAAATTTTTTGAAATTTTTTTAAAAAAGGGGATATTTTTTTACAGAATATAGAGAAATATGGAAAACAAAGTAATACAAATGCTAAAAAAAGGAAAATAAAAGGAGGCGTTTTCAAAACACCCCCCAAATTGGACTGACAAGGCTCAAATTATGATAAGGCTGTGGGGATATATCCTCAAAAAATCGGGGCTTAAATCGCCTTGAAATCGCTTGTTTGATGTTATGCCAAAAAATCGCACATGACCTGGTTAGCCAAATCAAAGCCCCGCTCTGTTAATGCAAAGCCTTTTATTGTTTTTTGGAGCAGACCGTTATTAAGATGCCGTTGGATGATCGACTCATAGGGGAGCAGACAGCCGGCGCCGTACAGAGCCTCCATTTCCTCGCGGTTGATGCCTTCTGTTAACCGAAGCCGAAGCATCAGCGCTTCTCCCAGCTTGTCCTCCACCTTTTCTGTTTGACTGGGTCGAAGAACTTTACTGTAAACTTTTTGAATATATTCCTCCGGATTGTGAGGCCAGGTATAACGAACCCCTTGTAAATATCCGCTGGCGCCGGCGCCGAAGGCGGCGTATTCCTGCCCCTTCCAGTAAATCAGATTGTGCCGGCATTCATAGCCCGGTTTTGC
>JAXEOR010000197.1:0-2828 GCA_034117945.1 Clostridia bacterium | reverse complement strand
GCTTCTCCCTCTACGGTGGAATTGGTGGCCAGAATCACTTCCTGCACATCGGTATTTCCCAGTCTGGTAACCAGCTCCTTGATCCGGATATCTCCCGGCCCGATTCCGTCCATGGGCGACAGGGCACCGTGGAGCACATGGTACACGCCGTGATATTCTCTGGTGCGTTCCATAGCAATTACATCCTTAGGCGATTCCACCACGCAGATGGTGGCGTGATCCCGCTTGGGATTCTGACAGATTCGGCAGGTTTCATGCTCGGTCAGATCCTGGCAAACGGCGCAGGTGTGGATTTTTTCCCGGGCGTCCCGAATGGCGTCTGCAAAAGAAAGGGCAGATTCCTTTGGAATGTTCAGCACATAATAGGCCAGCCGCTGGGCTGTTTTACTGCCGATACCCGGCAGCTTTTCAAATTCTTCAATCAATCGCGCCACTGGCGCAGCAAAAAAATTCATCTTCTTCACTCCTACTGTGTATTTTACACTAAAAACCCCTCTTTGTCAACCATTGTTCCCTGATACAGCCAATGGAAAAAATGAAATTTTATACGAACAAAAGTTTGACTTTTTAGAAAAAATATGTTATACTGTTAGTATCCGAAAAAAGGAGGAACCGGTTATGGCATTAACAGAAAAGCAAAAGCGGGTGCTTGAATTTATAGAACAGTTTACCAAGGAGCAGGGGTATCCCCCGTCGGTTCGGGAAATCGGGGCGGCGGTCGGGTTAACGTCTACCGCCACGGTGCACGGATATCTGGAGCGACTGGAAAAGAAGGGGTATTTGGATCGGGCGGCTCTCAAAACCAGAGCAATGAAGGTGGTTCATCCGGAGGAAAAGCTGGCGGCCGGCGAGGTAGAGACCATGGTCACAGCTGACGAAAAATATATGGAGGTACCCATTGTGGGCCGCGTTGCGGCAGGTATGCCGATTTTGGCCCAGGAGCAGGTGGAGGGCTATCTGCCTCTCAGCTTTGATTTTGCCAGAAATAAAGATTTGTTTGTGCTGCGGGTTCGGGGAGAAAGCATGATCAATGTTGGAATTTACGACGGGGATTTGATTATCGTCAGCCGGCAGCCCAATGCCTCCAACGGGGATGTTGTGGTGGCCTTGATTGAGGAGGAGGCAACGGTAAAAACATTTTATAAGGAGCAGGGGCATTTTCGCCTTCAGCCGGAAAATGATTTTATGGAGCCCATCATTGTGCCGGAGGTTGTTATTTTAGGAAAGGTTGTGGGGTTGTTTCGGAATATGCTGTAAGGCTGTATTTGCAGTTTTTTTTTTTGATTTGCTTGTTGTGTTTGAAAAAAACGGCTGTGATGCCCCACGCATTAATGCAGGGGGATCACAGCCGCTTTTGGCATATGATGTTCTATTTCGATGATGCCGCAGGAGGCCTGGCTGTCCCGGGGGCGGGAGGTGCTCCCAGGATTCATCAGCAAAATGCCTTCCTCCGTTTGTTCCACCAGGGAACGGTGGGTGTGCCCGAATAGGGCAACCTGACACTGCCTTTTCTGCGCCTCATACACAAGCTGGGAACGGGACAGCAAATGCCCGTGACAGCAAAGAATTTTCACATTTTCTACCGTGGCCACAGCAAGATCCGGGACGGAGCTGAACCAATCGTTGTTTCCCTTGACTGCTAAAAAGGGGATGTGAGGGTAGGCTGCGTGCAGCTCTTCTCCGTCCGTTACCGTATCTCCCAAATGAAGCAGCAAAGAGATCTCTCCCAAGCCCGGAAGAATGCGCAGACAGGGATGAATGTTCCCGTGGGTATCCGAAAATACAACAATCCGTTTCATCATACAACGCCTTGCAGGAAGGAAATTTCCCCGCTGATCCGCCGCAGGGTTTCCTCCCGGCCTAAAATCACTGCCAGCTCAACACCGCCCCCCGGGGTAACGGTTTTTCCGGAAACTGCCGCCCGCAGAGGGAACAGCACAACGCCGTTTTTGACTCCCAGACGTTCGATCAGCTGGCTTAAGGCCTGATGAATCTCCTCTTCTGTCCAGTCGGAAAGCCCTTCCAGAACCTCCTTGGTTTTTTGCAGCATTTCCAGAGAGATCTGGGGATTTGTTTTCATTTTCTTGCTGATATACAGGGTTTCGTCATGCTCTCCCATTTGATCGATAAAATCTACTGTTTCCGGAATGTCGGACAGCTTTTCGCACCGTTTTTGCAGCAGGTCGGACAGCAGACGCAGATTGACCTGAGGACTGGTAATCGCCTTTTTCAAATAGGGCAGCGCCAGCTCGTAAAATTCCTCCGGTGTTTTTGCTCTCAGATATTCACCGTTCATCCAGTTCAGCTTTTTGATGTCAAAGACTGCCGGAGATTTGCTGATGCCCTGAATGCCGAAGGCCTCTATCAATCCGTCCATTGTGAAAATTTCCTGTTCGGTACCGGGGTTCCAGCCTAGCAGAGCAATATAATTAATCACTGCCTCCTTCAAATAGCCCATGTTGAGAAAATCCTCGTAAGAGGCGTCACCGTTGCGTTTGCTGTACTTGGCGCCTCCTTCCTTCACAATGGGCGCAACGTGAATATAAGTGGGGATGTCCCATCCAAAGGCCTGATACAGCAGATTGTATTTGGGGGTGGAGGTCAGGTACTCGCTGCCCCGGATAATGTGGGTAATCCCCATCAGGTGGTCGTCTACCACGTTTGCAAAGTTATAGGTGGGCAGTCCGTCGGATTTTAACAAAACCCCTTCGTCCAGCTCGTGGTTTTCAATGGAAATATGACCGTACACCACGTCGTCAAAGGAGGTAACGCCCTCCTCCGGGATTTTTTGACGGATCACATAGGGCACGCCTGCCGCCAGCTTTTGT
>JAXEOR010000196.1:0-5059 GCA_034117945.1 Clostridia bacterium | reverse complement strand
ATCAAAGGACACGAACTGTACCGGCCGGTCATACAAAACAAAGTTATCAAACCCAATCCCGGAGCCTTCCTTGGCATACATCTCTAGGGTGTACCGGTTCACATACCAGCCGTCCTCCAGTCCCTCTACTAACGAAACCGTCTGAGCCGGCACCACCTGCCCGTTAACATGGCCTGCATCGTCCAGACTGTATACCGACACCGTTGCGGTATTTTCCGTTTTATTCAGATCATAATACACCCGGTACCAAGCGCCGTTGGAGATGGTCTGGGTAACTGTTCCCGCAATCACCTGCTCGGATTTTATCATTGCAATGGCTGTTTCCTTTTGAGTGGTTCCGTCCGTCAGGTTCAGCAAGATCTTAGCCAGATAGTTTTCGTTGACGGAGCCTTCCTTGATCATAAAATCCAGGGATCCTGCTGCCGCTCCCTGACCGTTAGAGAAGGTCACCCGGCAGTCTCCCCGCTGTCCGGAAGCACCGGTGGTTTTGGTCAGCTGCAAATATTTGCTCTGGTCGCCTGCCGCCTTTACCGCTTCTGCGTCATAGGAGTAGTTGGCAGAATAGGCTCCCGCTTTCGACCAGGTCTGCGTATAGGTATCAAAATCAATGATATCAATCACAGGTGCGGTCTTACCCCAGGCAGGACTGCCCACCACACTGGGCTTGACCGTTCCCGAAGGCACAAAAGAAACCGCAATAGCTGTGTTGCCGGTCAAGGTTCCCACAGAAACTGCATCCGTTCCGGTAAACAGGCTGGTTTTGTCCTCGCCCCCTACCATAACGGAATCCACTTCATAGCCCTCCTCCGGAATCACTCCAAAGGAAAGGGTCTCCTCTGTTCCCACCGCCACTTCGCTGGCAATGCCCTTGGAGGCGGAGGTGATACTGTTTTCACCCACCTTCACCGTTCCTCCGGCGCCTACAGCAAAGGAGGCTGTGTTTACCGCCTTGCTGTACAGCACAAAATTATCAAATCCGCACACCACGTTGGGTGCTCCGTATAATTCCACCGTGTATCGCTGAAGCTGCCAGCTGTCTGACAAGCTGCCGGAGGCATTGGAGGTGTTCAGCGCTGTGGGATTTGCCGTTTTCTTCACCAGATCTCCCAGGGTGCCGTCCTCCTTCAGCTGATAAACCGCCGCTGTGACCGTCATATCCGCCGGATCGATTTCAAATCTCGCCCGATACCAAGCTCCGTTGGTAACGGCAACCGTGGAGTTATCCGCCAGCTTTATGCTGGCTCCTGTCACCTGCAAAAGAGCCGTTTCTGCCTGAATGGCCGAGTTTTCTTTATCCTGCAGATTCAGATTGCATTTAAAGGCAATGTTGGAAGAGGAGGAGGTGTTATCCACAAAGAAATCAAAATCCCCCGCCACTGCCTCCATGTAAAACTTCACCCGCAGATCTCCTCTGTGGCCTGCCGTTCCATCTTCATTTTTAGAAACCTTCAGGTATTTCGATCCGTCATACCCGGTTTTAGCCACAGACGTATCATAGGTATATTCCGCCTGATAGGTGCCTCCTGGCTGCCAGCCCAAGGCATTGTTCCAATGAAATGCTGACCCTACATTGTCAATATCCATGTAGCCTACCACCGGGTCTGCGGCACTCCATGCCGGGGAGGATGCTGCAAATCCGGCACCTGCACACAAATTCAATGCCATCAGCATTGCTAAAAAAAGTACACTTCGTCTTTTTTTCATAAAAGAATCCCTCCTATTTTGTATTCGTTCATCTTTATTTTACTCTAAAGCCTTCCGATTGTAAAGAAACTGGTTTGTCATAAAATATAACTATTTTGTCCTTCCTAAAATTCCCTAAAACGTCTTTATTCGCTTTTGTTTTTATTCATTATTTCATATTTTTTAATGATTTTTAAAATAAAATAGAGCAATTTAATAAAAAAATTCAAAATCCATCTTGCAGTAATCAGGAAAAAATGATATAATTTTTACATAAGGAGGGAGCAGTATGCATCAGGATGTTTTTGAAATTGAAACGGAATCCAACAAGGTAACCGCTTGGTCCACAAATAAAATCCCTCTGCCCTTTCATTGCCATGTGGTCACTTTCCCGCCCATTAGTGAAATACTGGAAAATAAGCAAGCCCTCCACTACCATAATGTTTTTGAAATTCATTATGTGGTGGAAGGCATCCTTTATTCCACTGTAAATCAGGTGGACTACCAAACGCAGCAAGGGGATATTCTGGTGATTTGCCCCAACGATGTTCACGCCAATCATTTGGTTGACAAAAAAACCGTCACCTTCCGCATTATGCTTGACAATGATTATTTGATTTCTCTGGGGCTTTCCTTTGAAGGGCTGATGGTTCAGCCCCAAATTATCGGCGACCAAACCCTTTCCGGGTATATGAATGCCATGTATCTGGATTCGATTCAGGAGGGAATCAATAATTATTTAAACAGCTATGCCGTTTCCTTGCAGCTGATGGTTGCACTGCGCCGGCACTATGCACAGCCCTTGTTTCATTCCGTCAAGGAGCCGGACGAAAAGCTGAAAATGATCAAAAGTGCCATTAAATACATGGAAAATCATTATGCCGAAAATTTCACCTTTCAAACCCTTGCCAAAAGCCTGGGCTATTCCCAGTGCTATTTCAGCAGAACCTTCAGCGAAATCATGGGGGTATCGGCGGCAAAGTATCTGCAGAAAATCCGCTGCTCCAATGCACAAACCCTGCTTCGCACAGGCGCCTATACCGTATCGGAGGCGGGCGAATTGTGCGGCTTTTCCAGTCCGTCCTACTTTATCAAAACCTATAAAAGTATTATGGGACGGCTGCCGAAATCAGATAAAAATACTTAAGCGAGTTTGCGGGACTGGTGCAGTCCTTATTTTTTTGCTGAAAGGGATTGTAACTTTCAGAATTTTGGTGTATAATAAAGAAAAAACAGAAAGGCGAATTAATATGTTTGACTGGATCAGAGTGGGGGCAGCAGTGCCCCGTGTTACAGTGGGGGACCCGGCAAAAAATGCGGAGGAAATCTGCAAAAAAATAGAACAGGCAGAAGGAGTGGAGCTACTGGCCTTTCCGGAGCTGTGCGTCAGCGGATATACCTGCGGGGATTTGTTTTTTCAATCCCCATTGCAGTCCTCTGTCAAGGCGGCTGTTGCACGAATCGCTAAGCAAACGGCTTCTTTTTCGGGAATTGCCGTCATCGGCGCACCTGTCACGCTGGAAGGGCAGCTTTATAACTGCGGCCTGGTGCTGTCCGGTGGAAGGCTGCTGGGCGTTGTTCCGAAAACCTTTATTCCCAACTACAATGAATTTTATGAACAGCGCTGGTTTTGCTCCGGCGCAGAGCTGACAATATCGGAAATTTCTCCTAAGCTTGTAGGGCTGGAACAGGAGGGAACCGTTCCTGTGGGAAACAATTTAGTGTTTGATACCGGCTCGTTCCGATTTGGCGTTGAAATTTGTGAGGACTTATGGGCTCCCCTGCCCCCCAGCACCATGCTGGCTCTGTCCGGCGCGGAAATCATCGTCAACCTGTCTGCCAGCAATGAGCTGATTGCCAAACGAGACTATCGGAGAATGATTGTCGCCCAGCAGTCTGCCAAGGCTTTGTGCACCTATCTTTTCGTTTCCGCAGGAGAAGGAGAATCCACCACCGATCTGGTGTTTTCCGGCCATAGCATGGTGTATGAAAACGGCGTGATGCTGGCGGATACCTCCCCCCAAACCAATTCTGATTACCTGATTCAAACAGATACAGATCTGGGAAAAATCCGGGCAGACCGGCAAAAAATAAAATCCTTTGCTCAAACAGCCCATGTTTACGGCGCACCCTGCCGGCATATTTTTCTTCCCCGGGAAACTCAGGGGAGCGACGGCTTGCTTTACCCCCTACAAAAATATCCCTTTATCCCATCGGCTACCACCGACCGGAGAAAACGCTGTATGCATATTTTTCAGATGCAGGCCGCCGGTTTGGCAAAAAGGCTGTCTGTGACGGGCGGGAAAATGGTGGTGGGCGTTTCCGGCGGGCTGGATTCTACTCTGGCACTTTTGGTCTGCGCTCAAGCCGCCAAGCAAATGGGGCTGCCGCCTACTGAGGTGTACGGCATTACCATGCCCTGCTTCGGCACCACAGACCGCACCTATCAGAACGCATTGCAGCTGATGAAGACCCTGGGTGTCACCGTGCTGGAAATTCCCATTAAGGACGCGGTGAATCAGCATTTTTCGGATATCGGACATGATTCGGCGGTGAAGGATATTACTTATGAAAATTCTCAGGCAAGAGAACGGACTCAGGTATTAATGGACACGGCAAACCGTTTGAATGCCATTGTGGTAGGAACAGGGGATTTAAGCGAGTTGGCACTGGGCTGGTGCACCTATAACGGCGATCAGATGAGCATGTACGGCGTTAACGTCAGCATTCCCAAAACCCTGATTCAATGGATGATTGAAAGCATTATCAATCAAAAAATTTTCCCGGAGGCCGTGGCTGTGCTGGAGGATGTGCTGGACACCCCCATCAGCCCCGAGCTGCTCCCCCCCGAGCCGGACGGCGCCATTGCCCAAAAAACGGAGGATCTGGTCGGTCCCTATGAGCTCCATGATTTCTTTTTGTATTACATGCTGCGGTTTGGCTTTTCTCCCAAAAAGATTTTCTGTCTTGCCTGCAGAGCCTTTCAGGGAGACTACCCGGAGGAAACCATTCAGAAATGGCTGACCGTTTTTTACCGCCGGTTTTTCAGCCAGCAGTTCAAACGCAGCTGTATGCCGGACGGGGTAAAGGTGGGCAGCGTTTGCCTGTCCCCCCGGGGAGATTGGAGAATGCCCAGCGACGCAAGCTGCGCCGCCTGGCTGAAGGAATTGGAGCAGTTATCATAACCGCTTTTTGTGCACCGTTTATGATGAGTGATCGAAAAGAGCAAAACCCAGAACCAGGTTTTGCTCTTTTTATTTAATGCCTACTGAATAATTGCCATTTCTGGAAAGCTGTAAATTCGGAGCAGGTTTTGAACCAACATTAAAATTTCCGTCAAAAGAACCTTACCGATTTTTCGTAGGTTCAGCAGCAA
>JAXEOR010000195.1:0-22187 GCA_034117945.1 Clostridia bacterium | reverse complement strand
ATTCACCACTGTATTGTCATGGGTGTACAAATACTCCTCTGCTCCTTCTCCTGTCACCATCACCCCTGCACCTCCGATGATGGTATTATGATCAAATTCGTTGCCCAGAGGAAGTCTTGGCTGAGACGCCATAATAGTTGCCAAAGCGGGGTATGCCTTCGCCCAGGTGTTTCCCAGCCAGGGCATCTCCTCCAGGTGCCGGCACAGAGTGGGATACAGTCGATCTCCCCAGTCACGCACCCGGCAGTCCATCCGCATGGAAACACCGCAGCCGTAAAAGGTGTTGTGATGAATGTGGTAATCCCGGCCGCCGCCCAGCAAAATGGCTCCGGTGGTGAACCCAACCAATATATTTCCGTATACCTGAGCGGAGCTGACGCCGTCATCAAAATAAATCCCGGTGCAGCCGCCTCCCTTTGCCCCGGCCATATCGTGAATATAATTGTACCGAATCACCGTTCCCCGGCAGGTCCAGTCCCGTCCGGCGTAAATCCCGCCTGCGTCATTGGACTCATAGCAGGCATTGTCAATTTCATTGTATTCGATCACATGGTTGTTGCCCTGATACAGAATGCCGAAATGAGGAACGTTATAGATCCGGTTACCTCTGGCGCAGCACCCCACTCCCGTCAGCTCAATGGCGGGCAGATAGGTTTTGTGCCACCAGGCAATCTGCGTAATTTCGCACTGCTCTACCAGATTTCCGGAAGGAGTCAGCGTTTCTCTGTCCCCTCCGCCAACGCCGACTCCGCCTCCGCCGGTATGATGCACCTTGCACCGGGCAAACTTGCACTGGGTGCAATTCTCCGCCAAAAAGCCCCAGGCCCCTGTGTCATAGGCTTCACATTCATACAGTCTGACTCTGCTGCTGGAGCGAGCCATCACGCCGCACCCCCGGCACTCGCAGAAGGTAATGCCCTTGATTTTGATATCCTCCCGACCCTCAATAAAAATCAGATCATGACAAACAGAAACGCTGACCTCTCTCTGCCCGGGCAGGGGAATCAAGTACAGCAGACCGTTTTCCCGGTCGATACACCATTCTCCCGGCTGCTGCAAGGCTCCTTTCACATTCAGGGCATAAAAAACGGCACCCTCTTCGTTCATATAGGTTTTGCCGTCCCGGTAGCCAAAGCAATGATAAGGCGGGTTCACTTCGATCGTTCCGGTGACAGGATCCACCGATTTCACCGTATGGCGTTGGGTTGCCCAATCGTTCCCCCAATAACCTACCAAAAGAAGCTCAGATTCATTCGCCCAGTCTTTCACCCGGGGATCATTGCACTGAAAAATTCCTTCCTTCGAGCCGTTGCGATTCTCTCCATGATAGGTATCCGTTTGTCCCAAGGCTTTGGTAATGGACAAAAAGCCCTCCTTGGGATACCGGGAAAGAGGCAGCTTTTTTCCCTGATAAAACAGCTCCAGACCCGGCCCCTGATCGCACATATGGGGCTTTGGAATATCGTATTTTTTCCAGAAATCCTCAAAGGGTCCTTCCCCAAAGGCGCCGAAATCCGTAATGCCGGCCTGTTTCAGATCAATCACAGAAATACCGTCCTGCCCGGGATCGGGAACGGCAATGGATTTACTCCCCTTCAAAAAGGTTTTTCCCTTCACCCCCCGAAGGGTCACATGATTCGGCAGCTGTAACGATGAAGTGAGCTCGTAAACACCCTCCTCCAAAAAGACCTCCCCAGCCTCCCGGCTTTGGGCGATGGCGTCTATGGTTTCTGACAGCTGCGCCGTATTTGACACATGGTATTGCTTCATAGTGTGTTATCCTCCCTTATTTTATTGTTTCTATCTTATCATACTTTTCTTGCGTCTGCAAGAGGTTTTTCCGTTTATTTTAAAAAAAGAAAGGTTTCGTCTGATCCAGGAAGCGGGCTGTCATACTCTCTCTTTTTTTCGTGATTTCATTGATAAATCGGCGAAAAAGGGAAAAAACCTTTGTTCACTTGCCCAAATATCATTTTAAAAAGGAAAAAACAATTGACACTCTGTAAAAAAAAGAGTAAAATTGTTGTAATCCCCCTCTTTGTTCAGGGGGATGAAACTAAATAGGAAAGGACTGTTCTTATGAAAATTTGCTTCTCAACATTGGCCTGTCCCGATTCTGACTGGGCGGAGATTTACTCCATGGCAAAAGACCTAAGCTTTGACGGAATTGAGATTCGCGGACTGGGCGAGGATATTTACGCAGTAAAGGCAAAGCCCTTTACGGAAGCACAGCTACCTGAGACAGTGAAAAAACTTTCCGAGTTGGGGTTAACCATTCCTTGTTTATCTTCAGGCTGCGTTCTGAAAAACAAGGAGGACTACGACCAGGTCGTAGAAGAAATTTCTGCTTACATTTCATTGGCAGGAAAACTGTATACGCCGTTTATCCGTATTTTGGCGGATTCCGATCCCGCTCCCGGCGGCGACGTGGACGATGCGTACATTATCCAAACTCTCGGAAAGCTTTCAAAACTGGCTCAAGAGGGTAACGTAACGCTACTGGTGGAGACCAACGGGGTATATGCCGACACCAAGCGGCTGAAAAAAGTGCTGGACGCGGTAGACAGCAAGTTTATCGCCGCCCTGTGGGACATGCATCACCCTTACCGTTATGCGGGAGAATCCCCCTACGATACCATAAAAAATCTGTCCAGCTACATTAAATATGTGCACACTAAGGACAGCGTGATGACCGACGGTGCCGTTCAATACCGGATGATGGGAGAAGGCGATCTTCCTCTGAAGGATATGTTTGACGCCCTCAATGCCCAGGGGTATGACGGTTACGTTTCTTTGGAATGGGTGAAGCGCTGGGCCCAGGATTTGTCTGACGCAGGGGTTGTGGTGCCTCAGTACGCCAATTATATGGCGCCCTACCGCACCCGTCACAAGCATCCGCTGCAGGACAACAATGCCAAAACAGGAAAATATGTATGGCCTAAGGAACGGTTGATTGATTATACCTTCCCGGATGTTCTGGACAGAATGTGCGAGGAATTTCCCAATCAGTATGCCTTCCGGTACACGGAATTGGATTACACCAGAACCTATCCCCAGTTCCGGGACGATGTGGATCAGTTTGCCCGGGCACTGTTGGCTATGGGCGTTGGCCGGGGAGATCACGTTGCCATCTGGGCCACCAATGTACCCGCCTGGTACATTACCTTCTGGGCCACCACCAAAATCGGCGCCGTGCTGGTAACGGTCAACACTGCTTATAAAATCCACGAAGCGGAATATCTGCTCAAGCAGTCTGACACCCATACTCTGGTGATGATTGACGGCTGGAAGGATTCGGACTATGTGGGCATTATGAAGGAGCTGTGTCCTGAGCTTGCCACCTCAAAGCCCGGCCAGCTGTATTCCATCCGCCTGCCCGAGCTTCGCAATATTATTACGGTAGACAGCAAGCAGCCCGGCTGCTACACCTGGGAGGAGGCGGTTGCTCTGTCCGAGCAGGTGCCTCTGTATGCAGTGGAAGCCCGCCGCCGGCAGATTGACAAGCATGACGTGTGCAATATGCAGTACACCTCCGGCACCACCGGCTTTCCCAAAGGGGTTATGCTGACCCACTACAATGTGGTCAACAACGGCAAAGCCATCGGAGACTGTATGGATCTGTCCACCGCAGACCGGATGATGATTCAGGTTCCCATGTTCCATTGCTTCGGCATGGTGCTGGCAATGACCGCCTCCATGACCCACGGAACCACCATGTCTCCTATCCCGGCCTTTTCACCCAGAAAATCCCTGGCCTGCATTAACAAAGAAAAAATCACCGCCTTTCATGGCGTTCCTACCATGTTTATTGCCATGCTGGAGCATGAGGATTTTGAAAAAACAGATTTTTCTTACATGAGAACCGGCATTATGGCAGGCAGCCCCTGCCCGGTTAAAATCATGGAGGACGTGATTGAAAAAATGCATATGAGCGAAATCTGCATTACCTACGGCCAGACTGAGGCTTCTCCCGGCTGTACCATGAGCAAAACCACAGACTCCATTGACGTGCGGGTCAATACGGTGGGCGGAGATATGTTTGGCGTGGAAAACAAGATCGTCGATCCGGAAACCGGGGAGGATTTGCCGGATAATGTGGACGGCGAATTTGTGGCTCGTGGCTATAATATCATGAAGGGCTATTATAAAATGCCGGAGGCTACCGCCGCCGCCATTGATAAGGATGGCTGGCTGCACACCGGCGACCTGGCTCGCCGCCTGCCGGACGGGAACTATAAAATCACCGGCCGTATCAAGGATATGATCATCCGTGGCGGTGAAAACATTTATCCCAAGGAAATTGAAGATTTCATTTATACCTACGATAAGGTGAAGGACGTGCAGGTCATCGGCGTTCCCGACAAACAGTACGGGGAAGAAATTATGGCATGCGTGATCTTAAAGGAAGACGCAGAGTGCACAGAGGATGAAATCAAGCAATATGTCCGGGATCATATGGCCAAGCACAAAATCCCCCGCTATGTGTCCTTTGTGGATCAATTCCCCATGAATGCAGCGGGACAAATCTTGAAATACAAAATGCGGGAGCAAGCGGTAGAGCTGCTGAATTTGCAAGACGCAAGCAAAATTGTAACCGCATAAAAGCACACAAAACGGTGCCCCCTGAGATTTCGTCAATCTCAGGGGGCACTTGCTATCTCCCGCCATAGGCTGGGGCAAAGCCTTCTTTTTTTACTCCGGAAACCCCTTTTTGTGGGCCCCCCAGCAAAGGAAGGCTCCCAAAAGAGAAATGGCCATCCAAAGAGCTGCTACAGATTGCCACCCGAAGTGCTGAGAAATCCATTCAAAGCCAATGCTGGAAAGAGCGCTCCCAATATAAACAGAAAAATTAAACAGACCGGATATCAGAGAAATCCTTCCGAATTTTTTATACCGCAAAGGGAATACCGAAATCAGCAGCAGATTGATCCCGTGCATACAGGCGGTCATCACCGCCGCCCCCGCCGCAAACAGTATGGGAGAGGAGGTCGGAAAGAGAGCCAAAACCAGCCCGCACACAGCCGCTGCCAAAAACAAAAGGCCGGCGCAGGTTTGCTCCTCCTTCAAAGCTCTATTGTAAAGAGCAGCGGTTAATTTGATCCCGGCAATCGATAAAACAGGAATGGAAACAGTAATAAAAATAGAAACCGCCGTATCCAGGTGATACACCTGATTCAAATAAACCGGCGCCCAGGTGGTGATGCCGTCACGCAAAATTCCCTGTGCAATGATCGCCAGCAGCACGATCAGGGTAATGGGAATACAAACCGACGGAATCAAAACCCTTGACCCGCCTGTTTTTTTCTCCTCTCCGGGCTTGGGAAGATAGGAAAGCACACGTCCGATCCAGGTTCCCCAAAGAATAGATGCGGCAACACCGAAAGCTGCGCATACATAAAATACCCCCCGCCAATCTGCCACCGTCAGCACCAAAGGCACCAAGCAGTAAATGGTAATGGTACCCACTGCGCCGCCTATGGTAACGTTGGCGCAGGCTTTTTGATATTCTTCCTCCTCCAACACAGACAGCAGCTTCACCATGGGCGGCCACAGCATAGCCTGGGCTGCACCGTTCACGCCCCAGACCAAACACATCTGCCAGCCTGCACTGCAAAACGGGAGCAGAAAATTCATGGAGGTTGTCACCAGCAAGCCCCCCAAAATCAATTTTGCCGGAGGCAGCTGATCCCCCAAAAAGCCGCTGATCAGCTGACCGCAGCCATAGGTAATAAAGCCCACGGTGGTAACAGTCGCAGCCGCCTCAGAGGCAGTGCCGGAGGCAATGATCTCCGCCAGCACCGCCGCAAAGTTATGCCTTGTCAAATAGCTGACGAAATAAATCACCGTACAAATGCCCGCCAGCCACTTGCCTTCCTGCCTCATAGCTCTCCTCCTGTCAATACCGTGATATTCTTTTTCTGATATAAATCTGCAATTTCCGGCGCCAGCTGAGAATCCGTCACAAACAGCATTTGTTCCGAAAGATCTGTCACCTTCATCAGGGCGGTTGTTTCAAATTTGCCGCTGTCTGCCAGCACCAATACCTGATCTCCCATTCCTGCAATCGCCTTTTGAACCGGAATGAGGGGCAGCAGATAATCCATCACCCCGTAAGAAACAGAAACGGCGGAAGGAAAGACAAAGGCTTTTGCCACATGAAACCGTGCCAAAGAGCTGCAGGTAAGCTCACCGTAAAAGGCATTCTCGCTTTTCAAAAATTCTCCCCCGCACAAAATGGGATGCAGGGCATCGGAAAGAATTTGAAATACGTCCAGAGAATGGGTGATGACCGTTAAATTCCGAAACCGCTCTTTCAATACCCGGGCAAAGGCCACGGCAGTACTCCCGGAGTCAACAGCAATCACATCCCCCTCTCGCAGCAGTCCGGCGGCAGCACAGGAAAGCTCCCGCTTTTGCTCCATATTCTCTTCCAGTCTGCGCTCCAGCCGCTCCATGCGGTGAGAGGAGCCCGGCGCAACCGCTCCCCCGTGCACCCGCTTCAGGCAGCCCTGCTGCTCCAAAAAAAACAAATCCCGCCGCACTGTCTCAATGGAAACCTCAAATAGATGAACCAGCTCATTGACGGTCACAGAGGGCTTTTGCTCCAGCAGACTGCATATTTTCTCCTGTCTCTCTTTTGCAAACATATCCAACCAACTCCACATATTTCAAATAATATCCCTATAATACCACATATTACTTCCCTTGTCAATCACTTTTTCTATTGATTTACGCAGATTTTTCGCTTCAAGAAAGAATAAAATCCCCAAATCAGGAAAAACCGTAAAAAAGGGATTGACAAGCCGCAAATTTTGTGATAAAATAAACGTTGCCGCATGATAGAGGTGATAAATATTCCCGGCCAGGCCAGGGAATTACCTGACTCAGCGAGTTTGAATAAAACAGGAGGTGCAGCACATGTATGCTGTAATCGAAACAGGCGGAAAGCAATACCGCGTCAGCGAGGGTGACATTATCAATGTAGAAAAGCTGGGCGCAGACGAAGGAGAAACCGTTACCTTTGATCAGGTCATCGCAGTTGGAAAAGACGAAGGGTTGACCTTTGGTGCTCCTTATGTGGAAGGGGCAAAGGTAAGCGCAAGCGTTCTGAAAAACGGCCGCGCAAAGAAAATTATTGTATTCAAATACAAACCCAAAAAGGGATATCGCAAAAAACAAGGTCATCGTCAGTACTTTACTAAGGTAAAGATTGACAGTATTAACGCCTAATGATAGAAGTAACCGTGTTTCACAGCAATCAGGGAATTTGTGCATTTAGTCTGAAGGGTCATTCCGGATATGCGGAAGAAGGATCGGATATTGTATGTGCGGCGGTCTCTTCCATTGCACAGTATGTGATCGAAGCGCTGACCAAAACCGTAAAGGTTCCCAGCCACTATGAATGCAGGGAGGGGTTGATTACCTTTTCCTTGGCAGAATCGGCTACAGAGGAGCAAAAACAGCGGGTGCAGGATTTTTTGATTCCCTTTGAAACGGTCATGCAGGAGTTAAGCTCACAGTACGGAGCATATTTAAAAATTTGTAGCTTGGAGGTTTGAAACCATGATGAATATTCAATTACTGGCTCATAAAAAAGGAGTAGGAAGTACCAAAAACGGAAGAGATTCTGAGTCCAAGCGTTTAGGCGCTAAGCGGGCAGACGGTCAATTTGTTCTGGCCGGCAATATTCTGTACAGACAAAGAGGAACGAAAATTCATCCGGGAAACAATGTTGGCATCGGCAGTGACGACACTCTGTTTGCCTTGATTGACGGAAAAGTAAAGTTTGAGCGCAAGGGCAAGGATAAAAAGCAGGTTAGTGTTTACGAGGTCGCTCAATAAGTTCAGCAGTTTATGAAATCCCTCTTGGCAACAAGGGGGATTTTTCTGTCAGATGAGGATTTTTCTATTAGAAAGGGAAATCATAATGAAAAAGCAAACAGGAGGATGCCATGTTTGTAGATAAAGCAAAAATTGAAATCAAAGCAGGCGCCGGCGGCAATGGCTGCGTTTCCTTCCGGCGCGAAAAATATGTGGCGGCAGGCGGCCCTGACGGAGGAGACGGCGGCCGGGGCGGCAATGTGGTGTTTTTGGCAGACGATAAAATGACCACTTTGATGGACTTTCGTTACAAAAAAAGCTATACCGCCCAGCGCGGCGGGGACGGAACCGCAAAAAAATGCTACGGGAAAGACGGAAAGGATCTGATCATTTCCGTTCCCACGGGAACGGTCATCCGGGACGAGGCAACCGGCCTGGTACTGGCGGACATGAACAAGGGCGGAAAAGAGTTTATCGCCGCAAAGGGAGGCAACGGCGGCTGGGGCAACACGCATTTTGCCACCCCCACCAGACAGGCTCCTAACTTTGCCAAAAACGGCCTGCCCGGCGGACAGCGCACTGTCATTCTGGAGCTGAAGCTGCTGGCAGATGTGGGATTGGTTGGATTTCCTAATGTGGGAAAATCCACACTGCTGTCTACTGTATCCAGCGCCAAGCCCAAAATTGCAAATTATCACTTTACCACCTTGATTCCCAATCTGGGAATTGTAACCCCCAATAAGGGAGACGCCTTTGTCATGGCGGACATTCCCGGCATCATTGAAGGCGCCCATCAGGGGGTTGGGCTGGGGCATGAATTTTTGCGCCATGTGGAACGAACCAGGCTGTTGGTTCATGTGATCGATGTGTCCGGCTGCGAAGGCCGCAGTCCCCTTGATGATTTTGAAGTGATCAACCGGGAATTGCAGCAATACAGTTCCTCCCTGGCAGATAAGGAGCAGATCATCGCCGCTAATAAAATGGATTTGCTGTATGACACCGGCAGATACGATGCCTTCCAACAGGAAATGACCAACCGGGGCTACCGGGTATTTCCCATCAGCACTGCAACCAGGCAAGGAGTTGACGAGTTGATTTCCTATGTAACCCAGCGGCTTTCCCAGATCCCCGTTCCCGTTCTTTTTAATGAGGAAACCGGGGAAACGGCAGAGTATGATAAGGAAACCCCTCTTTCCTTTACCGTCACCAAAAGGGACGCTGATTTTTATGAGGTCAGCGGTACTTTGGTAGACAAGATTATGGCCTCTACCAACTTTGCGGATCAGGAATCCGTTCGGTTTTTCCAGCGTGCATTGCGCAGTAAGGGCATTATCGACGCCCTTCGGGAAAAAGGAGCGGGAGAGGGAGATACAGTAAAAATGCTGGATTTTGAATTTGATTTTATTGATTGAAAACAGACCCGCATGATCAACCTACTGTTGACCATGCGGGTCTGTCTTATGCTTGTCAATCCTCCGCCGTTAAGGCGGGCTCCCCGGAGGGCTGCCCATGCTCGGAAAGGTATCTGTCATATTGCTTTTCACAGGCGGCTTTGGAAAGATTATACCGCTGCCACCGTTTTGGAATTCTGTCTTCTTCCTCCTTGCAGCTCTTAAAATAATCCTCCGCCTGCTTTTTTGCAGGAGAATCCAACAGCCGTTCAATTTGGGGCGCTGCGTCTTGCGACAGGGTCATCACATATTCCACCTCATCTCGCTTACCCTCCAGGTACATATCCACCTGGCTTTTCGCCACAAAATAATCCACCGGCACCAAATTCAGCCCCACATAATAAATCAGGCCAATCGCCGCGTACACACCTATCATGGAAAATTTGGGGCGGAAGATATAGAAAAACGTGATGCACAATCCCACAGCCTCAAAGATCAAAAAGCCAAATACCAGGAAACGAAGGCGGGTCAGGCCGTCGTCTGCGCAGTACAAATACATGCGGTAAAAGGAAGAGGCCAGCAGCACCAAGGTAATCAGACACAGATAGCCGCACAGCAGCTTTGTCACAAGCTTGCCCGCCCCCGTCTTTTTCATCGTCAGGGACACAGTGATCAGAATGAACGCAATATTCACTCCCGTCAAAAAGAAAAGTTCGAAAAACCCCCTTCTGGCATACTCAGGATAGGTAAGACCGTATGGCAAAACAGAGCCTGCAAACAAGTATTTGAATTGGATCACGCAAAACACCGTGTAAACTGCCAGCACCGTCCCCAGCAAAACCGTAAGTATAATCAAATCCCCTTGTCTCTGAGAAGGGAAAAGGGCTCTCTGGTGATTTCCGTCCCGGCGTGCGTAATACAAAGCGCCGATCAGGTAGCAGCCAACCAACAGACTCACCAACACCTTCCACAAAACATTAAAGCTGATCCATTCCCAAAAGCTCCTCCAAAGCCTTTCCAGCCCTTCTCGGAAGATCATATCTGCAGAAGACAAAAACAGCAATAACAGGATCAAAAGGGGAACCGTAATCCCCACCGCCAGCAAAATCCGTTTGACCGTAGGAGCCTTTTCTCTGGTAGACTCCAGCCCCCACCAAAAGGGCAGGCTGCAGTAACGCACAGGCACCGCCACCTGCTTGCACAGGGAAGGCAAAAAGCCCCGTCCCCCGTCGGCATACACCGCTCCGTACAAAACAACACATACCGCCAGATTAGAAATATGCCACATTGGATTTGCGCTGATAAAAAAGTTCAACGAAATCAGAACAATCGGCAAAATCCGCCAAAGTCTTTTTCTGTCCGGAACCAAAAACCACAAAAAGATCACCTGGAAAAGGACAAATAGAGGAACCCCTATTCCGGCCTGTTCCGGAAGGGCCAGATAAGCAAAGGTAATCGCCGAAAACAGACCGTAGGCTAACAGCAGCATCTTTTTGCCCATCTCCAAAGGAATCTCCTGCCGTCTCTCTTCCCGTTTTTTCCCGGGCTTGGTAAATGGAACACCGCTGACAATGAGGACAAAGGAGAGAAAGGCTGCCAGCATGGAGCCCAAAAAGCCTTCAAAATATATCAGCAGTCCGTCTCCCTCCATCATCTCTCCAAAGCCCAAAAGACCAAGCAAAAACTCGATTCCCAGCAAGGAAAACAGCCCCGTAAAGCCGGTAATAAAAAAGCCTCTGACATCATTTTTGATTAAAAAGGCAAATACCGTAAGACCGAAAAACAAAAACGGCCAATCAAAGATCGATTGTTGAAACAGATCCACCTCTGCATAGCAAACGCAGCAGATTTTTTGCAGGATCACCAAGGCAATCCCCAGCCACAGCCCCTTTAACAGGGCTTTTTTATAGAAATTCATCACTGCTTCCTCCTACTCCTCTGAAAATTCCAACAAATCAGCCGGCTGACAATCCAGTGCCCGGCAAATCCCCTCCAGGGTGGAAAACCGAATTGCCTTTGCTTTGTTGTTTTTTAAAATAGAAAGATTCGCCGGCGTAATATCCACCTTTTGGGCAAGCTCCGTCAGCCCAATCTTTCTCTTTGCCATCATCACGTCCAAATTTACAATGATCGCCATACCGTCACCCCTCTCATATCGTCAGATCATTTTCTTCTTTATAGCAAATAGCCTGCTGAAAAATATCCTTCAGTGTTAAACAAAATAGCATTCCAACCACAAATACCAGCATAACGATCACCGTCGCAGGAGAAAACAGCAAAAAGCATTTGACAAAATAAATCACCGCAATGCCGCCGCATGCCGCCGCCATTTTGCGAAAACACTGAATGTTTTCCTCCACAAAGGGATTGCCCCCCAGCAGCGTGCGGTACATTTTCTTTAGGCAATACAGAATCGTTACAGCAAGTATGCCGGATAAAAACAGAATGGGAATAACAATGGTGTAATAATGAGGATGATGCCCCTCGTTAAACCAGATATTCAGCCATTTGGCCAGCCATGGAACCGCCAAAACGCACACAATCCCGCCGTAAAACATCACGTCAACCAAGCCCTTTGCAATAAAATGAACCGCCGATTTTTGCTCCTTCATCATCACCACAGTCCTTTCCGCCCGCCGATCATCAAAAGCCCCCTCTTTCCTGCGGGCAAATAAGAGGGATCCCAAAAGAAAAGGCAAAGATCTTATTTATTGCTAAGCCCTTTTCGCTTGTATTATATCACAACAATAATTGAATGTCAATCATTTTTTATCGTTTTTCAATAAAAATATATTGTGGTGCAATAAACAAGGCCATCTATGGCTGAAGCCTTGGCATTCTGGCTATTTGACAAACGGAGCGTTTTATTGTAAAATAGAAGTAAAATAAAACAGAGGAAGGGATATAACGTGGATCGGCAGCAGGAACAGTTTGAAAAAATGACCCAGCGCAAGGTGCCGGGTCTTATTGTAGCTTTGGGAGTTCCCACCATTATCAGCATGCTGGTATCCTCCATTTATAACATGGCAGATACTTATTTTGTTTCCAAGCTGGGAACGGAGGCCTCCGGGGCGGTGGGAATTGTGTTTTCTCTCATGGCTTTGATTCAAGCAGTGGGCTTCACCCTGGGGATGGGTTCCGGCAGCAAAATTTCCCGGCTGTTGGGGGAGCAAAAACAGCAGGAGGCCAACCAAACAGCCTCCTCCGGCCTTTTTGCGGCAGTACTGTTTGGTCTTTTGCTGTCGGTGGGAGGTCTGGTGTTCTTAGATCCGCTGATGCGGCTGCTGGGGGCTACCCCCACCATTTTGCCCTTCGCCCGCAATTATGCCCGGTTTATTCTTTTGGGGGCGCCGGTGATGGCTTCCTCCTTTGTGCTGAACAACCTCCTCAGAAGCCAGGGAATGGCAAGGCTGGCTATGGTGGGCATTACCACGGGAGGACTGTTAAACGTGGCCTTGGATCCCTTGTTCATTTTCGGACTGGGCCTGGGAACATCCGGCGCAGCCATTGCAACTCTGATCAGCCAGTGCGTCAGCTGCGGGATTTTAGCCTCCATGTTTATCCGGGGAAAAAGTGTGGTAGCCCTATCTCGGCGCTCCATTTCCTCGTCCCCAGGGGTTTATCTTGACATTATCAAAACCGGCCTGCCCTCCTTTTGCAGACAGGGGCTGGCCAGCATCTCTACTGTTGCGCTGAATCACGCGGCAGGCATGTACGGTGATTTTGCCATTGCAGGCATGTCCATCGTCAGCAAAATTTTCATGCTGCTGTTCAGCGTTTCTCTGGGTATCGGCCAGGGCTATCAGCCGGTAGCAGGCTATAATTACGGTGCTCGGAAGTTTGATCGGGTTCGTCAGGCAATCCTGTTCACCTTTTCGGTCAGCTTTTGCGGCATGTCACTGTTTGCTCTTTTGATGTTTACAGCAGCGCCGGCTGTGATGAAAGGATTTATTGCGGATCCTCAGGCAGCAGACTTCGGCTGCAAAGCCCTGCGGTGGCAGTGCTGCTCTCTGCCGCTGATTCCCTTAGGGGTCATGTGCAACATGACCTTTCAGTCTATCGGACGATCCTGGACAGCCACCCTGCTGTCCTGCGCCCGGCAGGGATTTTTCTTTCTGCCCCTGATCGCCCTGCTCCCTTCTTTGTTCGGCGAAACAGGGGTGCAGATGACCCAGGCCTGTGCAGATGCTCTGACAGGGCTGCTCTGTCTGCCCTTTGCCATACAATTTATGAAATCTCTTTCACAAAAATCATTTACTGCTGAAACCGAACTCTGATTTTGACAGATTATCTCACGCCTTACTGTATTGACAGGGCGTGATTTTTTTTTCTCTTTTTACCGTTTCCAACCCCAGATTGATCGCAAATAAAATCTTTTCGATATCCTCCGGTTCTACCGGCCGGCCTTCTATCACCAGCCCGGGAGAATGCACCAGCTTCTGTCTGGTTTCCTCTAAAATGGACTCAATCTCTGTATACTCCCGGGGAGCAGACAGCAAAATATCCGCAGGAACACACAGCACTCTGGCCAGATGCTGGATGGTTTCTGCAGAAGGGGTCTGACGGTTGTTTTCATAACGGGATAAGGTGCTCATAGTCAGCCTCTTTCCATATCTCAAATTGTATTCCTGCACCAGTGTTTCCAAGGTATAACCTCTTTGCTTCCGAATCACCTTTAACTGCTTTCCAAAATTCACAATGATCACCTCTCCCCATCATTTTATCATATTCGACAAATAAAATCAATATTTATTAAAATTTTTTTCCGAAAAAGAAAAATTTTTTCGAAATCTATTGACTTTTCCAATTTCTGGTGATATAATAAAATTAGAAAAAATATTCATATTGGAGGACAGAACTGATCTGTCCTTTTTGTTATCTGTTTTTACATACGAAGGAGGAGATCTACTATGACAGTACAGCAAGCTAAGCAGGAACTGATTGATTACCGGCACAACGCAGAGGAAATTCGCTGCAGAAGAGAGGAAATCCGCAAATTAGAAAGCCGCCTTTACAGCGGATCAAGCGGCAGTATGGAGGATGGGGTCATCGCTCTGGTAACACTGAAGGAATACTATTGCTCAATTGTTGAAAGACTGGTAACCAAAAGAATTTCCATTGAGCAGAAAATCTCCTGTCTCCCCCAGCCATACCGAAATGTGCTTTATTTGTATTACTTACGAAATTATTCCATGGTCAGAATCGCCGCACAGCTGCATTACGACTGCACCTACGTTAGCAAGCTTCATTCCAAGGCTTTGGCGCTGTATGCGGAAACCTGGGCAGAAAAAATTGCATAAGACTTTCCGGATTCCTTCTGTCTCATGAACAAAAAAGCAGAAATCCTCTGACTCGGTCGGGAAAGATTCCTCCTCCCCGGCAGGTCAGCTGATTTCTGCTTTTTATTCTGTCAAAAGAAAAACCACAGGCTGCTATTTCACCAAAAGCTTGGTGATTTCTCCGATATACATGGTGTGATAATCTCCTTGGGGATACCAGGCTTCATCCTCTCCGGAAACAGTAAAGCATTTCGGCATCAGCTCCTGGGCGTACAGCTTTCTGCAAACCAAAACAGATTCCGCCTGGGCAAAATAGGGCGTATCCCCATCTCTGACTACCGTTAGCCCGGCTGTTGTAATTTTATCCTCATCTCTGCCGGACACCTTTCCCAGATACTGCAGCTCCTTTCGGTATTCCTCTCCCAAAAAGTTCAGGCTGAAGGTATCCTCCATATCCACAAATTCCTTGGTATACCGCTGCGGGCGGATAAATATATAAGCCACCTTTTTCCCCCAGAGAACGCCCATTCCACCCCAGGAGGCGGTCATGGTGTTCACCTGGTCGATTCCCGCCGTAATCAGCATCCACTGTTTTCCGATAGTTTCAAACACATTTTTGTCCCACTGCTCCAAATTCCATTCCCGCATCATCATCACCTCAAAATCTCTATTTTGCCGAATTTCATGAAAGGCACGTTCATAGAAAGCCGGTTTTATATCACGATCCCGCCGTTGGGGCTAAGCACCTGACCAGTCACAAATTCCGCCGTGGCAAGATAGAAAATGGCCTGGGCCACATCCTCCGCCGTTCCCAGCCGACCTAAGGGTGTTTCTTCCTCCAAGGCCGCCCGATCCTCCTTGGTCAGATGAGCGCACATCTCCGTTGCAATCACGCCGGGCGCCACGCAGTTAACCCGAATGCCGGAGGGTCCCAATTCCTTGGCCAAGGCCTTTGTCATGGCAATGACCGCCCCCTTGGCCGCAGAATAATGCACCTCACAGGAAGCCCCCGTCATGCCCCAAATAGAGGCCACGTTCACCACCGCTCCCGCCTGCTGCCGGAGCATTCCCGGAAGCACCGCTTTGGTGCAAAGAAAGCTGCCCTTCACATGCACGTCAAACATCCGATCCCATTCCTGCTCCGTAATGGTATCAAACAGCTTTTGCTGAGCAATGCCGGCATTGTTCACCAATATGTCCACATGGCCGATCTCCTTTGCCATTTCCTCCGTCCTGACCCGGTCGGCCACATCTCCCTGCAGCACCAAAATCCCCGGGCACTCCCGCAAAAAATCATCCGCCGATTTCCGATCGGAGTAAAAGGATACCGCCACCCGATAACCCTTTTCGCAGAAAAGCTTCGCCGTCGCCCGGCCGATCCCCCGGGTTCCGCCGGTAATCCAAACGGTTTTCAAGAGTGCTCCTCCTCCCGTTCTTTTTCCAAGCGATCCAGGCAGGCCTGCAATCTGCACAATTCCTGAGAGACAGGATCAGGAATATGAACCTGATCAATATCGTTTACCGAAATGCCGTTTCGCTTCACCACCCGAGCCGGAACGCCCACGCAGGTGGAATTAGGCGGTACGGGATTCAGCACCACCGCATTGGCGGCAATTTTTGAATTATCCCCCACCGTAAAAGGGCCTAACACCTTTGCGCCTGCGCCGATCATCACATTGTTTCCGATGGTGGGATGGCGCTTTCCCTTGTCCTTGCCTGTTCCCCCCAGGGTCACCCCCTGGTAAATGGTGCAGCAATCTCCAACTTCAGCTGTTTCTCCAATGACCACCCCAATGCCATGGTCGATCAGCAAGCCCTTTCCGATTTTCGCTCCGGGATGAATTTCAATCCCGGTAAAAAAACGGGATACCTGAGAAATCAGCCGGGCAATAAACAGGCAGTGGTGCCTGTAAAACCAGTGGGCGATCCGATGATTAATCACCGCATGCACCCCGGAATAAAGCAGCAGCACCTCCAGCGGATTCCGGGCAGCCGGATCCCGCTCCATAATCATTTTAACCTCTGACCAGATCCCCATATGTTCACCTCAATTACTACCGCACTACAATATTCACCAGCTTTTTGGGAACCGCAATCACCTTCACAATTTGCTTATCCCCCACCAGCTCCTTCACTCTCTGGCTTTCCAGCGCCGCTGTTTTCAGCTCCTCCACGCCGATTTCCGCCGGGAACATCATCCGATCCCGCACCTTGCCGTTAATCTGAACCACAAATTCCACCATGGCGTCTACCGTTTTCGACTCGTCAAACTGGGGCCAGGGTGCCACAGAGCAAAAGCCCTCAAAGCCCGCCTCGCTCCAAAGCTCCTCCGTCATATGGGGCACAAAGGGATTGATCAGCGTTAAAAAGGTTTTATATTCCCCTTTGGTAACGCTGCCCTTGGCGGAAAATTCATTTAACAGGCTCATCAGCGCCGCCACTGCCGTGTTAAATTTCATCCGCTCAATGTCTTCTCCCACCTTCCGGATGGTTTTATGCATGGCAGTCTCCAGCTCGGGAGAATACCCTTCCTCCTCCGTCACCTTGTCAGACAGTGCCCATACCCGATCCAAAAATTTGCGGCAGCCCCGAACGCCGTTTTCCGACCAGGGAGTCGCCTGGTCAAAGGCACCGATAAACATTTCATACAGCCGGAAGGTATCTGCGCCGAACTCGTTGACAATATCGTCCGGATTGACCACGTTTCCTCTGGATTTGGACATTTTCTCATTGTTTTCTCCCAGAATCATTCCGTGGGATGTCCGCTTCTGGTAAGGCTCTTTGGTGGGCACAACGCCGATATCATACAAAAATTTATGCCAAAACCGAGAATACAGCAAATGCAGCGTGGTATGCTCCATCCCGCCGTTATACCAATCCACCGGCAGCCAGTAATCCAGCAATTCCTTTGAGGCAATTGCATGATCGTTATGGGGATCAATATACCGCAGGAAATACCAGGAGGAGCCTGCCCATTGAGGCATGGTATCCGTTTCCCGCACCGCCGGCTTGCCGCACTGGGGGCAGGTGGTATTGTACCAGGAGGGCACCTTGGCCAAGGGGGACTGACCGTCCTCCGTCATTTCATAGTCCTCAATTTCCGGCAGCTTCAAGGGCAACTCGCTTTCCGGAATAGCCACCCAGCCGCAGTCCTGACAATGAACCAGCGGAATAGGCTCTCCCCAATAACGCTGACGGGAAAAGACCCAGTCCCGCAGCTTGAAATTCACCTTACGCCTGCCGATTCCCTTTTCCTCTAAATAAGAAATCATCGCGGCGATGGCTTCCTTGACCTCCATACCGTCCAAAAATCCGGAGTTGACCATCTTCCCGGAGGCCACGTCGGTATAGGCCTGACTTTGCACATCTTCTCCGCCCGCTACCACTTCGATAATAGGCAGATGAAATTTCTTGGCAAATTCCCAGTCTCTGCTGTCATGGGCGGGAACTGCCATAATGGCGCCTGTGCCGTAGGTCATCAGCACATAATCGGAAATCCACACCGGAATCTCCTTCCCGGTTACCGGGTTCACCGCTGTGATGCCCTCCAGGGCAACTCCGGTTTTATCCTTTGCCAGCTCTGTCCGTTCAAACTCAGACTTATGAGCCGCCTCCTGGCGGTATGCTTCTACCTGATCGAAATTGGTAATCTGCTCCTTCATTTCGTCAATGAAGGGATGCTCGGGAGACAGCACCATATAGGTGGCACCAAACAGTGTGTCGCACCGGGTGGTATATACCGTCACTTTTTTGTCACCGGGCTGCAGGGTAAAGTCCACCTCTGCACCCTCCGAACGGCCAATCCAGTTTTTCTGCTGTGTTTTGACCTTTTCAATAAAGCTGACATCGTCCAGATCGTCAATCAACCGCTGGGCATACTCTGTAATTTTCAGCATCCACTGGCTTTTTTGCTTTTGTACCACCTCGCCGCCGCACCGTTCGCAAACGCCGTTGACCACTTCCTCGTTGGCCAGCCCTACCTTACAGCTGGTGCACCAGTTGATGGGCATTTCCTGCTTATAGGCCAAGCCCTTTTTAAACAGCTGCAAAAAAATCCACTGGGTCCATTTATAATAGCTGGGATCGGTGGTGTTCACCTCTCTGTCCCAGTCAAAGGCAAAGCCCAGAGATTTCAGCTGTCTTCTGAAATTATCCACATTCTCCTGGGTCACCTTTTTGGGGTGCACATGATTTTGAATGGCGTAATTTTCCGCCGGAAGACCGAATGCGTCAAACCCCATGGGATACAGCACATTATAGCCCTCCATCCTCCTCTTGCGGGTGACAATATCCAGAGCGGTATAGCTTCTGGGATGCCCCACGTGCAGGCCGTGTCCGGAAGGATAGGGGAACTCCACCAATCCGTAAAATTTCGGCTTGGAAAAATCGTTCTGTGCCTTAAAAATCCCTGCGTCCTCCCATTTTTTTTGCCACTTTGCCTCAAAATCCGCCGGTTTATATTCCTTTGCCATTGTCGCTTCCTCCTTATTCTTCCTTGGTAATCAATCCGGACAGGTCAACCCGCTTTGCATCTGCCCACAAATGCTCCAGACTGTAAAATCCCCGGGACTCTGTATTGAAGATATGCAGCACCACGTCTCCATAGTCCTGCAAAATCCAAACTGCTGTCTGATACCCCTCCTGATGGTGTGGGCTGACGCCCTCCTTAGCCGCCGCTTCCATGGCCGCGTCCGCCAAGGCCTTGATCTGGGTAGTGGAATTTCCCGTAGCGATGACGAAATAATCTCCGATATCGGAAATCCCCTCCATGGACAGCACCTCCAGGTTTCCGGCCTTTTTATCGTCCAGCGCCCGCACAATCAGCGCCATCAATTCCTTTGCCTGCATTTACTGCATTCCTCCTCTCAAATCTGAAATAGCAGCCAGAGTATCCGGATGAATGGGCTTTTTTGTTTGCCGCAGATGGGCAAGACCCAGCTCCATGGCCAGCAAAACCGCTTGATCCAGATTTTTCTCTGCCAAACGGCGGATATCCGCCAGGCCGGGATATTTCTCCCGCTCCGGATCAATACAGTCCGCCAGATAATTCACCTTCATCAAACCGCTAATGTCTGCGCACCCGGTGGTATGATATCGGATTGCAGCCAAAATCTCATTATCATCTATCCCAAGCTGGTAAAAAGCAACCGCCTCCGCTGTCACGCTGTGCAGCAGCGCCGGGCTTTCTCTCTGCATTTCGTCCGGCACAATATGATATTTTCTGCAAATATCCAATTGCTCCTCCAAGGGCACCTGCTTTGTGATATCGTGCAGCAGCGCCGCCAAGGCCGCCTGCTCCGGATTTTCTCCAAACCGCTCCGCCAGCTCCACCGCCTGACTGCGTACCCCAAAGGTGTGCGCCGCCCGATGCTCCCGCAGCCGGCTTTTTACCAGTCGTTCCGCCTCCTCAATGCCGCAGGCGGGAGGATACAGCCGATTTTTCTGAATATAATCTGCCACCTCCTCCGGAACAAGCCCCTGCAAGGATTCCCCCCTGCGAGCCGCCTGGCGCACCTGGGTTGAAGAAACAGCTACCTGCCGCTCTCCTACAATATAACAGCCCGGAAAGGCAGTTTCTGCCTCTGTCCGGTCAAAGCCCGGTCGGGCAAGCACCGCAATTTTAGCAAGACTGAGAATTTTTTCAGGCTGCCGCCAGGTAAAAAAGGGACGGATATTGTCTGCCCCGATCACCCAAACCAGTTCCGTTTCAGCGCCGTATACCTGTCTGAAATGCTCCAGCGTCCGCACCGTGTAGGAATAATCCGGCTGATCTATCTCGAAGCTGCTGACGGTAACCCCCTTCAACGGCTTCATTGCCAGACGAAGCATTGCCAGCCTGTCCTGTCCGTCGCTGATCCGCCGCCCCTTTTTATGGGGGGGATTGCCGCAGGGCAGAAGCAGCAATTCATCAGGGCAAAGCTGAGACAAAATTTGCTCCGCTGCCGCCACATGGCCTAAGTGAACCGGATCGAACACACCGCCGTACAATGCAATCCGTTTCATCTTTGTCCCGTCCTTTTCGACCCCGACCCTTTTCCGCCGGACTTGCCGCTGCCCGTTGGAACACTTGGCGCTTTTTTATTTTGCACCGGCTTGCTTTTAGGCTTAGGCTCCCCGGGCAAAACAATTTTTTTATGCTCCCGGGATCGTTTATACAAAACCACCTTGCTGCCGATCACCTGCACCGGATTGGCACCCACGCTCTGACACAACATCTGACAAACCTCCGCCGCCGTCAGCTCGGCATTGGGCAGCACCTTGATTTTGATCAGCTCCCTGGCCTCCAGTGCGTCAAACACCTGTTTTCGGAAGGCATCTCCAATGCCGCCCTTTCCCACCTGAAAAATAGGATCCAGTCCATTGGCCAATTCCCGCAAAAACGCTCTCTGCTTACTTGTAATCATATCAATTCTCCATTTTTCCAATCGTTCCTGTATCTTTTAATTATAATATAAAGAATAGACCAAAGTCAAGGGTTTTACACCTATTTTCACAAAAAGTGCGAAAACGGACAGGATTTCCCATACTGAAGCAATCGGAATGTGATCCAACAGCAGAAAAAAGACCATCTTAAGAAATTCTTTATGATTTAAAAGTTGACAGAAATCTGTGAATGTGATACAATAGGCATGTAAAAAAATTTTCCCTTTTCAAAGAAAAAACGGGGTTCTTTGAATCAGTCAGACGGAATCGGGCAAGGCCGGCCGCCTTGTTCCTTCCCTATAAAATTTATTGAAATCGGGAGGCGAATGATACATGTATTGCAGAAATTGCGGAAACGAAATGGTTGATAATGCTGTTGTGTGCGTGAAATGCGGCGTAGCCGCCGGGCAGGGCATTTCCTTCTGTCCCCAATGCGGAGCGCAAACTCCCCCTGCGGCAACCTTTTGCACCAACTGCGGCGTAGCACTGCAAAGCATCCCCATGAATTACAGTCAGCGCTCCAAGCTGGTGGCAGGTCTGCTGGGGATTTTCCTGGGGGGTTTGGGAATTCATAATTTTTATTTAGGGTTCCAGAGCCGCGCCTTGGTTCAGCTGCTGGTGTCTCTGATCGGCGGCCTTCTCACCTGCGGGATCGCAACCATCGCAATGTCAATCTGGGGATTGATAGAAGGAATCATGATTTTAACCGATTCCTCCAAAACAGATGCCCAGGGCTATCCGCTGAAGGACTAAAGCCTGATTGGAATAACACAAACGAAAACCGGCAGCCTTGTTCCTTCCAAGGAATAGGGCTGCCGATTTATTTCAGCGAATCACCAGCTCCACCGGGCAGTGATCCGAACCGGTAATTTGGGTGTGAATCTCAGCACTGACCAGCCTGTCTTGCAGGGCTTGAGACGCCAAAAAATAATCAATCCGCCAGCCTGCGTTTTTCTCCCTGGCATGAAACCGGTAAGACCACCAGGAATAAACCCCCTCCCGATCGGGGTAAAAATAGCGGTAGGTATCTATAAAGCCGCTGTCCAAAAGCCGAGTCATTTTCTCCCGCTCCTGATCGGTAAAGCCGGCGTTGTTCCGGTTTGTTTTAGGGTTTTTCAAATCAATCTCACAGTGAGCCACGTTCAGATCACCGCACAAAATCACCGGCTTTTTCTGCTCAAGGCTTTTCAAATAATTGAAAAACGCATCCTCCCACTGCATGCGATAATCCAGCCGTTTCAGCTCATTCTGAGAATTGGGGGTGTAGCAGGTG
>JAXEOR010000194.1:0-8082 GCA_034117945.1 Clostridia bacterium | reverse complement strand
TCTATACTTTGGCGGCTTTTTGTGTGCAAATTTTTAGGGCTATCTCACCTTTTTTGGTGAGACAGCCCCTTTGCTTCTATTCATGATCCTTTAGCAGCTTCCCATGTTACGGAATCTCCGATACCGCTGCTCCAGCAGCTTTTCGGTAGACAGCTTACTTTTTTTGCTTAATTCCCTAACCAACTCTTTTTTTAACGAGGCGCATATCCGAATGCTGTCTATTCCTTCCGGCTCCTCAATCACTGTTTCTACAACGCCAAATTCCTTTAAATCATGAGCGGTTAGCTTCAGCGCCTCAGCAGCGTCAGCCGCTTTTGCGGCATCCTTCCACAAAATACTGGCGCAGCCCTCCGGGGAAATCACGGAATAGACAGCGTTTTCTAGCATAATCACAGTATCCGCAACGCCCAGTGCCAATGCGCCGCCGCTGCCTCCCTCGCCGATTACCACAGAAACAATCGGTGTTTTCAGCGTCATCATTTCCATCAGATTTTCCGCAATGGCTTCTCCCTGCCCCCGTTCCTCTGCGCTGATGCCGCAGTATGCACCGGAGCTGCCGATCAGGCAGATGACCGGACGCTTAAATTTTTCCGCCTGCTTCATCAGCCGCAAGGCCTTTCGGTACCCCTCCGGACTGGGGCACCCGAAATTCCGTTTCATTCGCTCCTCCAGCGTGTCTCCCCGTTCCATGGCGATTACGGTAACAGGGCGGCCGTTTAACAGCCCTACCCCTCCTACAATCGCACCGTCGTCTCCAAAGCGACGGTCACCGTGAAGCTCGGTAAACTGGTCGATCATCTGATTGATGTAAAAGGCACCGGAGGGTCTTTGCCCCTTTCTTGCATTTTGTACTCTTGTATATGCTTGCATCATGCTCTCACCTCGTGCATCCCAAGGAGCCTGGACAGACAATCCTTGAGGGTTTCTCTCGGTTCTATAATATCCACAAAGCCGTGCTCCAGCAAAAATTCGGAACGCTGAAAGCCTTTGGGCAGCTGCTGTCCGGTGGTTTGTTCAATCACCCGCGCTCCCGCAAAGCCCACCAATGCGCCCGGCTCGGCGATAATAATATCCCCCTCCATGGCAAAGCTGGCGGTAACGCCCCCTGTAGTAGGATCGGTCAGGACGGTGATATAAAGCAGGCCTGCGTCGCTGTGACGTTTGACTGCGCCGCTGACCTTCGCCATTTGCATCAAGGAAAAAATCCCTTCCTGCATTCTGGCGCCGCCGGAGGTGGTAAACCCTACCACCGGCAATTTTTCCTTGGTGGCTTTTTCAAACAAACGGGTAATTTTTTCCCCCACTACCGTCCCCATGCTGCCCATCATAAAGGCAGCGTTCATCACAAACAGGGCGGTTTTCTTCCCGCCGATTTTCGCAGTGCCGCACACCACGCCTTCCAGCTCGCCGCTGTCCTCCATCGCTTTGGATAATTTCTCAGCATATCCGGGAAAAGAAAGAAGATCCCGGCTTTTCAGCTTTCCGTCCGTTTCCTTGAAGGTATTGCGATCAGCGATCATGGAAATTCTCTGACGGGAATTCATCCGCAGATACTGCCCACAGCCGGGGCAGATCATGGCGCCCTTCATCAGCTCCGATTCCGAAAAAGATCCGCCGCATTTTTTACATGCAACGGTTTTTTCCGATCTTTTCACAAATAAATTTTTGAAACTCATAACTCCTCCTAGCTTTGCTGCGCCAGAGCAAAGGAAAATTCAGCGGATACGCACAGCTTTCCGTTCACCGTTCCCTTGCCCTTGGCAAAATAAAAGGGATGCTTGATCCGAGTGATTTCACATTCTGTTTCTATGGTATCTCCCGGCAGGACAGGCTGACGGAATTTTACGTTGTTCAGGCCTGTGAACATGGGAACCGTACCCTCTTCCATTTTGTCTGCCAGGCATACGCAGACCGACTGCGCCAAAATTTCACACAAAATGACCCCCGGCACCACCGGATGGCCGGGAAAGTGACCCTTTAAAAACCACTCCTGCCCCGTGATCTTTTTTTGCCCTCTGGCCTTCCCGTCTACCAGTTCTGCTTGGTCAATCAGAAGCATATGATCCCGATGAGGAAGCAGCTTCATTAATTCCTGCTGATTCATAATGAAAACTCTCCATTCTGTCGCTCCGCCCGACAAAAAAGTGAACGTCTCTGATCAGCGGAGCAAGGAAATGATAAGAGACGGCAGCTCTACGGCAAAATACATTTTGCCATAGAGCTCATTTATGCCTAAACAACATTGATTCTTACCGTACTTTAGGACAGCTTTTGAAAGGCAACGCAGGCATTATGCCCGCCAAAGCCCAAAGAGGTGGACAAGGCCATGGTCAGCTCCGTCCGGCAGGCAGTATTGGGTGTAATATCCAAATCGCACTCCTCATCCGGTTCTACATAATTAATCGTAGGAGGAACCAGCTGATGCTCCAAAGCCAGAATGGAGGCAATGGCCTCCACCGCTCCTGCCGCACCCAGCATATGACCGGTCATGGATTTGGTAGAGCTGATTTTGGCTGCCCGAGCGGCCTGTTCACCCAAGGCTTTTTTGATCGCCAGGGTTTCTGTTTTATCATTTAAGGGGGTGGAGGTGCCGTGGGCGTTGATATAAATCTTTTGCCCGGCGGCGCCGCCTGCCTGCTCCACTGCCTGCAAAATAGCCCGAGCGCCTCCCTCTGCGTCCGGATCGGGAGCAGTCACATGATAGGCGTCACAGGTGCTTCCGTAGCCTGCTATTTCGCAATAGATTTTCGCTCCCCGCGCCTTTGCATGCTCATATTCCTCCAGAATCAAAGCACCGGCCCCTTCTCCCATGACAAAGCCGTTTCTGCGCTTATCAAAGGGAATGGAGGCAGCGTTTTTGTCGCTGCTTGTGGTCAGGGCCATGCAGTTAACAAATCCGGCTACAGCCAGGGGATTGATGCTGGCTTCCGATCCGCCGGCAATAATCACGTCTGCATATCCGTCCCGAACAGCTCGAAAGGCTTCTCCGATACAGGTTGTGCCTGTGGCGCAGGCGGTAGCGATAGACAGACAGGGACCCTGGGCATGAAAACGAATGGCAATATTCCCTGCGGCGATGTTAGAAATCATTTTTGGAATAAACTGAGGGGACACCCGACGGGGGCCTTTTTCAAGCAAGGATTCATGCTCTGCCGTCAGGGTGTTAAACCCTCCCACTCCCGAGCCAAAATACACCCCAAACCGTCTGGGATCCACCTGCTCGGCCAGCTTACTGTCCGCAACGGCCTGAGACGCGGCAGCAATAGCATACTGCACAAACAGATCCGTTTTTCTGATTTCTCCTTTTGCCAGGTAAAGGGAAGGATCAAACTCCTTTACCTCAGCAGCCAAAGTAGCCTTATATTCAGAGGGATCAAACCGAGAAATGGTATCAATCCCGTTAACGCCCTTGGTGAGAGAATCCCAAAAGGAGGGAACGTCGTTCCCGATGGGGGTTACGGCGCCCAATCCGGTAATTACAACTTTTTTCATGATGGTCTCCTTCCTTACATGGCGAGTCCGCCGTCAATTCGAATCACCTCTCCGGTGATGTAATCAGAGCAATCGTCAGCCAAAAAAGCCGCCAAAGCCGCCACCTCTTCCGGTTTTCCCATTCGTTTTGCCGGAATGGAACCGATCACCTCGGGACGGTCTGCAAACTGCTCTGTCATATCTGTTTCCACAAAGCCGGGAGCAATGGCATTACAGCAAATGCCCCGCCCTGCCAGCTCCTTGGCCACCGATTTTGTCAGGCCGATCAGACCTGCCTTTGAGGCGGCATAATTGGCTTGCCCTGCGTTTCCCATCAGGCCTGCCACAGAAGAAATATTAATAATCTTCCCCTGCTTTTGTTTCATAAAGGGACGGTAGCACTGGCGAATCATGTGATACGCCCCTTTCAAATTGGTATCAATCACATCGGTGAAGTCCTGCTCTTTCATTTGCAGCATCAGCATATCCCGATTGATTCCGGCATTGTTGACCAAAATATGAATACAACCGAAATCGGCTATTACCTGCTCCACTGTTTTTTTGCAGTCCTCCTCCGAGGCCACATTGCATTGATATGCTTTTGCAGACACTCCCATTTCGCAGGCCTGCAGGGCGGTTTGCTCCGCCCGCTCCCGGCTGCCGCAGTAAAAAATAGCCGTGTTGGCTCCCTGCCGGGCAAATTCCAATGCGATGGCAGCCCCGATCCCCCGAGATCCGCCTGTGATCACTGCGGTTTTTCCTTTAAGCATGCTCCTTCACCGCCTTTACTGTTTCGGTCAAGGTTTGCTCGTCCTCCACATGGTAGAGATTGACCTGAGAAGAGATTTTTTTAATCAGACCGCACAGGGTTTTCCCCGGACCCACCTCTATAAAATCGGTCACGCCGTCTGCAATCATATTCTGAACCGTATCCACCCAGCGAACCGGGCACTTCATTTGAACAGTCATCATCCCGATCACATCCTCCGGATAGGGTAAGGCAGTGGTATTGGCGTAGACCGGGAGCTCAGGGGGAAGAATAGAAAAGCTTTGCAGCATTCTTCCAAAGGATTCGGAAGCGTTGTCCATATAAGGAGAATGAAAGGCGGCGCTGACAGGCAGGTCAACCACCCGGCAGGAAAGCTGCCCCAATTTTTGCTTGCACTGCTCCAATTCCTCCCGGGAACCGGAAATAACCGTTTGAACAGGAGAATTATAGTTCACCGGATAGACGTGAGGAAATTCCCGGCACACCTCTTCCACTGTTTTGCTGTCCAGCTTCATGACGGCTGCCATAGCAGTATCGTGCTCACAGGCGGCCTGCTGCATGGCCTCCCCTCTCAGGGTGACAATCTGAAAGCCCGCTTCAAGAGAATAGGCCTTTGCATAAGCCAAAGCAGAAATTTCCCCCAAAGAAAACCCAGCACAGGCATCTGCAAAAATCCCCTGCTCTCCCAAAGCCAGAGCAGCGGACAGCTCGGTCAAATAAATACAGGGCTGAGTGTTTTTGGTTTCCTTTAATTCCTCTGCCGATCCAAAAAAGCACTGCTCCTTTGTACCGGGACGGTATTTCTCCGCACTGTCAAACAGTGCTTTCGCAGCGGGACTGCACTGATAAAGAGAACTTCCCATGCCGCTGTACTGGGCTCCCTGGCCTGCAAAAACAAATGCTATTTTACCCATGCTCCCGCTCCCTTCAAGACTGTTTCAGCCTGTTCAAAAATTTCTGTAATGATTTCCCGGCAGGTTTGTTCCTTACAAACCATACCGGCGATTTGCCCGGCCAAAAAACAGCCCTTCTTTTCATCCCCTTCTACCGCCGCAAGGCGCAGGGCGCCTACTGCCAGCTGTTCCAGCTCTTCATCCGGCATGGAAGAATATTCCGCCTTAGCGTAGCCCCGGGAAAAGGGAGATTTCAAGCTGCGAACGGGATGCCCCAGCCGTTTTCCTGTTACAATGGTAGACAAATCGGTAGCTTTTAACACCTTTGCTTTATAGGCGGGATGAACGTTACATTCCTTGGCCACCAAAAATCTGGTACCCAGCTGGACGCCTTGGGCGCCCAGCATAAAGGAAGCGGCAACCCCCCGGCCGTCTCCGATTCCGCCCGCTGCAATCACGGGAATGGAAACCGCGTCGCATACCTGAGGAACCAGCGCCATAGTGGTAAGATCCCCCACATGACCGCCTGATTCTCCTCCTTCTGCAATGACCGCTTCTGCGCCGCCCCGTTCCACCAGCTTTGCCATAGAAACAGAAGCAACCACAGGAATCACATGAATCCCCGCCTCCTTCCAAAGAGGCATGTATTTAGAGGGATTTCCGGCACCGGTGGTCACCACCGGCACCTTTTCCTGTGCCAACAGCTCCGCCACCTGGGGGGTGTAAGGACTCATCAGCATCACATTGACCCCAAAGGGTCGGTCTGTCAAGGAACGAGCCAGCTGAATTTGTTCTTTTAAATAGGTTTCGTCCCGGTTCATGGCGGAGATAATGCCCAAGCCTCCCGCCTCCGAGACTGCGGCGGCAAGCCGCCCGTCGGCAATGTGAGCCATTCCACCCTGAAAAATAGGGTAAGAAATGCCCAGCATATCACAAATAGACGTGTGTATCATGACCCTTACTCCTTATGGGAATCAATATAAGCAACCAGATCTCCCACAGATTTTCCTGCTTCCTCGAATTTGATTTCAATCCCAAATTCATCTTCCATTTCCATCAAAATTTCCACCGTGTCCAGAGAATCAACATCCAGATCCTCAAAGGTGGTGTCCGCTGTGATTTCAGACGGATCCATTTCCAAATGCTCTGCCAATAATGCGATTACTTTTTCCTGTGTCATAATAAAATTCCTCCGTTTTTTTAAAAATTTATTGTTTACCATTTGATTACGCAGGCGGCACTGGAAAGGCCGCCTCCGAATGCTGCCATAACAATGAGATCTCCGGGCTTCAGCTGACCGGAGCGATTGCACTCGTCCAAAGCGATGGGAACGCTGGCAGACGAGGTGTTGCCGTAGTGTTCAATATTAACTGCGAACCGATCCATGGGCACCTTTAACTTTTTCGATGCAAACTGGATGATTCGGATATTTGCCTGATGAGGGATAAACCAGCGGATTTGATCAGGCGTAAGCCCGGCCTGATCCAAAACCTCCATAACATCCCGGGTCATGGCGCTGACTGCAAATTTAAAGGTTTCCTGGCCTTTCATCATAATAAAGGGGGCAGGCAGCTCCCGTTTGAAAAAGGGAGATGCGCCGTGATGGGCGGGAATATCAATCACTTCGTTGCCGCCAGTAGTTGACAGCTTTGAGGCCAAATACCCTTCTCCTGCCTCCAGCACCGCCGCTCCTGCTCCGTCTCCAAAGATGACGCAGGTGCTTCGATCCGTCCAATCCAGCAAACGGCTGATGCGTTCTGCTCCCAGCACCAGCACCCGTTTCACGGTTCCCCGGGCAAAAAAGCCCGCTGCCGTTTCCAATGCAAACAAAAACCCGCTGCAGGCAGAATTCACATCAAAAGCCGGGCAGGAGGCACCGATATGGGATTGCACCAAAGCGGCTACCGCCGGACTTGCCGAATCGCTGCTGCAGGAGGCGACTATAATCAAATCAATATCCTTGGCTGTACAGCCGCTGTTTTCCAGGGCCCGATCTGCTGCGATACAGGCCATATCGGCGGCGGTTTCTCCGGTGGAGATCCGGCGCTCCTTTACGCCGACCCGCTGTACAATCCATTCATCTGACGTATCCAAAAACTCGGCCAAATCATCGTTGGTCACAACATGATCCGGCACATAGCTGCCTGTTCCTATGAAGTGAAAATTCACGGTAATGTCACACACCTTTCTATCATTCATCAGCACCTGCGTGCTCTTTTCAATGCTGTGAGCACACAGTGTGCTCACAAGGGTAAAAAAAGATCATTCCAGTTTCATTCCTTCAATCAGCAAAGCAAAGGATTGGGAAAAGGCTCCAATTGCCTGCTCTCCCTCCAGCGCTTCTCCAACGGCCTCCTTATGAAACCCCAGGCAAAAGCAATAAACCCCGTAGCTGACTGCGGTAATGTTCATTTTCCTGAGCAGTCCCCGATTGATTCCGTCCTGTAAAATCGTCTGGATTTGGGTTAGCCACCAGTTACGGTTGCTGTCGTTAGAGGCATGGTAAGAAAGCAGATGCTTTCTGAAATGAAGATTGTTCTGATAAATCTTGCGAACCACCGCCACTGCAAGCTCCAGCAGATAGCTGTAATAATCCCGGCCTTCCTCCTGCACGCTTTTGAGGCTTGCACGGATTTCCTGCACCAGCTCGTTGTATAGAATTTGAATGATGTCGTCAATATTACGAAACCGATTGTAAAACACCCGGTTGCTGACGCCCATTTCAGCCAAAATCCCCTTGACGGAAAGCTGCTCGATTCCTTCCCTTTGAGCGATCCCGGTTGCAGCAGCAATAATTTGTTTGGTTGTTTCGTCTTCCAATTGAATTCCTCTGGAATAAGCCACCGGGCTCTCTCCTTTCTACAGCTGAATATTGAGCACACTGTGTGCTCAATATTCAGCATACCACAGTTTCCTTTCTTTGTCAAGAAAAATTTTATAAAAATCTCC
>JAXEOR010000193.1:0-5642 GCA_034117945.1 Clostridia bacterium | reverse complement strand
AGGCAGCCTGTAAAATACGGGCTGCCTTTTTTGTTGATAAAAGCAGCCCTCTGAATTTTACATCAGAGGGCTGCAAAAAAAGGAGATGGAGAAGACTTAGTTTTCTAACAACCGTTTGATCAGGCTGGTCACCTGAGCACGGGTGGTATTATCTTTCGGTGCAAAGGTGGTGGCTGTTACGCCGCTGACCAGTCCTGCGCTTGCGGCCTGATCCACATAATCCTTCGCCCAGAGAGAAATCTCCTCTGCGTCACTGAACATACTGATTTTGCCCCGGCTTGCCTCTTTCCCCAGATAGGAGTAGGCTTTTGCAATCACCACCGCCATTTCCTCACGGGTGATCAGATCGTCCGGTCTGAAATAGCCGTCATAGCCAACGATCAGTCCGGCTGAGGCTGCGGAAACAACCGCATCTGCATACCAGCTGTCAGAAGGTACATCCCAGAAGATATCGCTGCTCACCGTTGAAGAAATCTTGAGCGCTCTAACCAGAATAGCCGCAAATTCCGCTCTTGTAATATCCTGATCCGGTGCAAAGATATCGGAGGAAATTCCTGCAACAATCCCTTGCTGCGCCATTTCGATAATGTCATTTTCCGCCCAATGGCCTGCAATATCCTGGAATGCTACAGTCTGCGTATCCTGAACAGGTCTGTTGATTCCGGAGCCACCATAATATCCGCCATTGGAAATTTTTGTTCCACCGGAATGAGATCCGGAATTCGGGTCGGATGTAGGTGCAATCACCGGTGAAGTGGGCGAAACCGCCGGTGAAGTGGGCGAAACCTCCGGTGAGGGACTTTCCTTGATTTTGCTCTTTTCAAAGGTGGTCTGAGCCGCAGTCAGCTTTGAAAGAGCATTATCCAGTTCGCTCTGCTCTGCATTGATATCCTGGGCAACCTGTTTTGCCGCATCCAGTGCTAAGCGGAATTTATCAACCGATGCCTGGGAATAGTTTCCGGGCTGTTTTCCGACCACGGCGGATTCCAGCAACGCTTCCGCCTGCTCAATTGCCGACTGCAAAGTACTTCTATCCGGCTCAATCACCTCAGAACCAGCCAGCACTGCTGCGGTTTCTACGCTTTCGCCATCAATCATACGCACATCAACCGGTGTTACACGGCATTTAATGTACTTTCCTTGATAAGAAGCATCCAGAAGCAGTTCTTTGCTACTTTCTCCCGGAATTTTCTCATATTCTCCGTTCTTAGAGGAAGAAATCCACCAGCTAATTTCAGAAAATCCTTCTTTATCGCCATCCGGATCGCTATAGCTGTAATTCACCTGTAAAGCTGTTTCATCACCCGTCAGCTTCGCATTGGATACCGAAGGCTGTTGACCTCCCACATAATATGTTTGGCCGTTTTTGCTCACCGGCATCAAGCCAATCTTTTCGGTAGGAATGTTTTCAAAATCAGGAATTTGCTTTCTGATCTGAGCCAACGCACTATCCGTCAGCTTGAAATCCTTTCCGTAATCGACAAAAGAGGACTCCGTCTGATTCGCTGGGATTTTATAGGTGCCGGATTCGTTCACCTTTCCTCCCTGTATGGTTTCCTCTACCTTTGCCAGCACATTTCCTTCAAACACGTTGTTCACTTCCGGCTGCTTATGCTCTGCAATGAATTGATTCAGTGCAGAGCCGGTCAGCGGTGTGATCTGGTCTTTCAATTCTGTGCTGAAATACTGATTCAGGTATTGCCAAGGAGTGTCCTTATAATGCTCTTTCCATGTGTCACTGTCAAAGCCGGCAGCGGTCATTCGTGACCAAATACCACTGTTTTTTTTACTGCTCTTATCGTACACCCATTCATACCAGTCATTCCAAACAGAGTAACGGAAAGCGGTAGGAGCGTCTACAATAATATTATTTTTCACTTCTGCAAACTGTCCGCCGTAGGTTTTTAAGGGATAGCAGTGGGTTTTAATGGAGCCGCCCTGATCAGCGGTACGAGTTCCGCGGTAGAAAATGTTGCCGTACACCAGCGGGCCGTAGGATCCATCATCCCAGAAAATAGACTGCTGACCGTATCCTCCGTAGGTGTTTCCAATGTCATGGAAATAGTTATATTTAAATTCAATTCCCAAAACGCTGGGGTTTCTGCCAAAGTAAACTGCAGACATATCTGCCGCCTGATTCACTGCATCGAACACCTCATTATACTGGAACAAAATATCATTACTATTCGTATATTCCACCAGCTGATGCTTAGAATCATAAAGTTTGTTATTTTCAATGGTAAGGCCAACGCAATCCGTTGCAGAAATCATAGGCACATAAGCATTGTACACCCGCTCTCCCTTGTGCAGCCGATTATTACGGATCACATTGTTAGAGGAGGTTAAGGTTTTGCGGTTACCGCCTGAAATATAGATTCCACCTCTGGCCAAATCATAAATATGACAGTTTTGAATGACACAGTCTGTTCCGTTCAGAGTAATCGCATTTGCCGCTGTATGGCCGATTTCGCAGCCGTCAATCGTAACATTTGAAACGCTTTTTGCAGTGATGGCGTTGTTTCTGGTGGTATCCAGATACAGACCCTCAAAGGAAACATATTTCGTTCCGTTCAAGGTGAACAAGGGCTGATTCATATCTGCCACAGCAATTTCCACGTCAGACAAATCCTGCTGATAGGGATAGAAATAAACAATCTTTTTCTCCCTGTCAATGTAGCTTTCTCCCGGCATATCAATTTCTTCAATTAAATTAAAGAAATAAATTTTATGGTTGACAGAAGGCGAATAAGAAGTTCCTCCCACAGAGGTAACTGTTTTATTCTCGGTATCAACACTTGCCAGCTTTTGGGTTACACCTGCCCAGTCGTTCCCAATGAAACCGCTGATATATAAATCCTTAATCGCAGCTGCATCCCATTTTGCTGTATGGTTTTCCTCATCCAGATAGCCCAGAGTAAAGGAATCTGTTCTGTAATTGTCTCCGTTCACCTTTGCCGTGGTAATTTTTGTGAAATCATCATTCGGCCAGCGAGACTGAGAAAGAGCCACACCGTCAAAATAAATCTCTAAGGGAGAATAAGTGGACGACAAGCCAAACCCATAATCCTCAATTTCCGGAATGGTGGAAAAACCAAGTGCACCCAAATCAATCTGCATCAGCTTATCCTTTGCAGCAGGATCCAGCACCCGTTTTAATACAGACTCATCTGTTACAGGCTGAACACAGGAGGAGTCAAACATTTTTGCACCTGTGATCCGAACCTTTTCTCCGGGATAGGCTTTGTAAAAAACAGGACTTTGCTCCGTACCGGAATCCTGCTCATCAAAGGTAATGCCCTGCTCCAGGCAATAGGTTCCTTCCCGAAGGTAAACACAAATAAGCTTTGACGAATCTGTTTTTGCAATTTCCCGAACAGCTTCCTTTGCCCGGTTCAGAGTGGCAAAAGGACTTTGCAGGGTTCCGCTGTTTTCGTCACTACCGTTCGGAGCAACATAGATTGAATACTCGTCTACATCCTCAATCATCACCGCAGGGGATGTTACAGGCTCGCCTGCAATACCGTTTGTATCCACAGGGGTTACCGTTACCCGAATATATTTTCCGCAATCTGCCATAGTGACGGTATAAACAGCCTCTTCGGAAACAGTAGCAAAAGTGCCGTTCTGCTGATCGGCCAATTCCCACAAAAACAGTGTTTTGCCTTCCTCGCCGCCATCTTCGGATTTTTGATAGGTATACCCTGCCGTCAGCTTATTTCCCAATGCCGGTGTTCCCTTCACGGAAACTTCGGAAACAGAAGGAGGAGTGATAGCACGAATAATTTTGGATGTAGCCGCAGAGAAAGCAGCCTCTCCGGCTACAGGCTCTTTCGTGCTCTGCGGCGTTACCCGCACCCTTAAATAAAGCCCGATGTCTTGTTCTGTACAAGTGTAAGTATCATTTACCGCGCCATTAATATCAGTCCAGGTATTGCCGTCCGCCGAGGACTGCCACTGATATAAGGATTGCGCCAGTTCGTCTCCGTCCGGATCTGTAACAACTGTTTCTACCTTCAGCTCAGAGCCTGCCATGGGAGAACCCTTCACAACAACAGATCCCACCATGGGAGCGTTAACATTGCCGCTCATAAACAGATCATCATAATAGGAATCAATGCCGTAGCTCATTGCCCGCAGCTCAAAACAGGATTCTGTGACAGTGCTGCTGTCACGAGGAACAACACTAACTTGTCCAAATTTCTGACCGTCTAAGTAATATACCATGCTCCAGCCATACTGGGCAGTTTGATCCTTTACCAGCATAGCTACCACCTGGTGCCAGCCCAAACTTCTTGAGATGGTCTTGAGCGGAGTAGCCCCGGTCATTCCATAAGATGCAGCACCTGCATTGACCACTCCCGCTCTTACCTGAACCTGATACTGATTTGTCCCGGTCCAGTCAAATCTACCGTAGCTGTAATCCTCAACAAAAGTGGGGTTATGGGTGGTAGAATCCTCCACATCCATGTAGAATGCCACTTTTGTGGTATCACTCATATCATCATAGAACCAACCGGACATATAGCGGTACCCGTTTTCAAACCATTTCAGTCCACGATTCACGCAAAGACGAAGCTTCCAATCGTTCACGGTGCCGGAGGCGGAATGCATATAAGCCTGGCCGCCGTCATGTCCTGTCAGACCGTCGGTCGGTACCTGATAGTCTGCCGGAATAGAGCTTTCCGTTTGTGTGGCCATATCCACCGGTACACACATCATAGTCATACCGGTTGTCAAGTCCTCATACTCTGCCGTAATCAAGGAATAGCCTGTCCCCTTGGGAACCAGCTGACCGTCTTCCACTGCAAACGCAGCAGGATTGGAGGAGGTCAGCTTTGCACCTGTTACCTCCGTTTTAGTGCCGGATTCGCTGTATTTGATCACCTTCACCGGGAAAGCGCTGCTGCCTGCTACATAACGATCCGCATTGTTTTCCAGGCTAAGATATTCCTGCTGAGGTTCCTCAGGTATTGTCCCCCCATGAGTGATCTTAATTTCGCTAACTTCCACATCACATCGTCTTTGAACAGATGCGTCGGCATTGCTGGTATAAGGAGAATGCACCATAAATGCCTTCACCAAGGAATCGGGATATGCAATCACACTGGTCCATTCTGCAGAAGCCAGAAATTCTCCACTGTCACTGCGAATTTCATTCAGAATCCTTCCACTGTCAGGGTCAATCACAAATTTAATCCGATACCAGATTCCTTCATGATTGGTAGCGGTATAAATCGCTTTTCCATCGCTCACCTGCTTTGTGTTTCCAGCAGCATCTTTGACTGTTGCTGTTTCATCCTTGGTGGCGCCGGTGGAAAAATTCGTTTTGTTCATCCACAAAAGCTGTCTCGTACTGGATTTGGAGGTCATGGAATCGTATTTCAAATGATATTGCCAGGTGCCCCCGACAGACACCATATTTTCCGTTCTGATTCTTGCCTCAACCGTTACTTTCCCAGTGCTTTGATTGTCTTTCATCAAATAAATTCCCGGATCCCCGGTAGCCCCCTCCGGGATGGACATTTTTAAGAATTTTGTGCCGTTCTCCTCGGCAATGGTATAATTAGCTTTATCTGCATTATACCCCAAATTACCGGTATATGTTCCAACAGGTTCCCGCTGAAAATCAATTGTTTCTGTCT
>JAXEOR010000192.1:0-6554 GCA_034117945.1 Clostridia bacterium | reverse complement strand
TTTTTCTCATTCTCATGGGCAGCTCCTCAAAACTTAAAGGAGCTTTTCAGGGAAACCGTTCGGTTAAATACCGCCCTGTCCCCTTTTGCGCTTTTGTCTAGATAAAAATAGCCGTTGCGGATAAACTGGAACCGATCGTATCCGCCCTCCAAAGCGTAACGCTCCACATAGCCCGTGGTTTTCTCCAGAGAATACCGGTTTAACAGCAGGCCGTCCTTTTCCATCAGATTGTCCTCCGTCACCTGCTCCGGCTCTAAAAACAAATGATCATACAACCGAAATTCCGCTTCCACAGCCTCGCTGGCCGGTACCCACTGGATCACGCCCTTCACCTTCATCCCTGCATTTTCCTGCCCGGATTTGGTGCCGGGATAATAGGTGCAGTAGATTTCCTCAATCTCGCCCTGATCGTTCTTTTTATAATCCTCACAATGGATCACATAAGCGCCCTTGAGCCGAACGTCGTTTCCGGGATACAGCCGATAGTATTTTTTAGGCGGCTGCTCCATGAAATCCTTTGCGTCAATATAAATCTCCCGCTCAAACTTCACCTGCCGGGTTCCCAGCGCCTCATTTTCCTGATTATTCTCGATTTCCACCAGCTCGCTCTGCCCCTCCGGATAATTGGTAATGATCAGCTTGATGGGCTTTTCCACAGCCATAACCCTAGGGTATTTCAGCTTCAGATCCTCCCGGACGCAATGCTCCAGCAATGCGTAATCCACCTTGCTTTTGCTTTTGGAAACGCCAATGGTTTCGCAAAAGGTTCGAACCGCCTCAGGGGTATAGCCCCTACGGCGCAGACCGGACACGGTAGGCATCCGGGGATCGTTCCACCCGTCCACAATTTTTTCATCCACCAGCATTTTCAGCTTGCGCTTACTCATGACGTTGTTGGTCAGCTCCAGCCGGGCAAATTCAATCTGCTTAGGCGGATTTTCAAATTCACACTCCCGCAGCACCCAATCGTACAGGGGGCGGTGATCCTCAAACTCCAGGGTACAGATGGAATGGGTAATCCCCTCAACGGCGTCCTCAATGGGATGAGCAAAGTCATACATGGGATAAATGCACCACTTGTCCCCCGTTCTGTGATGAGAAGCGTGGGCAATGCGGTAAATCACCGGATCCCGCATGTTCATATTAGGGGAGGCCATGTCAATATTCGCCCGCAGCACCTTTTCTCCGTCTGCAAATTCTCCCGCCTTCATCCGTGCGAACAAATCCAGGTTTTCTTCCACCGATCTGGAGGCATAAGGACTTTTCTTTCCCGGCTCCGTCAGAGTTCCCCGATATTCTCTGGTTTCCTCCGCAGACAGATCGCACACATAGGCCTGTCCCTTTTTGATCAGCTTCACGGCGCAGTCATACATAATATCAAAATAGGAGGAGGCAAACAGTACCTCTTTGTCCCACTGAAATCCCAGCCAGGCCACGTCCTCTATGATAGAATCCACATATTCCGTGTCCTCCTTCACCGGGTTGGTATCGTCAAAGCGCAGATTGCATTTCCCGCCATATTTTTTCGCCGTACCGAAATTCAGGCAAATGGACTTGGCATGCCCGATATGCAGATACCCGTTGGGCTCGGGAGGAAACCGGGTATGAACCCGTTTCTGATAGCACCCGCTTTCATTGTCCTGATCAATGATATTGTGAATAAAATTAGAGGGCATCGTTTTTTCTTCCATCAGCGTTCACATCCTTTTTTTCAATTACTATAGATTATATCATAGATTGTTCTTTTTTTCAATCAAAAATACAACAAAAAAGAAACTATTCCCCATTGTTTTCCTGACAAATTGACAAATTCAAACGGATTTTAGGCTCCAGCCGAACAAAGGTAACCAGCCGATACACCCCGTTCCGGTTGCTCACCTCTCTCTCCTCTCCGGTCAAAGAGGCATTGGTAGTCACCCGCCACCGCCAGTCCTCCAGCCAAACATTGCATTGCCCCGCTCTTTGCCGAAGCTTACTTTCCCGCGCTCCGTCCGTCACCAGCAAGGGAACCCTGGCATAGACCGCAGGCGCCTCCGATTCCAACAGCTTGGCGCTGTAATGAAGGCCTCCCTGATCTACCGTATAGGTCTCCATTACACCCTCGCAGTTTTTCAGGCTGTTTCCGGTATAGGTCACCGTAAACTTTACCTTTTCATCCCCCTCCTCCTCAACGGCCAAAGCATGCTTTAAGCCGGTTAAATCGGACAAATACTGGATCCCTCCCTCTCCGTCATCCCAGCCGATACCGATGGCGGCGGACAGAGGGGAAAGGCCGGCGGGCAAGGTATAATGAGGCTGTGCGGCAAAGGGCAGGGACAAGCCCAAGGCTGCCGGGGCGCCTGCCCGGTGCACCCGCCCCAGGCCGGTCGCGTCATATGCCGGATCGCCGTTTGCGTCAAGCTGAATGCCGTATCCGCAGCAGCAGGCAAACACCTGATGAAACCTTGCCCCGGAGGAAAGCACATAGCCCCCCGCCTGACAGGGGCAAATCATTTCGGGAATTTCCTCCCGGGCAAACAGCACCGCTCCTATCAAAAAGGCTGCGGCGGAAATCATATATTTTTTAAAATAACCGTACTCTTCGCAGCCTGCCGACGGATCGGAAAACAGATTCCTGTTGTGGCTGTGGCGCTCCAAAAAGGTCTGTACCGATTCCGCCGCCAGGCGGGCGCTGCGGCGCATTCTCCCCGCCAATGCAAAATTCCCCGCTTCTGCTTGCTTTCCCGCTTCATACTCCATCATAGAGGCAAACAGGGTTTCATTAAATAAATACTGATTGGAACGCCCCCCGTAAGGGATCTGCCCAGTAGGAGACTGGGTCATAAGCGACCAGATTCCTCCCCGGCGCAGACTGTCGCCAAACTCATAGTCTCCCCAAACCTCCGCCCATTGGAGCTGCACCCGGGCGGCCAAATCATATAGCACAGGATTGTGTTCTCCCGGGAAATTATCAGGATACATACCATTTTCGTCCAGCTTGGCCAGCTGCAAATCAAGGCACTTGCTGATGTATTCCCTGCTATCGCACAGTCCCTGCCGGGTGCGTAGCACCTCTCCGGCCACGTTATACAAATTGATATTATGCCGATCCCCTGTTTGATACACATAATCTGTGATCTGTACAGAGGATAAGGATTTTGCCCAGTCCCCATTTGTATCATATTCCTTCATCAGCTGATAAGCAAGCGTTAGCTCCTTCACCGAAAAATCCAGCTTAGCATCTCCCCGGCAGGCAGGCAGGGCAGCGCAGGCCTGACTCATCAGATCCTGCCACAGGGGAACAAGCTGCTGCTTTCTCCCTTGATGCAGCAGCACCGCCAGAGTTGATACAATGCGGGAAAAGGACTGAATATCCTCCTCCGCTTTTCCCAGATCGGCCAGATCATATTCCTCCAAAATCCGTTCCATCAAATCCAGATACCAGCCAACCGAAAGCCCCGGACTTTCCTCCTGAGGAAGCCCGGCCAGATAATCCTCTATTTTATTCCACTGCTGTTTGGGTATTTGAAATTGCATTCTCTTTTCTCCTTTCCCTACTGCACGGCAATGATTCTGCGGATCGCCGGGCCGTAATCATGATTGTTCCACTGGGGAATCCGATGTGCCAGCCATGCGGCGGGCAGAATGCGGGAATCAATTGAAATGAAGGACAGCCACTTGGGCAAGCCCGATTCCCGGAAGGGATTCACACATTCACTTTCCAGCCGAAACTCCTTGATTTCAGTTTGTCCCGTTAAAGCAAAATCGGTGTAATTCCCCGCCGAGCCCAACAGCTCCAATTCCTGTCCGTCCGCCCACAGGCGAAATTTTGCCGGCTGCTCTGTTTCAATCCGAAGGCGGCTTGCATTTGTTGTATTCAGCCGGATGTTCTGAATCACCGCCTCCGGCCCGGCATACTGGTGATAAAATCCCTTCAGCTGCTGGGCGGCGCTTCCTCCCTCCTCATAAAAGGTAAGCATGGAAAACCATAGCTCCCCAAGCTTTGGAAGGCGCTGAGAAAATTCCTCCCGGCCGTTTTGCAGCATCAGAGCCCCCCCTTGAAATTCAGTATCTGAAAAATCCCGCACCAATTCTACATACATCCGCTGGTGCAAAGGCAGTGTCACCTCCGTCTGCTGCCCCTTGGTTACGTTGCAGGGCAGGTCATACCGTAACACATCCGTCACCCGGTTCTGATCGTCCAGCACCCGCACGCCGATCCGCACCGCCTTTGAAGCATCCCGGATAGAAGAAAGGCAAAGCCAGGGATCCCCTGTGTTGGTAAGACGCAAAGTAACCGTGTCCTGATCCGCCGAGACTACCGAAATCTCCCCGGAAAACTCCTGCTGGCAGGACAGCAGCATCCCCCGTTCCTCATACCATTGGGCGGTTTGGTCATCTGTTGCATACAAATACATATCCATCCGCCGGTCGGAAGACAAAAGAGGCCGATCCGGATCCCATGTTTTGCTTAACAAAAAGTGCTGCCCCTGCTGCTCCTGAGAAAGGGTCATTTCAGGGGCATACAGCGCAGATGCGTTATAAATCCAGATCAAATAGGGATCCCCTTCTATTTGAACCTGCGCATGTGAGTCATATGCCTCAATCACCGCCACATGATCAGGCTCGCCGTAGCGGTCATTTTTTTCAAAATGAGTTTGATCAATCAAAACTGCAGTAAACAGATAAATTCCGCACAGCAGCATCAAGCTGATTTCCCTGCGGCGCTTCCCCAGCAGCAAAATCCCAGCCGCCAACAACAGAAAAAACAAAGAGGCCAGCATAATGTCAAACTCCCGCAGTACAATCCGGTACAAAAAAACGCTGATTGCATTGTTGATGCTTACCCCAATCCGAGAAAGGGGCGCCCGGTACAGCAGCCACGTCACTCCCGTAAAGGCCACCCATGCCGTTCCCAGCCAGACCGGCACTTTTTTGTGATACCAGCCTCCCATTCCCAATAACAGAATGCAGGAAATCACATAATCGTTATAACGGCCGTAAAACAAATGAATCGGCCGCTCATGATGGCTTAGATACAGGGCAGACATCCCCCCTGCAAACAGCACTGACAGCAGAATAAATAACACAGTCTGCCAATCCTTGCTCCGATGAATCACCTGCCGGATGCCGTACCAAATCCCAAATAAATAAAATCCGAAGGTGGCCATGATCAAATAAAGCTGCTGAGAAATCCACACTGTAATCAGCGAAAAAAGCCCCTGCCCGGTAAACAGCTGCATCAGCTGCCGACGCAGATGAGCGGTGTTAACGCTGCTTTGATTCAGCAGCAAATACCCCATGCCCGCTGCAAAAACAGCCGCTGCCGCCCCCAGCAAAATCCACCGTTTTTTCCCTTTTGTCTGCAAAAAAACAAGAATCCCCAAAGCAGGCAGCAATACAAAGGCTCGGGTGTGCGTCAAAGGCAGAACAACGGACCAAAACAGCACGCCCCCGCATTTTCCCTGCCGCACCATGCTTCGAACCGACAGCACATAATACACAAAGCCCACGCACAGCAGATTTTCGCACATAGCCAGATTGGCATACATCAGATAGGTGGGGTAAAGCCCCGCCGCAACCGCCAGCAGAGCCTTCAGCCCCTTCTTTTCCGTTACCAGATCTGCCAAACGGTAAATCCCCACCGGCAAAAAACTACACAGCAATCCGTTCAGGATCAGAATAGCCGGATATAAGGTTTCAATGTCCCGAAATATCACCGCCAAAGGAGCCAGCAACAGTCCATAGCCGGGAAAATAAATTTGCCCGTCCCCGCCCTGGCCTGCCAACAGTCTGGCCCAGCCGATATAGCCCGCCTCGTCCGGATAAATAATCGGCGCCCGTTTGCCCGGAATTAAAATGCCGTAAACCGCTAAAAATAACAAATAAATGCCGATTTCCCATTTGTGCTTTCTGCACCATTCCCGCATGATGGGGTTCCTCCTAACAGTAATTAATCCGATTCCGAAATTTCTCCAAAAAATTCCGCCCCTTTAGGCAGCAGGCTGCTCGTTCCCTGCTTCCTCCTCAAGGATAACCTCTATGGTCTGAATCCCCAGGCCAAACTCATGATTGTTCACACTTCTTCCCAAAATATCCTCCAGCCGATGCACGCTCCACTGCACCGGACGCAGATTGCTGTCCAGCGATAAAAAGGACATCCACCCCGGCAGACCGGATTCCCGGAAGGGGTTCACCGTATCTGTTTTGATGGCAATAGAGGTGATTTCGGGAATATCCCGGAAGGGGAAATAATAAGCCCCCTCCTCGTATTTCTGGGCGGGAACGGTGACCGTTTCATTCAAAGTGACCGACACGTTGTTCCGTTCCTCTTCTCCCGTCTCAATCACCAGAACGCCCGTTCCGCCCGGCATTTTAATGTTTCGGATCACCGCCTCCGCTCCGGTATCATTGGCATAAAAGCCCTCTAAATTTCCTGCACAACTGGTATTGTCTACCGAATTTACATATCTCAGATGAGAAAATTCCACCCTGCGGAAGGAATGATCCGACTCCGGCCCTTTTCCAATCATTTCAACCCATCCCTTTTCCTGCCTGCGCAGCAGCAGCGGTGT
>JAXEOR010000191.1:0-7381 GCA_034117945.1 Clostridia bacterium | reverse complement strand
GATCTGGGCTATCGGGTGGCTCCCTCAGGAAAGCCCTATTTTGAAATGGCGCCGGAGCTGTTTTTCAGCCTGTCTCATTCGGGAGAGTGGGCCGTGTGCGCTTTGGGAGACGCTCCGGTGGGGGCGGATGTGCAGCAAATCACAGAATATCTTCCCAAAGTTGCCAAACGGTGCTTTTCGCCGGAGGATGCCGCCGACCTTAAAAAAATGCTCCCGGGGCGGGAGCGGGACAGAGCCTTCACTCGTTTGTGGGCGGCTCGGGAAAGTCAGGTAAAACTATTGGGGGACTGGTCTGTCGGGGCAACGCTGCCGCCGGTAAAGGACTATGACGTTTCCGAGGAAATCTGTATTGCGGCATGCGGCTGGGACGAACAATGGTCGGACGACGTGATCCGGGTTTCATTTTCTTGAAAATACCAAATTGACATTGCATTGAGAATGTGATAAACTTATAAGAAATGAATCGAATTTTGGAGGCAACATCAGCTTGATTCGTTTTCATACGCAAGTTTTTGAAGGGAGTTTTGGTCAATGAACAAAAAACAAGCCTTTGTGGCTGCTGTCCGGCCGATTTTTGAGCAAACCTATCCGGGCGCCTGCTGTTCGCTGGAGTTTGAAAAGCCTCACGAGCTGCTGATTGCCACCCAGCTGGCCGCTCAATGTACCGATGCTCGGGTGAATCTGGTCACTCCGGCGCTGTTTGAGCGTTATCCCACCATCGACGCCTTCGCTCAGGCCGATCAGGCCGAGCTGGAGAGCTATATCCGCTCCACAGGCTTTTTTCGGAATAAGGCCAAAAATATCATCGGCTGCTGTCAGATGCTGCGGGATGAGTTTGGAGGCAGGGTGCCGGGCACCATGGAGGAGCTGACTCGCCTGCCCGGAGTGGGGCGGAAAACCGCCAACATTATTCTGGGGGATGTGTACGGTCTGCCCTCTGTTGTAGTGGATACCCACTGCATCCGCCTTTCCAACCGAATGGGGCTAACCAAGCAAAAGGATCCTGTGAAAATTGAAATGGAGCTGAAAAAGGTCATTCCGGAGGATTACCAGACCAGGTTTTGTCATACGCTGGTGTTTCACGGCCGTGCCTTCTGTAAGGCACAAAATCCCGATTGTCTTCATTGTCCCATTGAACAATTGTGCCCAAAAATCATGGCGAAAAAGAAATAAATTTGTCAAAAACGGTTTACAATTCCTTCATTTTGTAGTATAGTAGAAAGAAAGGTATCTTATATAGAAAGGAACCAAACATCCATGAAACAGATTTTATTAGGAAATCAGGCTGTGGCCAGAGGGTTTTATGAAGCGGGCGTGAAGGTCGTTTCCTCCTATCCCGGAACCCCCAGCACTGAAATTACAGAATTTGCGGCAGAATATGACGAAATTTATGCAGAATGGGCGCCCAACGAAAAGGTGGCGGTGGAAACTGCCGTAGGCGCCAGCGTGGCGGGGGCAAGAGCCGCCTCCTGCATGAAGCATGTTGGCTTAAACGTGGCGGCAGATCCGGTCTATACCGCTTCCTACACCGGCGTAAACGGCGGCCTGGTGCTGGTGGTTGCGGACGACCCCGGAATGCACTCCAGTCAAAACGAGCAGGATACCAGAAGAGTGGCAAAGGCGGCCAAAGTTCCGGTTTTGGAGCCCTCGGACAGTGCTGAATGCAAAGAGTTTGCCAAGCTGGCCTTTACTCTTTCTGAAACCTATGATACTCCCGTGATTTTGCGCCTGTGCACCAGAGTGGCTCATTCTCAAAGCCTGGTGGAATTGTGCGACCGGCAGGAGCTTCCCAATCGGGAGTATGAGAAAAATCCGGGAAAGTATGTGATGATGCCCGCCATGGCTAAGGTGCGCCATCCTCTGGTGGAGCAGCGCCTGCGGGATATGGCGAAGCTGGGAGAAACTGCGGACTTTAACAGGATCGAGGAGGGGGCAGGCTCTATGGGCGTGATTACCTCCGGAACCTGTTATCAATATGTGAAGGAAGCGCTGCCTGAGGCCGGTGTGTTAAAGCTGGGGATGACCTATCCCTTGCCGGCAGAAAAGATCAGGCAATTTTGTGCCAAGTATGAAACGGTTTATGTGATCGAAGAGCTGGACGCTGTGATCGAGGAGTTTTGTAAGGAGTTGGGTCTGCAGGTGAAGGGAAAAGAGCTGCTGCCCTTGGAGGGAGAATACAGCGCTGAGCTGATTGCCTCTGCCCTTTTGGGAACCAAGACGGAAACCTTCCGGATTGAGGAGCCTCTTCCTGTCCGGCCTCCCGTGATGTGCGCCGGCTGCCCTCACAGAGGTGTTCATTACACCTTGAAAAAGCTGGGGGTTCATGTGACCGGGGACATTGGCTGCTATACCCTGGGGGCTTTGGCGCCCATGCAAAGCATTGATACCTGCGTTTGTATGGGAGCAAGCATCGGCATGATGCACGGCATGGAAAAAGCAGACCCTGCCTTTGGGGAAAACACCGTGGCCATTTTGGGGGATTCCACCTTTGCCCACAGCGGCATTACCGGCCTGGTGAATATGGTGTATAACCAGTCCACCGGAACGGTGATTGTGCTGGATAATTCCATTACCGGCATGACGGGGCATCAGCAAAACCCCACCACCGGCAAAACCCTACAGGGTGATCAGACCACCGCAATCAATCTGGAGGCCTTGTGTAAGTCCCTGGGGATTCGCCGGGTGAGAGTGGAGGATCCCTTTGATTTAAAAGGTCTGGAGCAGGCAATCAAAGAAGAAATGGCGGCTCGGGAGCCGTCGGTGATCATTGCCCGCCGCCCCTGTGCTCTTTTGAAAAACGTCCGTTTCCCCGGACCGATTGCCATTAGGGAGAGCAAATGCGTCAATTGTAAAATGTGCATGAAAATTGGCTGCCCGGCCATTTCGTTGAAGAACGGCCGGCCGGTGATTGATCAAACGGTGTGCAACGGCTGCGGTCTGTGTCAAAGAGTCTGCAAGCCTGGAGCAATTGGAACGGAGGAACAGAACAATGTCAAATAACACAACCAGTATTATGATCGTAGGGGTTGGCGGCCAGGGAACGCTACTGGCCAGCAGGCTGTTGGGGAATACCGCCGTTTCCGCCGGATATGACGTGAAGGTATCTGAGGTGCACGGAATGTCCCAGCGGGGCGGCAGCGTGGTTACTTACGTCCGGTACGGCGATCAGGTCTATTCTCCCATCGTGGAAAAGGGCGGCGCAGATGTGATTCTGGCCTTTGAGGAGCTGGAGGCCTATCGCTGGATTGAGTATCTTAAGCCGGAGGGAACCTTAATTGTGAACACCCAGCAAAAGGATCCTATGCCGGTGATCACGGGCGCTATGGAATATCCGAAAAATATTTTGCAAACTCTGCGGGATAAGGGAATTCATACCGTAACGGTGGACGCTTTGGAAAAAGCCCGTCAGGCCGGTACCGTAAAGGCGGTCAATGTGGTTCTGATGGGAGTGTTTGCCGCCCATTCCCCCATGAAGCGGGAACAGTTTGAAGCAGCACTGACCGCTACCGTCCCCCAAAAGTTTTTAGAAGTGAATCAAAAAGCATTTGCTTTGGGATATGAATCAGTTTAAGAAAGCGAGGTACAGACCCATGGGAAATTATTATCAGCCGGAGATCGAATGTGCTTCTCCGGAACAAATCAGGGCTTGGCAGGACGAGCGCCTTGTCAAGCAGGTAAGACATGTGTATGATCACGTACCCTATTACCGTAAAATGATGGAGGAAAAGGGAGTTGCGCCGGAGGATATTCGGTCGGTGGACGATCTTCATAAGCTGCCCTTTTTGACCAAGAATGATTTGCGGGAGGCCTATCCTTACGGCTTGCTGGCGAAGCCTTTGGCAGACTGCGTGAGAATTCAGTCTACCAGCGGTACCACCGGAAAGCGTGTTGTGGCCTTTTACACCCAGCACGATATTGACTTGTGGGAGGACTGCTGCGCCAGAGCGATTATGGCGGTAGGGGGCACCAAGGAGGATGTGTGCCACGTCAGCTATGGGTACGGCCTGTTCACAGGAGGCCCCGGCTTAAATGGTGGATCTCACAAGGTGGGCTGTCTGACTCTGCCTATGTCCTCGGGCAATACCGAGCGACAAATTCAATTTATGCGGGATCTTGGCTCTACCATTTTGTGCTGCACCCCCTCTTACGCAGCCTACATCGGCGAAACCCTGCATGATATGGGCTTAACGCCGGATGATATCAAGCTGAAGGCCGGTATTTTTGGTGCGGAGCCTTGGACGGAGGAGATGCGCCGGGATATCGAGCGTTCCTTAGGGATTAAGGCCTATGATATCTACGGATTGACCGAAACCAGCGGCCCGGGGGTTTCCTTTGAATGTGAGGAGCAAACCGGAATGCATATCAATGAGGATCATTTTATTGCGGAAATTATCGATCCTGACACAGGCGAGGTGCTCCCGGAAGGGGAAAAGGGAGAGTTGGTCTTTACCAGCATCACCAAGGAAGCCTTTCCTCTGCTGCGGTACCGCACGCGGGATATTTGTGTTCTCAGCCGGAAAAAATGCTCCTGCGGCAGAACCTTTATCAAAATGAGCAAGCCTATGGGCAGAAGCGACGATATGCTGATCATCCGTGGAGTGAATGTGTTCCCCTCTCAGATCGAAACGGTGCTGCTGGAGCAGGGCTATTCTCCCAACTATCGGATTGAGGTGGACCGCAAGCACAATACCGACACGCTGGATATTTATGTAGAGCTGAATGCTGGACAATTTTCCGATACCGTGAAGGATTTGGAGCAAAAGGAGCAAAGCCTGGCCGGTGCAATCAAAACCATGCTAGGGATCAATCCCAAAATGCATCTGGTTCCTCCCAAGAGCATTGTCAGAAGCGAGGGCAAGGCTGTTCGGGTTGTGGACAAGAGAAAGCTGCATGATTAATAAAATGATAGAAGAAAGGCGGGAGCATGATGAGCGTTACGCAAATTTCAATTTTTTTGGAAAATAAAATGGGGCAGCTGGCAGAGGTGACCCAGTGGATGGGAGAAAAGGGCGTCAATCTACGGGCGGTTTCCATTGCAGATTCACAGGATTTTGGAATTTTAAGAATTATTGCGGAGCATCCTGACCGGCTGCTGACCGTTTTGAACGAAAAGGGCTATACTGCAATTGCCACAGAGGTTCTGGCGGTGGCGATCACCGATCAGCCGGGCGGCATGGCAAAGGTGCTGAGCGTGCTGTCTGAGCATGGGGTTGACGTGGAGTATACCTATGCGTTTTTATCCCGGAAAGAGCAGGAGGCGACCATGGTCTTCCGTGTGAACGACAACGAAACCGCCAAAACCGCTTTGACGGCAGAGGGGATTCGTGTGATCGGCCAGCAGGATTTGTTTTAATACAAAATAAAATTTTTGAAGGGCGGCATTTGGCTGTCCTCAGACCGCTGACAAAGTCAAAATCAGCGGTCTTGCCCCTCCTTTTTAGGAGGGGTTTTGCTTTATTAATGCGCCAAAATGGGACTTTCCAAAAAAATTTACGGATCATTAACGGTATATTAACGGCATATTAACGGGGAGCTTGCGAATCATATTGACAAAATGGCACGAAAAATGGTATAATTTAACTGGATTGTTTTATAAAAATCAGTTTTTTTTGAAAAGAACATTTGAAATGCATGGTGATAGTCTGCTTTTGCAAAACGAAGGATATAAAAAGAGAGAAAGAGAAGAAGTAAAGAGGGAGAAAAAGGATGAATTCAAAGCAAATTCATGACAATAAGGCATTTTTAGAGCATTTAACAGAGCTTGGGGTTTTGGATGAAAACGGATATCCTGCCGGAGATCCGGGGAAAAACCATTTGGCTGCGGCCTCTTTTTTGGCGGAACTGTTTCCGATGGGGATTATTTGCAGCTATTGCGAAAAAGGGTTTCCTCTTTGTTTTGCCAGCGGGGAACTGTATGGCATGATGGGATATGATTCCTATGAGGAATTTTCCGTTGCCATTCAGGGCAAGGTGATGAATACCGTTTACTACGAGGATTTTGCCCTTTTGTTTGGGGGAAAATGGGAGCAGTATTCCCTGGGCAGGGAATATACTTCCACCTATCGGATGCCCCGCCGGGACGGGAGCCTGTTCTGGGTGCTGGACAAAAGCAAGGTGATTGAAACCCAGGAGCATCGCCGGGCTATTTTAAGCTTTCGGCTGGATATTACCGGAATTATGGAGCAGCAGCTGAACATGCAGCAGAGCGTGAAGGAGCTGGAGCAAAAGAATCGGGAGCTGCAGTATTTAAACAATACCGTTCCTGTTGGGTATCACCGCTGTGCAGACATGCCGGATTACGATTTTTTGTTTGTCAGCAACAAGTTTTTAAATATGCTTGGATACACCCGCCAGGAGATCAAGGATTTGTTTGACGATAAGTTTAAAAATATGATTCATCCCGATGACTGGAACAAGCTTTTCAGCGGTGAAAAAAATATGGCCTCCATCCGTCATGACGGGCTATACTTTGAGTATCGTATCAAGGCCAAAAGCGGCTATATTTGGGTGGAGGATCGGACAGATTATATTGAAGGAATGGGAAAACCCTTTTTTCAGGGTGCCATTATGGATATTACAGAGCGGGTGCAGCTTCAGGAACGGCTGACCACCAGCATTAAGGCCTTCCAGATCGCCGCCAAGGAGGCGGAAAATCTGGTGTTTACCTACAACCGGAAGGAACGAACCGTGTACTGCGATGAATGGATGGCAAGAAATTTTAACGTGCTGGAGAAACAGCCCGGCGTTCCCTATGAGATTGTAAAAAAGGGCAGTATTGTATCCAAGGATACAGAGGCGGAATATATCCGCATTTATGAAGAGATTATACAGGGTGCAAAGGAAGCCGGCGGCGTGGTGAAGCTGACCGATACGGCGGGCAGGGAATATGTTTATGAGATGATGCTGCAAACGGTGTTTGATAATCATGGTCAACCCACTGATCTGGCAGTGGGCATTTATAAAAATATTACAGGTCAGTATTTGCGGATTCAGGAGTTAGAGCAGTCCCAGCAGAGCTTGCAGGAGAAATATCGCAGTGCAAAGGAAAAGCTGCACATGGAGAACCGGGATCATCTGGATATGATTTATGCCCTGAGCCAGGATTATTATGCCCTGTGGCGGGTGGATCTGCAAAACGATTTGATCTATCTGCGGCGAAAGGAAAACCAGCGGGCACTGGTTTTGCCGAACAGAAGCCGAAAAATACCCGAATCCTATTCCGTCAGTCTGAGAACCTTTGGGGAGAAATGGGTGCATCCTGACGATCGGGCTATGCTGTATGCCGAGGCGGGGCTCGAGCGAATGCGGGAAAGACTGCAAACAGAGGAGGCCTATTCTGTCCGTCTGCGCCGCCTGGAGCGGGAAGGCGGGGAATACGGTT
>JAXEOR010000190.1:0-7260 GCA_034117945.1 Clostridia bacterium | reverse complement strand
TGGTCGCGGCTGATGCGGCGGGTATTGAGCGAGGGGGATTCCGGTCTGCTGGGGCCTTTGCATCCTCAGGGGGAACCGGCTCTGCGGGAGGCAATTGCCCGGCACTTATATCGGTTTCGGGGCATGACGGTCTCTCCCCGGCAAATTATTGTAGGGGCAGGGACGGAATACTTATATCAGCTGGTGGTTCATCTTTTGGGGCGGGACAGTGTGATCGCCATTGAAAATCCCGGTCACGGAAAAATTCGCCGGGTGTATCAGGCGAACGGCGTGACCTGCATCCCGGTGAGCCTGGACGGGCAGGGAATGTCTGTGCAGGCTCTGGAGCAAACAGATGCCGTCGCCGCCCATCTGTCTCCTTCTCATCACTATCCCACCGGGATTGTGACCACCGCTGCCAGACGTTATCAGCTGCTTCACTGGGCAGAACAGGGGAAATACCTGATTGAGGACGATTATGACAGCGAGTTCCGCTTTGGCCGCCGTCTTCTGCCCACTTTGCAAAGTGCAGATACCCAGGGGCGGGTGATTTACATGAATACCTTTTCCAAAACCTTAGCACCTTCCATTCGTATTGGCTATATGGTGCTTCCTCCCTCTTTGCTGGAGCAGTTTCATCAGCGGCTGGGGTTTTATTCCTGTCCCGTTTCGATTTTTGAGCAGATGACTTTGGCTCTGTTTCTTCGGGAGGGTTATTTTGAAAAGCATTTGAACCGAATGGGCAATTTTTATAACGATTGCCGTGCCAAAGCGGTGGATGCGGTAAGGCAAAGCAGTCTGAAGGGACAGATTCTGGAGGAGCATGCGGGGCTTCATTTTCTGGTAAAGCTGCACACCGATTTGTCAGACGCTGAGATTAAGCAGCGGGCGGCAGAGGCGGGGGTACTGGTGCGGTGTCTGTCTGATTACAGCGAAACACCTGCCGACACCGCTACCATTTTGATCAATTATTCCGGCATTGATCTGGATCGTCTGCCTGAGGCCTTATCCCGGATTTTTGAAAAAATTTTTGGGCGGGGTTGATTTTTCCAAAGGGCTGTGATATAATCACGGACAAAAGAAACCATAAAGGGGGAGTAACCTAATGATATTTGAAGAAAAAGACAGAATTGTGTTTGCGGGAGATTCCGTTACCGATATGGGCAGCCAGAATCCTGTGGGGGAGGGGCTGTTTGACAGCCTTGGCTTCGGCTATGTGCGAATGACGGAAAACCTTCTGATGTCCACCTATCCGGAGCTGGCACTGCGGATCGTCAATGCCGGTATTTCCGGAAACACCAGTCGGGATTTGCTGCAGCGGTGGGACCGGGATGTGATGGAGCCCTGTCCTCAGTGGGTCAGCATCTGTATCGGCATCAATGATGTGCTGCGCCAGTTTGACAGTCCCGCTGAGTCCTTTGTAACGCCGGAGGAATACCGGGACAATGTGGAGCAAATGATTCTTCGCACCAAGGACAAGGTGAAGGGAATGTTTCTGCTCACACCTTATTATATGGAGCCCAGCCAGCAGGATGCATTGCGTGCCAGAATGGATGAATACGGCGTCGTCTGCAAGAACCTGGCGCAGAAATACGGCTGCGTTTTGGTGGATTTGCAGGCTATGTTTGACCGTTATTTTCAGTTCCGTCATTCCTCTTATATTGCCTGGGATCGTATTCATCCCAATCAGATCGGTGCTATGCTGATTGCAAAAGAGGTTCTCGGTCACTGCGGTTTTGACTTTCTTCACTGGGGAACGAATGGCTGAAAAACATAAAAGTATGACTGAAAAATGAAAAAAAGTGCAAAATAAAAAGAGAGTTTTTTAGAAAATTATATTTTAGGTATTTACAAAGAACAGATTTTGTGGTAAAATATATCTATCCCTTTGCTCGGATTACGGGGTTATCCTCAGAATATGCGGGGAACACTCCGGCCGTATTCTGTGCTGTGGGACAATAAATAAAATGGAGGAATGCAGTGATGACAAAGGAAATCAAGCAGTCAATTATTGACGAGTACAAAACCCATGAGGGAGACACCGGCTCTCCCGAGGTGCAGGTGGCGCTGTTGACCTATCGGATCAACCATCTGAACGAGCATCTGAAAAGCCACAAAAAGGATCATCATTCCAGACGGGGCTTGCTGAAGATGGTTGGACAGAGACGCGGTCTTTTGGACTATCTGATGGACAAGGATATCGAAAGATATCGTACGCTGATCAACAGACTGAACCTGAGAAAGTAGTCCGAGGCAAGGCGTGCAGGGGGAGAGCTGTTCTTCCCCGGCCGCCTTTTTGTTCAGTTACTGAAATGGAATTTTATTGGATATTTAGCAGTTAGATGACCGTTTTTTTCTGCAAAAGAGCTGCCATCTAAGTGCTAAAGACCAATGAAATTCCTTCTATATTATTTTAAAGGAGGATCATTTCTATGAAACAAACATTTTCTTACACCCTGGCGGGCAGACCGCTGGTGGTGGAAACAGGCGAAATGGCTCAGCTGGCCAATGGTTCCGCCCTGGTGCGGTACGGGGATACGGTGGTGCTTTCAACGGCGACCGCTTCCAAAGCCCCTCGGGAAGGGATTGATTTCTTTCCCCTGAGCGTAGACTATGAGGAAAAGCTGTATGCAGTGGGAAAAATTCCGGGCAGCTTTCAAAAAAGAGAGGGCAAGCCTTCTGAAAAGGCCATTCTGACCTCCCGTGTGATTGATCGTCCCATCCGGCCTCTGTTCCCCAAGGATATGAGAAACGACGTGACGGTGAATTCCTTGGTTTTATCGGTGGAGCAGGACAATTCTCCTGAAATTACCGCGATGATCGGCAGCTCTATCGCCATTTCTATTTCCGATATTCCCTTTGACGGCCCCATCGGCGGTGTGTTTGTGGGCATGGTAGATGGGGAGTTTATCATCAATCCTACCGTGGAGCAGCGGGAAAAAAGTGTGCTGCAGCTGACGGTGGCGGGAACCAAGGAACGGGTGGTGATGATTGAAGCGGGCGCTCAGGAGGTCAGCGAGGAGGATATGTATCAGGCGATCCTGTTTGCCCATGAGGAAATCAAAAAAATCTGCTCCTTTATTGAAACCATTGTGGAGGCAGTCGGAAAGCCTAAGTTTACCTACGAGGCGCAAACGATAGATGAAGGACTGTATGAGGACGTGAAGGCCTTTGCTCAGGAAAAAATTGAGCAGGCGCTGGACACCGATGATAAAACCGTGCGGGACAATGCTTTGGCGGTTGTGATTGCAGAAACCATGGAGCATTTGGCAGACAAGTATCCGGAGCTGACAGAAGGGGAAGTCCGGGAGGTATTTGAAAAAATCCAAAAGGCCATTGTTAGAAGATGGCTGCTGGTGGATCATAAACGGGTAGACGGCCGGAAAATTGACCAGATCCGCCCCTTAAATGCACAGATTGACATTGTTCCCAGAACCCATGGCTCCGGGATGTTTACCAGAGGACAAACTCAGGTGCTTACCCTTGCCACCTTAGGCCCTGTGGCGGACGCTCAGCGTCTGGACGGACTGGATGAGGAAGAAAGCAAGCGGTATATGCATCACTATAACTTCCCCTCCTACTCTGTGGGTGAAACCAAGCCCTCCAGAGGCCCCGGCCGCCGGGAAATCGGTCACGGCGCACTGGCAGAGCGGGCGCTGGAGCCTGTGATTCCTCCGGTGAGCGAGTTCCCTTATGCCATCCGGCTGGTATCCGAGGTGTTAAGCTCTAACGGTTCTACCTCTCAGGGCAGCGTTTGCGGCAGCACCCTGGCGCTGATGGCGGCGGGCGTGCCGATCAAAGCCCCGGTAGCCGGTATTTCTGTGGGTCTGGTCACAGATCAGGACGATTACCTGACCATGATTGATATTCAGGGCTTAGAGGATTTTTACGGCGATATGGACTTTAAGGTGGCGGGAACCAAAAAGGGAATTACCGCCATTCAGATGGATATTAAAATTCACGGTCTGACCAAGGAAATTATCAAGGAAGCACTGGAAAAGACCAGAGACGCCAGATATTATATTCTGGACGAGGTAATGCTGCCTGTGATCAGTGAACCCAGAGATCATCTGTCTCCTTATGCACCTAAGATTACCACCTTGAAGATTGACGTGGATAAAATCCGTGATTTGATTGGCCCGGGCGGCAAAATGATTCAGAAAATTATTGCGGAAACAGGCGCCACCATTGACGTGGAGGAGGACGGAACTGTGTATGTTGCGTCTCCCGATCAGGCCTCCGGCGAAAAAGCGGTGAAGATGATCACAGATGTTACCCGGGATCCCCAGGTGGGCGATATTTATACCGGAAAGGTGACTAAGCTGATGCCTTTTGGTTGCTTTGTGGAATTTTTGCCCGGTAAGGAAGGTCTGGTGCATATCTCTAAGCTGGATCGCAAACGGGTGGAAAAGGTGGAGGACGTTGTTGCCGAGGGCGACGAAATTGTGGTTAAGGTGATTGAATTTGACAAGCAGGGCAGAATCAATCTGTCCAGAAAAGACGCTCTGCCGGCACAGGAATAAGAGCGGAATAATAGAATTCTTAAGACCGGCTGCGGTGAAATAACGTATGATTTCCGCCAGCCGGTTTGTTTTTATTCGGCAGAATACCGGCCGGAGATCAGTGATTTAAGACTGGGAGTGAGCGGGATGTATCAGTTTTACACCTTATCCAACGGCTTGCGGATCGGGGCTGAGGTGATGCCTCAGGTCAAGTCGGTCACCGCCGGGTTTTTTATCCGAGCGGGAGGGATGACGGAAACAGCGGAACAAAACGGGATTTCTCATTTTGTTGAGCACATGCTGTTTAAGGGAACAGAGCGCAGAAGTGCCTGCCAGCTGGTACAGGCCATTGACCGGACGGGAGGAACGCTGAACGCTTTTACGTCAGATGAATATACCTGCGTGTATGTGAAAACCTTGGACAGGCAGATTGAGACAGCGGTGGATGTGCTATGCGATATGCTGTTTCATTCTCGGCTGGCGGCAGAGGATATTGCGCTGGAAAAGAAAGTGATTGGAGAGGAAATCAGCTTGTATGAGGATTCCCCCGAGGAGCTGGTTGGGGATTTGCTGTCTTCCAGAACCTGGGGAGACTGTCCGGCGGGCAGGCCGATTTTAGGTACCCTGGAAAGCGTTAATCGGCTGAATCGGGAGGAATTAGCCGGATATCTGGAGCGGTTTTACCATCCGGAGAATATGGTGTTTGCCATTGCAGGCAGCTTTACGCTGTCTCATGTGATTTCTCTTTTGGAAAAGCGGATGAAGGAGAAATTCCCCCCTTGGTTGCCTTCCTTTCCGCCTTGTCCTATGGTATTTCACAGCGGCATTTCCTACCAGGAAAAAGAGGCGGAGCAAACCCAGCTGGCATTGGGGCTGGAGGGCGTTTCCCGGATGGATCCGGAGCTTTATCCCCTTCTCGCAGTTAACACTGTGTTCGGAGGCAGCATGAGCTCCCGGCTGTTTCAAAAGATCCGGGAAGAAAAAGGACTTGCGTATTCAATCGGGTCGTACCCTATTTGTCACGAAGCATCAGGCCTTTTGGTCATCAGCGCAGGAGTCAGTCCGGAAAATACCCGGCAGACGGTGGAGCTGATGCTACAGGAAATTGAACTGCTGCGGCAGGAAGGACTGAGCCGGGAAGAGATTGAATCCAGTAAGGAACAGCTGGCGGGAGGGTATTTGCTGGGCTTGGAATCCACCTCCTCCAGAATGAGTCATTTGGGAAAAGGGATGCTGCTGGAGGGGGGCGTGAAAACCCAGGAGGAAATTTTATCTCTGATTGACGGGATCACTCCCGAGGCAGCAGAACGGGTGATCCAGCGGGTGTTTACTCCTGATGCGTTTAGTCTTGCAGTGGCGGGAGCGGTGGACGAATGGATAAAAGCCCAGGGAGAAAGCTGGTCAGAATAAAAGAACGAAAAGAAAACAGAGCTGCCTTTTTGGAACATGGAGGGGAGAAGCTATGAAAAAATATCGAATCCACCTTCTTTTATATGTTTCTTTTTTTGCCGTCTGGGTTTTGCTGACCCGGGGGGCTGTTTCTCCTTTGATTTATCCGGATGAGGCGGGTTATATCGGCTGGGCCAGAACCTTGTCCGGAACGCCCGGTGAGGTGTGGCGGTATCTTCCGGGCTACGGGCTGCTGTTGGCTCCTGTGTTTGCGGTGACCGATCATCTGGAAACGGCTTATCAGGCCGTCATTCTTATCAATTGTTTGCTGGGGGCGGCTCTTCCGGTGCTTTTTTACAGCATTCTGGGACGCACGGGGCTGCTGGAAGGAAAGAGCAGATGGCTGGCGGCTGTGGCTGCCGGGCTTTATCCCTCCTGGCTGCTTTACGGCAATCTGGCCCTTTGCGAGGTTTGGCTGGCCTTTTTGTATGCAGTGCTGCTGTGGGCGGTAACCGGATGGGGCAAAGGGAAAAAATATTGGATAATCACGGCGATGTGCTGCGTTTGGCTGGTGGCCAGCCATGGAAGAGGAATGGCTGCGGTGCTGGGAACGGCAACGGCTCTATGCGCTTATTTTTGGCATACTCCTTGGAAAAAGAAAGTTCTGTCCTGCTGCGGTGTTCTGGCTACGGCGGGATTGATTTGGGGCATTTTCTATCTGGCAGGAACCGATTCTTTGAACGGTGCTCATTTGCGAGAGCAGGTGATAGGCCTGTTCACTGTTCGTGGACTTTGGAATACCCTTTCCACATGGTTATCCCAGGGCTATTATTTAGTGTTGTCCACCTTTGGGGTGGCGGTTTTGGGAGTTTGGTACGGCGTTCGGCGGCTGAGAAAAACCGGAGCGCCGTTTTTGTGGTTTATTATGACTGTTTTTTTGTGTACCATGGTACTGTCGGCGGTGTTTATGAACCATCACGAAAAGCCGGATCATATTTTGTACGGCCGCTACAATGAGTTTGCCTTGGGTGGAATTTTGCTGCTGGGGATGACGGCGTTTTTGAAAAAACGTTGCTGGGGTTATGTTCCGATTGTATTTGCCTGGCTGGCCTTGTTTACTTATGTTCGGTACGGGCAGGATCTTTCGGGGATTGACGCAAATTTGTGTCATACCTGGGGGCTTTACTGGTATAAAATTTTGTTCAGCCGGTTTACCTTTTGGGGTGTGGCGGCCTGGTTCGCTTTGGCCGGGGGGATGATGTACGGCATAAGGCGGTATCGTCCGGGCCCGGCTGCAGTTTTTTTGTGCTGTCTGTTTTTGGCAGTGGTGTGCTTCACCAAATATGATTATTTTATCAAGGGCGCAGCCCCTCGGTATCAGCCCTCTCAG
>JAXEOR010000189.1:0-3658 GCA_034117945.1 Clostridia bacterium | reverse complement strand
AATAACGATACCCAGCCGTCATCACGCCTCCCGGCTTGGTGCTGCCGGACAAGGTCAAGCTGGAAGCAGAAGGTGCCCTGCCGCCCACATACAAGGTTTGCTCGCCTCTTTGGTACGCTTGCAGGCCGATCTGATCGGTAGGAATGTTTTCAAAGGCAGGAATGGTTTTTTTCACCTCACGCAGACCTTCCTCCGTCAGACTGAAATCCTTTCCGTATTCCGTAAAAATAGAAGCACCGCTGCTCAGCTTATCGCTGTTTTTGCGGTAGGTATTGCTTCCGATACCGTTTCCGGTAAAGCCTTCCCCGCTGTTTTGGGGAATGGTCACATTCACTACCACGTTATTTTGGAATACATTGGAGGCTCCATTTTCTTTTTTTGCCGCCAATTCATCCAGAGCAGCCGTATTGCCGGCAATGAAAAATGTCTGCGCCTGGAGATGGCTTTCCTCATCAAAATGCTCCCACAGGGGTGCCCACTGGGTGTCCTTGTAATACGTTTTCCAGGTATCTCCAAAGAAATCCACAGCCGTCATTTTTTGAAACATATTGGCACTTCCGCTGCTGTATACATCGTTCACATATTTCCACCATCTATTAGCAGGGCTGTTCCAGGGCTGGAAATAAACGGCGCCGTAGCTTTCCACAAACACATTATTTTCAAACACACCGTACCGTCCGCCGTTTGTTTTCACGGCAGAATAGTTGTTGCTGTTAGAAGGAATCTCATTGGCAGTCAAAGAACCCCGATAAAAGATATTTCCGTATGCATAAGGACCGGTAGCACCGTCGTCATAGAAAATAGACTGTTGACCCACGCCCCCGTGAGGATTGCCCATGTTATGGAAATAATTATACTTTACTTCAAAGCCCAGCAATGTGGTATCTCTTCCCCAGGTCAAAGCACCTGCGTCGGAGGACATCCGCACTGCATCATACACCTCGTTATAATTAAACTGAATGTTATTGGCACTCAGCAGCTGCACCACATAGGCAGAGCCGTCATAAATCTCGTTGTGCTCAATCACATGTCCTACACCCTGGGCACGGATCAAAGGTGCCTGCCCCACCTGATACACCCGGTCGCCCAAATGCATCCGGTTATTCAGAATCTTGTTTCCGGAGGGCGTTAAGGTTTTCCGATCTCCCCCGGACAGATGGATGGCTCCTGTTGCTGCGGCACCGCCCAGATCATAAATATGGCAATTCTGAATGGTACAGTCTGTTCCGTTCAAGGTGACAGCATTGGAGGAGTTATGGGAAAACTCACAGCCGTCTATGGTAATATGAGACACGCCGCTGGCACTGATCATATTGTTTCTGGTATAGGAAAAGGTCAAATCCTGAAAGTTCACATAGGATGTGCCCGTCAATGTAACAGCGGTTTGATCAAAAACAGAAACCTCAATTTCCGCCCCGCTCAGATCGCAGTTGGGATAGAAATACAAAATGCCCTTTTCCCGATCCAGATAGCTTTCTCCCGGCAGATCAATTTCTTCTAAAAGGTTAGCAAAATAGAACTTGCCGTTTGTTTTATTGGGAACATAATTGGTAGAACCGGCTGCAATCACCTTTCTGTTTTCCGGATCAATGCTTGCCAAGCGAATGTGCTGAAACGCATAAGTTTGCCCCGGTGTTCCGCCAATGTAAATATCTCCCTGCTCAGCAGCCTTTGTCCAAAAAGCGGCTCGATTGGTTTCATCGGCATACTGCATCATAAAGCCGTTTTGCTTTCCGTCTGTGTCAGTGACCCGCAAGAAGGTGTTCCCGTTCGGCCATCTGGCCTCCTTTAAAGCGCTGCCGTTCAGATACACCTCCATAGGGCGATAGCCTCCGTAGGCATAGCCGTACACAAGAGGAATATCCGGAATTTCCATAATGCCCGCAGCCTTCAAATCCAGCTGCACCAGCTTATCCTTGGCATAATCGCTGATTACCCGGCTCAGCACCGCCTGATCGGTTACCTTGGTAACCAGAGCAGAATCCACCTGCTTGGAGCCCTTGAAAATTACCTTGCCGTCTCCGTACGCCCGATAGGTAATCGGAGCGTCAGCCGTTCCGGAATCTCCGGCGTCAAAAGCAACCGTCTCTGTCATGGGATAAACGCCGGCCTTCAAATACACCGTCATAGGCTGACCGCTTTCCTTGGCCGACCGAACAGCATTTTTGGCCTGGTTCAGCGTTGCAAAAGGATGCTCTAAGCTTCCTTCTGCAGCATCGTCTCCATCGGGCGCTACATAATATTCACTGCGAATCACCAGCAGCTGCAGGGTATACTGTTTTGTTACAGTGCCGTCCGGAGAGGTAACCTCCAGCACGTCCCCTGTCTCTACCGCTCCTTCCCGCAGAATTTTTCCGGCATAATCACTGTAAACAGCAATCTGAGCCCCTGCTCTGACGGTAATATTGCCCACTACCTCCGCTGCCGTTGTTCCGGCAGGAATGGCAGAGATGCTGTCCTCCCCTACTGTGTATACCTTGGAGGTGGCGGTGGCGTCCTTTTTTGCCTCATCTTCAACATCATTTTCATATAGCTTTACACAATCAATGAGAAACGGAACGGTATGATTGGCTGCACTGTGATAGCTTTCCACATAGGCAACGCTGTCTGCTGTGGCAGTCCCCCAGGGGTAACCATCTGTCACCAACTGATTCCCATCTACGAATACGTTCATCACGCCTCGCTCGGTATCAATCTCCACCCTTAAGGTATGCCAAATTTGATAGGCCAGGTACCCTCCCATAGGACTGGTAACTCCGGTACCTTCCGCTGTTTTATGCACCGGCCGAACATTAAAACCGTCCTTGGAGGAATTTCCGATGGTAAACATCAGCAAACATTTTCCGTTTTTATCATACAGATCAAAAAATTTAATGGCACTGCTGGCAGCCTCCTGTCCTTCATAGCGGAACTGCCCCTCAAATACCAGCTGACCGGTGGCTCCTCCGCCAAAATCAATTTTCAGCTTTTTCCCGTTTTCCATAGAGGACTGGGCTGCTCCGTTTTTGGAGCCGTTCGGCGTATAGCCTTCAAAGGGTGCTGCGGCGTTATTCTCCGGCCGGACAACTGTGGTAAATCCGTTTAACGTGACCTGATCCAGGTTGCTGTCAAAATTCTGCTCAAAGGGCAGCAAGTTTTTGACCAACACAACGGTATACACGGCCTTGGAAGTTCCGTTCTGAGCGGTTACCACATATTTGTCACCCTCCTGCACCGCACCTGTCCGAACTGTCCCTATTCCTGTTTCAGCATCATAAGCACTGTAGAGTTCTCCGGAGGCTCCCGGTGCCGGCGTCAGGTTCGCTTTCACATCCGCTGCGTCCGTCCCCGCCTCAACACCGCTGATGGCATCCTCGCTCACCTGATAAACAGAGGAGGTTACCACCGTTTTATCGGATAAAACACCGGATACGGCGGTTACCTTAATGTTATCAATCAAATAAGGAAAGGCCCCTGCTCCGTTGCTGTAGCTGGTAAGATAAGAAAAATCGTCCAAATTTCCAACAGTGATTCCTGCTTTGGAATAGCCCTCTGCAATCTTTTCATCATTCACATAAAAAGAAATTGAGCCGGGAGTTTCCTCTGTATCCGTATCAATCACAATTTTCACATGATGCCAGGTCTGATAAGCCAGCTTTCTGCCGTTCACCTTCAAATT
>JAXEOR010000188.1:0-2273 GCA_034117945.1 Clostridia bacterium | reverse complement strand
ATCCTAGTTGTTTTTCCTTGCTTTTCCGGGAGGAAAATGTTATAATATATTTTGATAACAATGTTCCATCAATGAACTGGATGAGGCTCCAAAGAAACCGCCGGAGGAAGAAAGTTATGGGTAAGAAAGGAAAAAATATCATTTGGATCACAGGCTTTATTTTGCTGTTTCTGCTTTGCATCGGAATATGGCTGGCACAAAATACTACAGAAAGCGGACAAGTTGTAGTTATTTCTCAAAACGGGAAGGAGCTGTACCGAATTCCGGTGACAGAGCATAAAACCATCCGGGTGGAGGGGGAACAGGGAGGGGAAAACCAGATTGTGATTGATTCCGGCAGTGTTTCGATTACTCAAGCAGATTGTCCGGACAAGCTTTGCGTGAAGCAGGGGTCGGTAAGGCGGGCGGGTGTGCCCATTGTTTGCCTGCCTCACAGGCTGGTGGCTGTGATTGAAGGGAGAGAAACGGATGAAAGAGGGCAGTAACAGACGGTTGGCGTCCCTGGCCTGCCTGCTGGGGCTTTCTTTGATTTTGTATACGATTGAAAGCCAGCTTCCGCCGCCTGTTCCTCTTCCGGGAGTGAAGCTTGGTCTGGCCAATATCATTACTCTTGTGACAATGGTGTTGTTTGGCAGGAAATCAGCCTTCGAGGTGCTGATTCTGCGAATTTTACTGAGCAGTATTCTAACAGGAAGCGGCATTGGATTGCTTTACAGTATGGCAGGAGGGGTGTTTTGTTTTGTCTTGATGGCGGTTTTGTTTCCGGCCGCAAGGGAGCAGCTTTGGGCGGTAAGTATGCTGGGGGCGATCGCTCACCATGCTGGACAGCTGGCAGCGGCTGCCGTAGTAACGGGGTCTTGGGCGGTGTTTTCTTATCTCCCGATTCTGACAGTAGCGGGAATGATCACGGGCTGCTTTACAGGACTGTGCGCCATGTTTTGTTTGAAACGTTGGAATCAGAGATGGGAAAAATAGAAAAATCTGAATCAATTCTATAAAAACTTTGTTTATTTCGGAAAGGCGGCTTGCATATGAAACGAATGGCGGGGCTGATGGTGGTGATGCTTTTACTGTCCGGCTGTTCCCAATCCCGGGAAGTCCATAAAAATTTGTTTGCAATGGATACCTATATGGAGCTTACGGCCTATGGTTCCTCTGCGGAATCGGCGCTGGAGCAGGCTCAACAGGAATTGCTTCGGCTGGATGCCATGCTGGATCGTAAAGGGGAAGGGGAGTTAGCAAGAATCAATCAAGAGGGAGAGGGCAGCGTGTCTGCTGAAACAGCAGAAATTTTGTCCGTCGCTTTGCAGCTTGCGGAAAAAACAGAGGGCGCATTCGATCCCACTGTAGGAGCCTTAATGGATGCCTGGGGCTTTTATGACGGGCAAATGTGTGTGCCGGAAGAATCGGAGTTGGCTCAAGCCCTGGAGCAGGTTGGATATGAAAAAATAAGTCTGAAGGACAACACAGTAAACACAAACGGAACCCTTTTGGATTTGGGGGGGATTGCCAAGGGCTATGCAGGGGATCGGCTGTGTCAAATACTGCGGCAGGCGGGCATTACATCCGCCATTCTTTCCCTTGGGGGGAATGTGCAAACCGTTGGAAAAAAACCGGACGGCAGCTTGTGGCAGGTGGCGGTGGCAGATCCGGAGCAGCCAAAGGAATATGCATGCTCCCTGGCGGTGGAGGATCAGGCTGTTATTACCTCAGGAGGATATCAGAGGAGGATGATTCAGGACGGCAGGGAATACCACCATATTTTAGATCCGAAAACAGGTCAGCCGGCGGATACAGGCTTGTTATCCGTTACAGTGGTAGGAGACTGCGGCATGATTTGCGATGCGTTGTCCACTGCCCTGTATGTGATGGGATTAGAGCAGGGAACAGCATACTGGAGAGAGCAGGGCGATTTTGAGGCGATTTTTATTACAAAGGACACGCTGTACTACACGCCCGGCCTTTGTCCGGAACAAACAGGGGACAGAAAAGTGGTATGCCTAAAATAAAATCAGAATTTATGGAGGATGTATTATGAAGCTAATCAAAAATTTTCGATTTTGATGCAGTACAAGATTTTTCGTAAAACAGCCTTTCGTTAGAAAAGCCCCCGGAATGATATCAAAATGGAATGATGTGACCCCAAAAAGTTAGACTTTTTGTAGCGTAGTAGTTTTATGACTGCTACGCTATTTTTATGCAGCTAAGGCGTTGAGCCGATATTGTACCGGACTCATCCACCCAAGTTTCTCTTTTATCCTTTTCTCGTTGTA
>JAXEOR010000187.1:0-11898 GCA_034117945.1 Clostridia bacterium | reverse complement strand
ACATTTTTCCTTCAGCCCCTCACATTTTTCCCGCCGGTTTAAGGCGGAGGCGGGGGTGGGGTTTCACGAATATCTGACCAATCTGCGCATGCAGCGGGCGGCAGCACTGCTGGAGGAAACCGATTTACCCATTACCGAAATTGCCGCTCGCTGCGGCTTTGAGGACAGCAATTATTTCTCCTCGGTGTTTCATAAGCTTTATCAAAAATCCCCCCGGGTTTATCGGCGCAGCACCCTGCATCCAAAGGGAGGCAGAGAAACATCCCCGGAAAACTGCTCTCCCGTTTCTGCATCTGTGTATAAGCCCTCCACAGGGATCACGCATTCCTCTCTGAACGGTTCCGATTGATTATATGTGTCCTTCCTTTTTGACATGAGAGGGAAGGGTTCCTGTTTGCTTTTTGAAGATTTTTGTAAAATATGACACATCGTCAAATCCGCATTTTACGGCGGCGTCGGATACAGTGCAGTCGGTTTCCCGTAGCAGCCGCTCTGCCTCGCGGCATCTGTGATACTGCAAATATTCATTGACAGTGTATCCCGTTACATTTTTAAACCCTCTGCAAAAATAGTATCTGCTGAATCCTGCTGCACGGGCAACCTCGTCCAGAGAAATCGATTCCCGATAGTGCTTTTTGATGTACTGCATTCCCAGCTTCACCATATTGTTTTTCCCTTCGGTTTTGAGCCAGGAGGAACAATGACGGGACAGATAGGCCATCAGAGCTGCAATTTCTCCCTTCACAACCGCCTCATAGCAAATTTGCTTATCCTTCATCTCTTGTATAATCCGCTCAAACCGAGTTTTGATTTCTTCATCCGTAACAAATTCCGTAAATTCCCGCTGCTCCACATAGAGGTCAAATTTCTCCAAAAGAGCGGAATCTAAAATCAGGCAATAATAACTAACCTGATCGGATAACGCCTTTGTATAGTGAACCCGGCTGGAATTTACAATGGTCAGTCCTCCCTCCCGTAGGGGAACCGGGCGGGAATCAATCACTGCCTCTCCCTGTCCTGCAATACAGTAGAGCAATTCTATGTTTTCATGCCAATGGGGGAGTGCTCCCGTTTGACGGGAAACATGATCCAGATGAAAAAGTACTGGCAGACTTTCATCTTGAAAGCGATGTCGTTCATAATTACCCATTTTTCTTCCTCCAAAAGCACAATATTACCAAAATTGAGCAAGAAAGCACTTGCAATTTCTATTATAATATATTATAATTGCCTTGTAAAGAGTTTCTTTGGATCAAAATAAAAAACATAGAAGGCGGGTTGTAGTATGAAAAAATTTCCCATTGGCGTCATGATGGAATCCTTTCGCACAGATTATCAAACTGCATTAAAAACAGCGGCAGATCTGGGAGCCGACGGGGTTCAAATTTATGCAAGAGGACAATTTGACATGAGCGTTATCACCAAGGAAAAAACACGGGAGCTGAAGGATGTGCTGGCCTCCAACGCTCTTGTGGTGTCTGCTGTCTGCGGTGATCTGGGGCACGGCTTTGGCAATCCGGAGCTGAACCCTTCCTTGATTGATACCTCAAAGAAAATTATGGAATGGGCGGCTGAGCTGGGAACCGATATTGTGACCACTCACATCGGCGTTGTGCCTCCCGATCCGAAGCATCCCCGTTACGGGATTATGCAGGATGCCTGCGGTCAGCTGTGCCGCTATGCGGATGATATGGGCGCTCATTTTGCCATTGAAACCGGTCCGGAAACGGCTCAGGTGCTGAAGGGCTTTTTGGATTCACTGGGCAGCAGGGGTGTTGCGGTAAATCTGGATCCGGCCAATCTGGTTATGGTAACGGGTGACGATCCTGTGGCTGCGGTGGATATTTTGAAGGATTATATTGTACATACCCATGCCAAGGATGGCATCAAGCTGCTGGATAAATCTCCCGAAGTAATTTACGGACTGGAGGAGGATAAAATGCTGAACGATCCTGCTTTTAAAGAGGTTCCTTTGGGAGAAGGCTCTGTGGATTTCCCCAATTACTTAAAGGCCTTGGAGGCCATCGGCTATCACGGCTTTTTGACCATTGAGCGTGAAGTGGGAGACAATCCTAAGGGGGATATCGAAAAAGCGGCGGCATTTTTACGGAATTTAATGAATTTATAATCGAAAGGATGAGAAAAATGGTTAGAATTGGATTGATCGGTGCGGGAAATATTGGAAGTGTTCATATGGATGCTTATTTGAAAAACCCCAATGCCAAGGTAACGGCGATTTGCGATATTAATCCGGATCGTTTGCAGGAATTCGGAGATAAATACGGCATTGACAAACGGTATTCCTCTGTAGAGGAAATGGTAAAGGAATGCGAGCTGGATGCGGCTGACGTATGCGTGTGGAACTGCAATCATGCCAAATGTGCAATTACCGCTTTGAATGCGGGATTGAATGTGCTGTGCGAAAAGCCTATGGCCTTTAACGCCCAGGAGGCGGAGGAAATGGCTGCTGCTGCGGAAAAAAACAAAAAGCTTTTGATGATTGGCTTTGTAATGCGTTTTTCCGATGAATCCAGAGTGGCGAAGGATTTCATTGATCAGGGCTATTTCGGCGATATTTATTATTCCAAAGCAACCTATCTCCGCCGTCACGGCAATCCTGGCGGATGGTTTTCCAACAAAGCCTTGTCAGGAGGCGGCCCTGTGATTGATTTGGGTGTTCATGTGATCGACCATACCCGGTATCTGATGGGTAATCCCAAGCCTGTTTCGGTGTATGCTGCTACCTTTGAACAGCTGGGTAACCGGAAACATCTGAAGACCAACGTGGGTTGGATTCCCAAAGATGCCAAGCCGGATGATCCCTGCAATGTAGAGGATCTGGCGGTGGCCATGATCCGGTATGAAAACGGTGCCGTCACGCTGCTGGAAACTAGCTACAGCCTGAACGGCGAAGGTGTGACATCTAAGGAAATTTTCGGAACAAAGGGAGGAGCCTCCTTGGTGGGAGATCCCAAATTCTATATGGAAATGAACGATTTTATGGTGGATGTTACTCCTCAGGTGGCAAATCTGAAGAACGGAAAAGGAATGTTTGAGGCGGAAATGGATCATTTTGTGGACTGCGTGGAAAACGGCACCCCCTGCATTGCTCCCGCTCAGGACGGCGTTACCATTATGAAAATTCTGGATGCTATTTATCAATCTGCCGCTACCGGTCATGAGGTGATATTATGATGAAGCTTTCAGTAAGCTCATATTCCTTCCAGCAGGCGATTTGCAAAGGGGAAATGACCCAGGAGCAGGCGGTGGAAAAGGCTCACGAGTTAGGGTTTGAGGCGATTGAATTCACCGGGCTGACTCCCTGTGACAACCCTACGTTGGATCAGCAGCTTGAATCTGCCCGGAGAATCCGGAAAAAAGCGGATGAGCTGGGAATGAAAATAACCAATTATGCCATCGGGGCGAATTTGTATCATGAATCAGAGGAAGAGGAGCGGGCAGAGCTGAACCGGGTGAAGGGGCAGCTCCAGGTCGCTAAGGAGCTGGGCTCTCCCTTGATGCGCCACGATATTTGCTATCGGTTAGGGGAAAAATGCCGTTCCTTTGATCTGATGCTTCCTTCCATGGTGAAAAATATTGTGGAAATTACGGAGTATGCTCAAGGGCTGGGGATCAAAACCTGCAGTGAAAATCACGGCTATATCGCCCAGGACAGTGACCGGATGGAACGGCTGTTCAACGCCGTCAATCACCCCAATTACGGGCTTTTGGTGGATATGGGTAATTTCCTTTGCGTTGACGAAAATCCGGTAGCTGCTGTGTCTCGGGTGGCGCCCTATGCTTTCTATGTGCATGCAAAGGATATGCTGATTTCCAGCGGTTGTTCTCACAATCCGGGCACCAATATGACTCGGGGCGGTAACTGGTTCAGAGGAACTGTCATCGGCCAGGGAGCTGTTCCTGTTCGGCAATGCCTGCGTATTTTGAAGCGAGCCGGATATGACGGTTATTTGGCCATCGAATTTGAAGGCTGGGAGGAATGTATTCCGGCTATTGCCAAGGGAAAAGCAAATCTGGAACGCTATTTACAGGAAATTGAACAGGACTTTTAGGCAGTGTAGGATTGCATTGATTGTGATCAGAAATGAAAAGGGAACAGACTGATTTGTCTGCTCCCTTTTTTGTGATCTGTTTATTTTGGCTATGCCTCAATTGCCCTTCCGTCCGGATGAAAGAGGGGCAGCTTTTGCAGATAGATCAGATCCTTCCGATGAACGGCGTCTCCCTCTGCCAGCACCGCCATTTTTCCGACAATGTTTCCCCCTACCTGATTCACCAGCGTTTCAATTGCCGCTAAAGATTCTCCCGTGCTGACCACATCATCCACAATCAGCACCCGCTTTCCCTTCATAGCCTCCGCTTCCCGCCGGCCAATGCAAAGGGTTTGCTGGTTGGCGGTTGTGATGGAGTCAACCTTTGTGGTAACAATGTCCTCCATGTACAGCTTGGGAGCCTTGCGGGCAAGAACATAATCCGGCGCATTTTCCTGCCTTGCCATTTCATACAGCAACGGAATCCCCTTGGTTTCTGCCGTAATCATAATATCGTGGGGAGGCGCCAGCCGCAGCAACTCTTTAGCACATACCTTTGTCATTTCTACATCTCCAAACATAATAAATGCCCCGATGGACAGGGAATCACTGATGGGGCACAGCGGTAAATCCCGCTCCAGACCGGCAATGGAAATGTGATAGGTTTTTTTCATGATACTCATCCTTTCAAGTGCAAATCATCTGTAATTTAATCATATCACAAAATGAAAAAAAGTCAAGAGCAGAGAGAATTTTATGCAGCTTTTTTGGATAAAAATGAGGAATTTGGAGGACAATACTGTAAGAGCTTCTCTGAAAGGAGAGATTGGATTGCGTTTTCTTTCTTCCTTAAAAAAATTTTTTCTCTATCAGAACACTGCAAAACAGGAATCCTTTACACTGCCCTTGTATCCGGATGATCTGCCCAAGGCGCCCCAAGGAGACGGAAGGGTATCGGCCAGGTATGAAAAAAACCTGACGTGGATGAAAAACCGTTTTTCCATTCCTGAAAACAATGATATGGTGCTGCGGGAATTTACATTAAAAAACGGCGTAAAAGCCTTTTTGGTTCACATTGACGGGATGGTCAAGTCAGCTACGGTGAACGAGTTTATTTTAAAGCCCTTGATGCTTGGTGAGTTTTCCGGGCGTAATCTGAAAAAGCAGCTCGGAGATGCCATTCAAATCAATTCCATGCAGCAAAGCAGCCGTCTGGCGGTGGCAGAAGAGGGAATTTTAATCGGTGATACGGCTGTATTTGTGGATGGAGTGGATCAGGTTTATGTTTGCGAAACCAAGGGGTTTGATAAGCGCAGTGTTGGGAAAGCGGAAAACGAAAGCAGTATTAAGGGTTCCCAAGAGGCCTTTGCCGAAAGCATTCGCACCAATACCACGTTGATCAGAAGAATTGTCCGCAGTCCTGACCTGATAACGGAATTTATTCAGATTGGAACCATTAACAGAAACCCTTGTGCGGTGATGTACCTGAAGGGACTGACCAATCCAGCCCTGGTGGATGAAGTCAAAAAGAGGATCAGCAGTCTGAACAGTGATTTTTTATACGGTTCGGGCATGGTGGAGCAGATGATAGAGGACGGCCCTTTCCGGCTGCTGCCCAATCTGCTGGCCACAGAGCGCCCGGATGCGGTAGCCCTTCATTTATGCCAGGGGCGGGTGGCAGTGCTGGTAGAGGGAACGCCGGAAGCCTTGGTAATGCCTGTAGGGATTGTGAACCTGATCAAATCCCCGGAGGATGCCCAAATGCGCTGGCAATATGCAACCGTCACCCGGTTTACAAGGGCATTGGCTGTTTCCGCATCTGCTCTTTTACCAGGCTTTTTTGTGGCAATTGTTAATTTTCACAGAGGAATGATTCCCACCGAGCTTTTGATCGCTATTGCCAAAACCCAGGAAAATGTTCCTTTGCCCGCTATGGTGGAGATGCTGCTGATGGAGTTCGCATTTGAACTGATTCGGGAGGCAGGAATCAGAGTGCCCGGTGTGATCGGCGGAACCATCGGGATTGTAGGCGGTTTGATTTTAGGCCAGGCGGCAGTATCGGCCAATCTGATCAGTCCTTTGACAATTATTGTAATTGCCATGACGGGAATTTCCAGCTTTGCCATTCCTGATTTTTCTTTTTCCTTTGGAATTCGGATGATCCGGGTGCTTCTCATTTTTCTGGCCGGATGCTTTGGATTTGTAGGAATGGGCTTAGGAATTGTAGCGGCTGTCGGACTTACCTGTGCTCAGAAAAATTTTGGCGTAGGGGAATTCAGTCCTCTGTCTCCCAAAACAAAATCTCATTCCTTTTTTGTTTATGCACCCCCTCCCTGGAAAAAGGAATTTCGACCGGATGAGGTGAATCCTGCCCGCAGGAGGAATCAGCCTCATATTTCCCGTCGCTGGATTTTAGGAAGAAAAAGCCGGGAAAAACAGGATTGATGTTAGGTCTCTTATCATTTTCGACCCTGAGGATAAGAGAGAAGGATTGAAATTTTTGCCGGAGCAGGGCGGCGGAAGGGAGAGTAAGATGAAGGATTGTGTTCGGCTGGGTAGCAAGGAGCTGATGGCTTTGCTGGGAATGGCGATTCTGCCGAAATTGTTTTTTTCATTACTGCCGGACGCAGTTGCCGCGGCAGGCAGCGCTGTGTGGTATGCCCAGATCGGAGCATGGCTGATCAGCATTGGTTTTGTTTGTTTGCTGACCCATTTGATGTCCCTTTATCCGGGACAGGATCTTATGGAAATTTTTCAGTCGGCTCTAGGTAAATTTTTCGGAATCATTCTGGGACTGCTGTTTTATCTTTACTTTGTGGTCTACACAGCGGATTTGTTGGGAGAAGCGGTGCAGCTGATTAAGGTTTACAACTTCCCCAGAACGCCTTTTTTGATTTTTTCAGCGGGTTTTTTGTTTGTGGCATGGCTGATCAGCCGATATGGGCTGTACGGCGTTGCGCAAACGGCAGTTTTGTTTTTGGCGCCGGTTTTGATTGCCATTGCAGCCGCTCTGGCCATCGGCAGCAGACAATATGATTTCAGAATGCTGTTTCCGGTGGGGGGATATCAGCCCCTTCGGACGGGAATTGTGGTCGGGGCGGGAGTTTCTGTTTATGTGGATTTGATTTTGGTTATGATGCTGATTCGTCATACCGGTGATTTGATGCTGATGAAACGCTCCGTACTTAAGGGGATGCTGTGGTGCGGGGGAGCAATACTGCTTTGTTCAGTAGGTTATTTAATGACCTTTGGTTATCGTTCCTCTCAGGGAAAAACGGTGGGACTGGTTGAAATTGTACAAAATGTGTATTTTAATCAACTGTTTCAAAGAATGGAGTCTGTATTTTTTTTGGTCATGGTAATGGCTGCAACGGTGGGGGTATGCATTTGGTTTTACCTAACTGTTTTTCTTTACGGTCGAATTTTCAAGATCCAAGAGGAACGGGAGCTGATGCTTCCCACCTTGCTGATGATTTTTTCCTTAACCACAGTCAGTCAGCTGCAAACGGAGGGCTATGGCCGAGCTGCAAGCTATTTGTTTCGCTACAGCGGAGGAGCCTTGTTTGTGCTGTGCTTTTTTGTGTGGGTCGTCGGTGTGATGCGAAAGAAGGTGCTGCATCATGAGTAAGCGTTTGCTCTGTTTGATGATGGTGGGTATCACGCTGCTGCTTTCGGGCTGCTATGATCAAATCGAGGTGTCTGATGAACTGTATGCTATTATGCTGGGGGTGGATGAAGGAACGAAAGGCAAGGTGAAGCTGACGCTGGTTCTTCCGGTATACGGCGGCTCCGGCGGAGAGGAACAGCAGCAGCCAAGCGAAAGCAAGCTCTATACTACCGAAGCAGACAATCTGTATGAGGGATTGAACCAGCTGCATCTGCAGGTTGCCCGCGGGATTTCCTTGCTGCACCTAAAGCTAATTGTGTTTTCGGAAAAGGTGGCCAGAGCAGGGCTGCATGATTATGCCACAGAAATCCGCCAGCATATTGAAACCAGAAATGTCATGGGCGTTATGGTAACGGACGGGACGGCGGAAGAGTATATTTCATATGTTAGCGAAAGCTCCACCGGGGTGCTGTCCCAGGAATTGGAGCAGCTGCTGTTTCGATCCAGAAACAATATTTATTTTCCCGTTCGTACCTTTGAGGAATTTTGCCGGGATATGGAATCAGATTACGGTCAAACCTATGCGGTTTACAGCAAATCCGCAGAGGAGGCCTGCGAGTTGTACGGAACGGCGCTGTTTCAGGACGGCACTATGGTGGGCATCTTGGATAAATACCAATCGGCCTGTACCATGCTGGTAAGAAAGGAATTTGACGGAGGAATGATGACGATCGGGGATATGGTGGTGGATATAGACGGGGATCCAAAGGTGAAAATAAAGCCGGAAATCCGGGATGGGCAAACAAAAATTCAGGTTTTTCTGAAGCTGCGCGGCGGACTGATGGAAGGAGAAAACCCGGGGCATCCGGTCAGATCCAGAGACGATATTGCCCGGGGAATAGAGGAGTATATCAATGAAACAGTGAGCATTACCCAGCAATGCGGCAGTGATATTTGGGGCTTTGGCAAAATGGCGGCTGCCTGCTTTTCGAATATTCCCCCATGGGAAGCTTATCATTGGAATCGTAAGTTTCCCATGGCTCAGATTCAGACTCATGTTGAGTTTCAAATTGTAAAAACAGAGGTGAATAAGCGGTGAAGGTGTTTCTTTTGGTCTTATTTGCAATGACTGGGGCGCATACAATTAGTTTTGGGATCAGCTTGCTCAAACAAAAGCAAAAGGAAGGTGCTGCGGGCGCCTTCCTACTTGTATTATTCACCTTGGGAACCATTTTATTTACGTTTTATATCGGGCATTCATAACCATTCCGATCCCCATCAGAGCCGTCACCAGGGCGGTTCCTCCGTAGCTAAAAAAGGGGAGGGGAATCCCGGTCACGGGCATTAGTCCGATGCACATGCCGATATTTTCAAAGGAGTGAAACAGCAGCATAGCACCGATCCCTGTACACACAATGGTGCCGAAGGAGGTGTTGGAGGCCTTTGCGGTCTGGAAGCAGCGGAGAATGATGGTGGTCAAAAGGCATATGACCAAAAGGCAGCCCAAAAAGCCCAGCTCCTCTCCCAATACAGCAAACAGAAAGTCGGTATGCTTGGCGGGAAGTGCGTCGGAATGAGTCAGTGCTCCGTGCAGATACCCTTGGCCGATGCGTCCGCCGTTGGCGATGGCGGCCTTGGATTGGATCACCTGATAGCCTGCTCCAAAGGGATCCCGTTCCGGATCAAAAAAGGTGAGAATTCGTTCCTGCTGATAGGGCTTTAGCATCATCCATAAAACAGGCAGTGAGGCGCAGGCCAGACCGCCTCCCAAAATCAGCCAGCCATAGCTCAGCCCGGCAACGTACAGCATAGCAAGAGCAATGAAAAGAAAGACCAGAGCAGTTCCCATGTCCGGCTGAGCGGCGATCAGGCCGATGATACATCCTGCGTGCAGCAGCAGGCAGAGAAGAACAGGAAACCGGTTGATATTGCTTTTCACCTGATCCAGATGGGCGGCAAAGGCAATAATAAAGCCAATTTTCACAATTTCACCCGGCTGAAAGCGAACCGGACCCAACACCAGCCAGCTTTGCCCTCCTGTTTCCTCCCGGCCGATTCCCATAAAAAGAGTCAGCCCCAGAAGAAGCAGATTCAGCATAAAAAAGATCCACCAAAACCGGTGGTAAAAGGAGTTGGGGATACATAAAATAAGATACATGCAGCCGATGCCCACAACCATGGCCGCCCCTTGGCGCACGGCAAAGGAAACACCTCCTGCGCTTAGGATCATGGCAATTCCCAAAATGGTCACCGCCAGCACAAGCACCAATAGCAATAAATCAAAAGACGTTTTTTCAGCGCCCTTTTTTCGTTTGTTTTTCATAAAAATCGTCCTTTCCATTCTATGGTATCATAAAATATAAAAAAATTCAATATTCTTTCTTCCTTTTTTCCGATTTTTCTGATATAATAAAAGATAGAAATCAAGAAACGGGAGTTTTTCTATGAATGACAAAACATTATCTATTTTAGAATTTGATAAAATCACCAAACGGCTGGCCGGATTTGCGGTCAGCGAGGCAGCGGGGAGGGCGGCACTTTCTCTTAAGCCGGAAACCGAGCTGGAGCAGGCGGCGGAATTGCAGAGAGAGACGACCGACGCTGTTGGCCGACTGTTAAAATGTACCGCTCCGGCCTTCGATAAAATCACCGACGTGAGCGGTGCCTTGCACCGGGCGGAGATAGGGTCTGTTCTGCGGATAGGGGATTTGCTGCAAATCGGGAGAATCCTTCAGTCGGCCCGGACGGTGGCGGCCACCCAGGGGGAGCAGAATGATTCTTTGAACGACTATTTTGAGGCTTTGGCAGGAGACAAGCCCTTTGAGGAACGGATTTTCGGTAGCTTTTTGGGTGAGGATGAGGTGGCGGACAGTGCCAGTCCTGCCCTTGCCGCTATCCGGCGGCAAATGCGAACTGCCTCAGATCGGGTGAAAAGTATTTTAAACGATATGATTCGTTCTGCGAAATATCAGAAAGTGTTGCAGGATCCGATTGTAACCATGCGGGCGGGGCGGCACGTTATCCCCGTTCGATCGGAATACCGGGCGGAGGTGCCGGGGATGATTCACGATACCTCTGCCTCCGGTGCAACATTGTTTATCGAGCCGATGGCGGTGGTGAATGAAAATAACAAAATACGGGAACTGGAGCTGAAGGAAAAGGACGAAATTGAGCGGATTTTGGCGGAATTTACTGCGGATGTTTCGGTCAGACAGGATGTGATTTCGCTGGATTATTCCATGCTGACCCAGCTGGATTTTATTTTTGCCAAGGGCAGAATGAGTCTGGCAATAGACGGAACAGCACCGGAATTGAGCCTGGAGGGAGAAACGGTGCTGAGGCGGGCTCGTCATCCCTTGCTGGATATGAAAACGGTGGTGCCGGTGGACATTTCCTTAGGGGACGGAGCGTTGATCATTACCGGCCCTAACACGGGAGGAAAAACAGTGGTGCTGAAAACCATCGGCTTGTTGACTGCCATGGCACAGGCAGGACTGCATATTCCGGCAGGGGAGCAAAGCAGGGTGCGGGTTTGTAAGAAAATTTTTGCCGATATTGGGGACGAGCAAAGTATTGAGCAAAGTCTGAGCACCTTTTCGGCCCATATGAAAAATATTGTGACCATCACCCGGGAGGCGGATGCAGATTCTCTGGTGCTGTTTGATGAGCTGGGAGCAGGAACAGATCCCACCGAAGGGGCGGCCTTGGCCATTTCTATTATTGAAACGGTGCGATCCTTCGGCGCCCGTGTGGCGGCTACCACTCATTACAGCGAGCTGAAGCTGTACGCAATGACTACCCCTCATGTGCAAAATGCCTCCTGTGAGTTTGACGTGGAAACCTTGCAGCCCACCTACCGTTTGCTCATGGGCGTTCCGGGCAAGAGCAACGCCTTTGCCATTTCGGAAAAGCTGGGATTGAGCAAAAAAATTGTGGAGGCGGCTAAGGATCGGCTGAGCGAGGAAACGGTTCAGTTTGAGGAAATCCTAAACCAGGTGGAGCAAAGCCGTAAGGCGGCGGAACGGGAGGCGGCGGAGGCTGCCCGGCTGCGCAGAGAAATCGGACTCATCCGCAATACCGTAAGCAAGGAGCAGGAATCTGCCGCTGCCAAAGCGGATCAGGTATTGGAAAAGGCAAGACAGCAGGCCAGAGAAATTGTACTGGAGGCCAAGCGGGAAAGCGAGGAGCTGTTGGAAGAGGTCAAGCAGCTTCACCAGCAGGCTGGGAAAGCGGGGCTCC
>JAXEOR010000186.1:0-3908 GCA_034117945.1 Clostridia bacterium | reverse complement strand
ATTCGCCATATTGACCCGTAAGATCTGATTATCCGTTTTTTGCGTTACCCCCCACAATTCACGGATAATAAAGTCATAGGTGAGCACCTTGCCTGCATATTTTCCCAAAAGAGAAACCAGCTTAAACTCACTTTGAGTTAAATTAGCGTCGTGACCGTCGATATAAGCCCGGTATTTATCGTAATCAATCACCAGATTCCCAACAGAAAGCTTTCCGGTCTGGGCAATGGACGGATTCATCACAGAGGTTCGTGTATGGCGCAGGGCAGTTCTGATTCTGGCAAGCAGCTCCGAGGAACCAAAGGGCTTTGTCAGATAATCATCAGCCCCCAGATCCAAGGCCTCCACCTTATCCCTTTCTCTGGATCGGGCAGACACCACAATCACAGGAATACTTGTCCAGCTGCGCACCATTTTTAACACTTCCACCCCGTCTAAATCCGGCAGACCCAAATCCAGAATCATCAAATCCGGACAGTGAGAGGAGGTCATAGCAAGAGCTTCCTTTCCGTTGTAAGCGGTGATGACGCCGTAATCATTGGCCGTCAGCACCGTACTGATAAAATTGCTGATCCCCTTTTCATCTTCCACAACTAAAATTTTATGTTTCACACTTCTCCCCTCCAACCCTACTCCATCGGGAGCCAGAATTCCAGCACAGCGCCGCCCTGACCGGCATTATATGCCTTCATTCCTCCCCCGTGGGCTTTGATAATTGTCATGCACACCGAAAGGCCGATTCCCATATTCTTTTTTCGATCCTGCTTGGTTTCCTTGTCTGTCACAAAATAGTTTCCAAACAAATTCGGGAGCAATTCCTTTTTGATTCCTGTTCCGTTATCCGCAAACCTAAGAATCACCCGATCGCTCTCCGCCTTTGCCTGAATAGAAATCTCCGTGCTTTTGCCATGCTGCACAGCGTTTTCCAGCAAATTCATCATCACCTGTTCAATCAGCATAGCGTCCATGGGAACAAACAAAAGATCCGACGGCACATCGGCATGGAGGGTCACCTCCGGATACTGCTTTCGAAATTTCTCCATGACCTCAGATATAATTTCCTCCACCATTTCCTCCCGTTTCTCCAAAGTTGCGGGAGAATCGGTAATTCTTGTGATCGAAAGTAGGTTCTCCACCACACGAATCAACCATACCGCCTGCTCGTGAATATCGGTAACAAGCTCTCTCTTTGCATCCTCTGAAAGCTTATCGTTATGATCTAAAATGGCAGAGGCTGAACCGATAATAGAGGTAAGGGGTGTTCGGATATCGTGAGAAACCGCTCGCAAAAGATTGGCTCTGTTTTTTTCCTTTTCGATTTCCACCTCAATTTGAGCCCGATTTTTAATATTCGAAGCCAAAAGGCTGATGGCAACACAAACAACGATCGTCAAAACAGTCAGCGGATATCCGGACAAAGAAAAATCAAAAGCATAATAGGGATAAGTAAAGGCATAATTTACTGCAAACACAGAAAAAACCGCTGCAAACACACTGTAAAAATACCCCTTTGTAAATTTGGAAATCAAAATAACTGCCAAAATGAATATCAGCAATACGGAAAAATTGTTTTTAATCATCTGCTCCTTGCTCATGTGTAGCCTCTGCAATAAAAGGCAGCCTCCACAGGCAAGCCCCAAAAAAATAAGGGTAATTGCTATGTCCTTCCACGAAAAACAAAAACGCAGCTTTCTCATTTTATGTTCCTCTCTTTCAGTCTGTTGAGACTTTCCTTCTCATTCCGTCACCATCATCCTGCAAAGCCGGAAGAATATGACAAGTACGTTTTTATTTATTATATCACAGTTGTCCGTTAATGTGCTGTTAAGATTTCATATTTGCGAAAAATCTTTCCGTTTTTCTCATTTTTCTTGTCTTTTCGACAAAATCACTCCCTGCCTTTACAGCAATGAAAAAGAGGAAAACCCGCTGACAAAAGAAATGTCAGCGGGCTGAAAGCATTCTGTAAAAACAGCTGTCTGTAAAGACCCTCTATTATTCCTCAGCCTGTTCCTCCGCTGCATCAGAGCTTTCCACAGCCTCTTCTGGCTGGGCTGCTTCCTCGGCGGCAGGTTCGGTATTTTCCAGCAAAGCCCGAATACTCAAGCTGATCTTCTGCTTTTCAGGATCAATTTCCAGAATTTTTGCCTGAACCTCCTGACCGACAGTCAGAACGTCAGAGGGCTTTCCGATTCTGTGATCGGCAATCTGAGAAATATGAATCAATCCGTCAGCATTGGGAACAACCTCCACAAAAGCGCCGAAGGGAACCAGTCTTACAACCTTGCAGGAAATCACATCTCCCGCCTTATACTGCTCAACCTTTTTCCAGGGATTGTCCTCCGGATCTCTGTAGCCCAGAGAAATTTTGCCGGTTTCCTGATTAAAATCAATCACATAGGTATCCACAACATCCCCAACCTTCATCACTTCGGAAGGGTGCTTAATTCTCTTCCAGGACAGTTCGGAAATGTGAATCAGTCCGTCAACGCCACCGATATCCACAAATGCACCAAAGCTGGTCAGAGATTTTACAACGCCCTTGTATTTCTTTCCAATCTCGATATTTTCCCACAGCTCCTTGGATTTTGCTTCCTTCTCTTCTACCAGGATTGCCTTCACGGAACCAACAACCTTCCGGCGCTTCTGGTTCATGTCAATAATACGAACGGGCAATTCCTGACCGATCAAAGGAGTCAGATCCTTCATGTACCGATCGTTGGCCAAGGATGCAGGAACGAATACTCTGGTGCCGTTTACCACCATAATCATACCGCCGTTTACCACTTCAATCACATGACCCTTTAAATCTTTGCCTTCCTCCATGGCCTGTTCAATTTCCTTCCAGCCCTGGATGCTGGCCACCTTTTTCTTGGACAGCTGAATGGTTCCTTCCACATCGTTTACACGGACAACAAACACCTCAATTTCATCGCCTACTTTTACCACGTCCTCCGGCTTTACATCCGGATGCTCGCTCAGCTCGCTGACAGGAATAAAACCGTCGGATTTAGCACCCAGGTCAACAAAAACCTCGGTAGGGGTGATACTGATGACCGTCCCCCTTACGATATCCCCTGTATTTAAAGTTTTGAATGATTTTTCCAACTCATCCGCAAAATTCAATTCTGCCTGAGCTGATGTGTTTTCTGTTGCCATTTTATGAACAACCTCCTTTATTATATACGCAGGCGTCGATGCACCTGCGGTGATACCGATGCTTTCATAGGAAAGACGGGGCAATTGATCCGCCTTTTCAATCAAATATGTGGGACAATGACGGGAACAAATTTCCGCCAGTTTTTTTGTGTTAGAGCTGTTTTGCCCGCCGATTACAATCATTGCGTCACAGGTTTTGGCCAGTTCCTCGGCCTCTGCCTGGCGACGGCGGGTTGCGTCGCAAATTGTGTCAAACACCTGAGGTGCCCAGTGAGTCAATTGTGCAAGCACCTGCTCCCACAGCGTTCTGCTCAAGGTGGTTTGCGCTACCACACACAAGCGCTTTCCGGAAAAATCCTGTTGCTGCGCCTGCTGGGGAGAATCCAGAATCACCGCCCGGTTACCGCACCACCCATTGATACCAACCACCTCCGGATGGGTGCGATCCCCTACAATCACCACTTGCTCCCCCGCCTGATCATGCTCCTGCACAATCCTGTGAATTTTTTTCACAAAGGGACAGGTGGTGTCGATATATGGAATGTTATTGTTCTCCAATAACTGATACTCTTCATAAGGTACGCCGTGAGCACGGATCACCACTGCAGTTTCTTCATCCGGAATATCCTGCAGACTGTCAATCACAACCGCTCCCTTGCTTTCCAGATCCTGCACCACCTGAGGATTGTGAATCACCGGCCCCAACATACAAAGCTTTTGCCCTTGCTCTATTTTTTGATATACAATTC
>JAXEOR010000185.1:0-9664 GCA_034117945.1 Clostridia bacterium | reverse complement strand
ATCAGAGAGGCATAGCGGCTCATCTCCAAGGCAAACTCTACCTCCGGCTGACAGGTATCCAGCTTGCCTGCACGGTTTTGCGAAATTGCCTGCTTGAGCTGCTCCACCCGGTTAGGGGTATCATGAAACTGAGGAATGGTTTCATGCAGCTGATCTGCCGGGAAGTCCGCCAGGCGCTTTTGGAATTTTCCGATGGCCTTGGCCGCCTGATACATCTGCTCCGGAGATTCGGGCAGATTATAGGTTCTTGCTCCCTCAATAAACCGATAAACCCGATAGCAACCCTCTTCATCCTGCAAATAATTTTCGCCCGACTCAGTTTTCACCACCGTCAGCGTTTCCCGCAGGGGATTCCCCCCCTCCTGAATAATTTTTTCCTTCAGGTGTTTTGTGACAGAGGCAATATTCTCCATCACCTGATCCGGCCGTTTGAATACGTCCGTATTAATTCTCTGTAAAATATATTTGGGCGTACTTTGCGCCAGATAGGTATCGTTAATGTGACCATCACCGTAGGGCTGAATATCAACCTCAATACAAAACTTCTTTAAAATTTCCTGCAAACTATAAGCCAATGTAATTCCCTTCCTCCCACAATGCTTTTAATGCTCGCTGCACCTGGGGGGTGTCCTCCCGATAGGTAACGCCGTGCCAGCGATCCGGTGTAACAAACACTTGAACCTCCATCCCTTTGGAAAGCTCTCCGTCAATCACCGCCGGCAGATACAATTCCTGCTTCAGCGGATCTGTCAGAGTCTTGGTAAAGGCATGAAACTCCCGTTCCAAAACATCAAAAAACTCAGGCCAAAGCCCCCAGAAATTCATAGAAACCACGGTATCATCTGAAAATCCGCTGTTACGATCCAGGTCGGTATGCTCGGTCACACCCAAAAGCCGACCCTGCTCCGTCCGGCAGATGCCCCGGCAAACCGTTCCGTTCTCTGTTAATGTATTCCCCAGCAAATATCCAGCCATGCAGGGGCCTCCCCCCTGCTTCAGATGATCGGCCACCAGCTGATAGGCGGTTGCACCGTAAAAATCATCCGCATTGATGACAGCAAAAGGCGTATTTACCTTATCCTTGGCACATAAAGCCGCATGAGCCGTCCCCCAGGGCTTGGTTCTTCCCTCGGGATAAGGATCCTCTAAAAAAGAATCCGGTTTTTGATAGGCATACTCCACCTGCATTCTCTTTCTGGCTCTTTGCCCGATGAGCTCATCAAACTCCTGCTGCATTTCCTCTTTGATCACAAACACAGCCTTGGTAAATCCGGCTTTGGCGGCGTCATAGATTGAAAAATCCAAAATCGCCTGACCCTCCGGCCCCATAGGAGCCATTTGCTTCAGTCCTCCGAATCGGCTGCCCATTCCGGCGGCCATCACAACCAATGTTAAATCCAACTTAATTTCCTCCTTTATTTCAGCCATCCTCCCCGGGTGAAATCCGGAATTGATACAGGAGCGCCTCCCAATGCAATCGACTGCTCGGTAAGAGGCGTAATGCACATCCAGGCGGCTGCGTCATAAACATCGATGGGGGTTTGGGTTCCTTCCTTTACTGCCTTGAAAAAGTCGGAAAAAACGAGCCAATCCATTCCGCCGTGCCCCTGCCGAACACCGGATTCCTGATATTCCTTCCAAACCGGGTGCTCATACTTTTCTAAAAATTGATCCACATTACCCCACTGCTCTTTCCACTTAAAGTCAAACTCCTGATGCTCCCCGTCGATAAAGATGGAGCGGTTATCCTCACAGTACATCCCCCGGGTTCCCCGCACCTCAAGACCCCGGCTGTAGGCTCTGGGCAGTGTGGTATCTAGCGTCAAAACAATGGTTTCTCCGCCGGCACAGGTGATGATTGTGGTTACCACATCCCCCTGGGCAAACCGTTTCTTCAACAGCGTTTTATCCGCATTCTCTTTTCGTTCAATATAGTCATGAAGCCCTGCCGACTTGCTTGCTACCGAGCAAAGGGAAACCATTCTGTTGCCGTGATTGATCCCCAGCAGCTGGGCAAGAGGTCCTAATTCATGGGTGGGATAGTTCTCACAGTTACGGTGCAAATAATTGCGCAGCCGGTAATGGCGGTTTTCTTTTCCAAAGGTAATCTCTTCTCTTAAATCATGATGATATCCGCCCTGACAGTGCACCAGTTCGCCGAACAAGCCCTGGCCGACCATGTTTTTCAGCAGCATTTCCTCCCTGCCGTAGCAGCAATTTTCCAGCATCATGCAGGGAACGCCGGTTCGTTCATAGGTTTCTACCAGCTGCCAGCATTCCTTCAGGGAGTAAGCTCCTCCCACCTCCATGCCGACATACTTTCCCGCTTCCATCAATTCAACCGCACAGCTAATGTGAGACTCCCAGGAGGCGGCAATCACAACAGCATCAAGCTCATCCATCTTCAGCATATCCCGCCAATTCACAGTCTGAATCGGCTCCGGCCGGCCGGATTCCACCGTCATCTCCGCAGCCTTTTTGGCTCTGTCCTCATAAACATCGCAAACCACCGCCAGCTTAACATCCGGTCTGGGTAAAATCACGTTTTTCAGCAAATCTGTTCCCCGGCTTCCAAAGCCCATCATGCCAATGGTAATAACGTCTTTCATTTTTAATCTCCGTTCCGCCGCCCTGCGCCGGCAAACATCATGTTTTCCACTCTCTTATCAAGCAGGGTAAGAAATGATAAGAAAGACTCGTGCTCTGTGCAAAAGCTCCGCCTAAGGCTGCCGCAAAAATTCCCTTCACGTCAACTCCTTCTTGACAGATTTTTCACCTTCTGATATAATCATATCATAGCCGATCAAAAATAGATATAGGGATTTGGTTCTTATTTCTTTAAATTTAGCCAAAAGGAGTCAGAAACGTATGGAAATTTATCCATTCTGCCCCCTGCCCCGTGAAATTAACGTAACCGCCTTGGTATCCGCCTTTCGGGTGCAACGGGAAAACGATTTTTATTTCAGCGGAGAGCAGCATGATTTTTATGAGCTGGTTTATGTGGTATGCGGAAAAGCAGGCGTTACCGCCAGCGAAGGAATTTATGTGCTGGAACAAGGGCAATGCATCCTGCATCCGCCCATGGAATTTCACAGATTATGGTCGGAGGACGCCACCTCGCCTGAATTGATCATTTTATCCTTTCGCGCCGAGCAAATGCCGGCGTCATTAGCCGGAAAATACTGTATGTCCCCCTCCCAACAGGTCATGATCGAGGACTGGATGGACGAAAACAGCAAGGCCTTCACTCATGATGACATTCTGGTCACTGGCATTTCCGATCGGGCTGCCGCCCGTCGGCAGCTGTGCCGGCTGGAGCTTTTGCTGGCTGAGCTTTCCGGCTCGGATCCCGCCCCGGATCGCAGCTATTCCGGCAATGCGGGCACCTATACCGAAATTGTAAGAATGATGAAAGAGCACCTGGGAGAAACCATCACCATCGATCAGCTGGCCTCTTTGTGTCACATGAGCAAAAGTAATCTGAAGCGGATCTTTTTTAAATATTCCGGCATGGGCGTTATCAGTTATTTTAATCAAATGAAAATCAACCGTGCCTGCGAGCTGCTGATCAGGGGAGAAGCTGTCGGAAGCGTGGCAGAAGCCCTTGGCTTTTCGGATCAGAATTACTTCAGCACCGTCTTTCGGCGCATTACAGGCATGTCTCCCTCCTCCTATGCAAAGCAGGGAAAATAATCCTTTCCAGACATTGTGTATTGAATTACCATAACAGAAATAGTATACTGTTATGGTACTGCAAAGAATAGAGAAAGGGCGAGTTTTGTGAAATCACGTTTGATGCTGTTATGCCTCTGTATGATGGTTCTGCTGTCAATGCCGGCGGCAGCTGCCGATCAGATTACCGTAACGGTAAACGGTGAAAAAATCAATTTTGATCAACAGCCCATCATCGAAAACGACAGAACAGTGATACCCTTAAGAGCCATCAGCGAAGCCTTCGAGCCGAAAACATCGCTGCAGGCCAGCCAACGCCGGAAACTGTGATGAAAGGCTGGATGAATTCTCCGGGACATCGTGAAAATGTTTTAAATCCCGATCTGACCGAACTGGGAGTGGGATTTTAGCAGGGCAGCGGAAGCTACCGTTATTATTGGATCCAGTGCTTTATCACGCCTGCCGCATAAGTAAGTCGACCGGAACAAGACTCTTTGATTCAGAAAAAGTTTCTGCATCAAAGGGTCTTTTTCTTATTCCTTTCCCGGAATTTCTCCCACGCCGTTCAACACATATTTGGGTCGGTACGCCCATTTATCAATATCGCTCCGGGAGGTCACACCGGACAACACCAGCACCGTATCCAGACCTGTTTCAATGCCTGCAATAATATCGGTATCCATTCGATCCCCCACCATGGCCGCCTCCTCGGCGCAAACACCCAGCAGCTTCAATCCGGTATTCATCATTAAGGGGTTAGGCTTGCCCACAAAATAAGCGTTTTTCCCGGAAGAAAGCTCAATGGGCGCAGTCAGTGCCCGGCAGGCAGGAATAATACCGTTTTCGCTTGGACCGGTCAGGTCTGTATTGGTACCGATCAGCTTGGCTCCGTTTCTGGCATGATACACCGCTCGAAGAAGACTGTCGTAATTATAGGTTCTGGTTTCTCCCACGATCACATAATCGGGATTGACATCATTCATGGTAATGCCAACGTCATACAAAGCGTTCAGCAGTCCCGGTGCTCCAATCACATATGCGCTGCACCCGGGAGACTGCTGGCTTAAAAAGTGAGCCGTGGCAAGAGCACTGGTATAAAAATGATCCTCTGAAACCTCCAGCCCCATTCTGGACAGCTTTTGCTGCAATTCCCGAGGCGAATATTCGCTGGAGTTGGTCAAAAACAAAAACTCTTTGTTCTCTCGATACAACCAGTCTACAAATTCCTTTACCCCGTCAAGGACATGATTCCCGTGATAAATCACACCGTCCATATCACAGATAAATCCTTTTTTCTTCCGAAGCTCATTCATATTCGTCAACCCCTTTTATTTTGAAGTAAAAAACATCAGCTATTGGAAAAAACATCATTAGTATATCACAGTAGCGAAGAAAAATCAATTCTCTTTTTTTCGCCGCAGCCAAAAGGTTCCCCCAACCAGCAAAGCAGGAAAGAGAACCGCCGCTAAAATTCCGGTCTGGTAATGATCCCCGCAGGCACCGGAAACCAGCCCTACCAAAGCCGGTCCCGAGGAACAGCCTGCATCCCCTGCCAGAGCCAAAAAAGCAAACATCGCCGTTCCCCCGCCCCGCAGACGTTTTGCAGCCAGACTGTAGGTTCCCGGCCACATAATTCCCACAGACAGCCCGCACAGGCCGCAGCCGATTAAGCCAATCACCGGCACCGGAGCCAGGGCAATCATCAAATAGCTGATCACGCATAAAATACCGCTTGCCAGCATGGCTGTTGTTAAGGGAATCCTTTCGCTACATTTGGCATAGCCCACCCGGGCAATTCCCATCATGGCGGCAAAGGACATGGGGCCTGCCAAATCTCCCACTGTTTTGCTGACCCCCAGACCCGCCTCCGCCAAGGCAGATGCCCATTGAGACACTGACAGCTCGCTGGCTCCTGCGCAAAGCATCAGCAGCAGAAACAGCCAATAAACCGGTGTGACAAACAGCTGCTTTAATGCAACAGGATGCTCTTCCTCCTCCAGAGTGCGAATGGGAACAAAGCAAAAGGCAGCCGCATTTACCGCCGGAATCACCGCCAACAAAAGGGCAAGCATTCTCCAGTGTTCAATCCCCACTGTAACAAAAAACAAGGTTGCTAAAGCAACAACTCCCATTTGCCCCCAGCAATAGAAGGAATGAAGCAGGCTCATCATTGCCTCCTTGCGCTTGGTGGGGCAGGCCTCCACAATGGGGCTGATCAGAACCTCAATCATTCCGCCCCCCACCGCATAAAGGAAAATGGCGGTCAAAAGCCCCCAATAGGGCCGAGGCATCCAGTAAGGAAAAAAAGCCAATCCCGCCAAGCCTGCCGCCGCACTGATATGGGCAAATACAATGCAGGAGCGATAGCCAACCTTATGAACCATGCGGGAAGAAATGAAATCCACCAGCAGCTGAACCGCAAAATTAAAGGTTGCCAAAAACGCAATCTGATCTACCGAAAGCCCCCACTCCTTCCGAAACAGAAGAAAAAGAAGGGGGGCAAAATTATTCACAACAGCCTGTACAATATATCCCACAAAGCTGGCGATGATGGTGCTACGAAACTTCATGATACAAAAAAATCCTTTCTCATTCATCCGGCCAATTCAAAATTCTGCATTCCCCACAGTTCTGGGATAGGGAATCACATCTCGAATGTTGGACACCCCCGTCAGATACATAATCATCCGCTCAAAGCCCAGCCCAAAGCCGCCGTGCCTTGTTCCGCCGAATTTACGCAGGTTTAAGTACCACCAGTAGTCCTCCTCCCAAAGGCCGCACTCCTTCATTCTGTCCTGCAGAATTTCCAGCCGCTCCTCCCGCTGACTGCCGCCGATCAATTCTCCCACCCCGGGCACCAGCAAATCCATTGCGGCAACCGTTTTTTGATCCTCATTTAGGCGCATATAAAAGGACTTGATTTCCTTGGGGTAATCCGTTACAAACACCGGCCCGTGAAACACCTGCTCTGTCAAGTACCGCTCATGCTCCGTTTGCAGATCGCAGCCCCAAAAGGGAGGATACTGAAAGGTTTCTTTCCCCTGCTGCAAAAGCGCAATGGCCTTTGTATAGGTGATTGTGGTATAGTGGCTTTGCGCCAATGCTTCAAGGCGCTCCAGCAGCGTTTTGTCAACAAAGCGGTTTAAAAAAGCCAATTCCCCGGAGCAATGCTCCATCACATGGCGAATCAGATACACAATCATATCCCAGGCCAGCTCCATCACATCTGTCAAATCCGCAAAAGCCATTTCCGGCTCTATCATCCAAAATTCCGCCGCGTGACGAGCGGTGTTGGAATGCTCCGCCCGAAAGGTTGGGCCGAAGGTATAAATGTTGCCGAAGGCCATGGCATAGGTTTCACCCTCCAGCTGGCCGGACACCGTCAGATTGGCACTTTTTCCGAAAAAATCCTGCTCCCAGTCCACCTGACCATCCTCCCGTCTGGGGGGATGATTCACATCCAGCGTGGTCACCCGAAACATTTCCCCGGCGCCCTCGCAGTCTGAGCCCGTGATCAAGGGCGTATGCACATAGCAAAAGCCTCTCTCGTGGAAAAATTGGTGAATGGCAAAGGCCGTCTCGGAACGGACGCGAAACACTGCGGAAAACAAATTGGTTCTCGGCCGCAAATATGCCTGCTCCCGCAAATATTCCACCGAATGTCTTTTCTTTTGCAGTGGATAATCCGGGCTGGAGGTGCCCTCCACCTGAATTTCCTCTGCCTTGATTTCAAAGGGCTGCTTGTTTTGCGGGGTCAGAGCAACCCGTCCCGAAACCAACAACGCCGCTCCCACATTTTGCTTTGCAATCTGGTCATAATTGCTGAGCTTGCTCCGCTCAAACACAATCTGAACGGTTTCAAAGCAGCTTCCGTCATACAAATCAATAAACCCAAATTCCTTGGAATCCCGTATGCTGCGCACCCAGCCGCCCAAAGTTACCTGCGCGTTCTCATACTCTTGACTGTTCCTCACTAAATCACGAACGAAATCTCTCTTCATTTCTGATGACCAAAGCCTTTCTGCCCACCAATCGAAGGAAAGCTGCCTTGCCGGTGAGCGGGCAAGGCTCAAATTCACTTGTCAATATGTATTTTTCTGCAAATTTCCGTTTTTTTAAAATTCACATGTCAAGCTTTCTCTCAAAATCAAGTTAGCCCGGCCAGGGCTGTCCTTATTTTTTCTACTGCCTCCCCCGGCATTTTCGGGTGAGGCAGTTTGTTACCGCAGCCGTTCAATCACGCCGCATGCCATTTTTCGGCCGGAGTTTCCGGCAGGCTGGGTTGTAAAATCATCAGGATGGTCATGAATAATCACCGTTTTCCCTATGATCTCCTCCACGGAAAAGCGGCCTGTCATCACAGACAAGTAGGCATATCCGTTATCGGAGAAAAGGGGCGGCAGATCTCCCGCATGGTAAGGATGGGGGCAGTTTGAGGGATTGTAATGCCCTTTGGATTCGCTGAAGGGATCCTGCTCCGTTCCTCCGCAGCCGACTCCTTCGTGAATATGAAATCCGAATACCCCTTCCCCGCATTTCTTGCTCTGCACAGGAAGTCCGTAAATTTCCGCAGTCACCAACACTCCCTGAATTTTCTGGCGAAAGGTTACTCGCCCGTGGAGAGCCCCTCCCCTGCCTTCTACATAAGCGACCGCATCGTTTTTTTTGCGAAACATCTCATTCACCTCCGGTTTTATCATATGAGCAAACCGGAAAAATGTTCTGGGCAATCGCCCCGGCAAAGGACAATATGTTACAAAAAAAACCGCCAAAAAACCTTCAGCGGCTGGGTTATAATTTCTCTAGCATGGATTGCACAATGTGTTCCGTTTTCACAACATATTCCCGAATGAAAGAGGGCTGCACACCGATATGTTTTTTAAAGGTTTCGTAAAAATGAGTTTTGTTAGAAAACCCGGTTAAGGCGGCAATTTCATGAATGGGCATTTCTGTAGTGATCAGGTAATGCATCGCCTTGTTCACTCTTTTTTTCATTAAATACTCCGAAAAGCCGCAGCCGCAGTACTGCTTCAGCGCTTTGTAAAGATAGGAAGGAGAATAGTAGCAAATAGCACAAACATCCTCCTGGGTAATTTTTTCGCCGCAGTGACTGTCAATATAAGCAATTGCCTTTTTTAAATTTTTGGGTGGCTCGGGCAAAGCGGCATCCGCCTGTTCCACGAAATTCCGCTGCATAAAGACCAATAAATTGACCAGATTGTTGCGAATGACCGTTTTATAATGCTCCTTTTGATGCATTTTTTCTTCCAGCATCTTAAAAATCATTTGCTCCGCCATCTCGCTGTCCTTTTCATTCAGCTGAGCCATCTGGCTTTGCTTACCGCTGCCTTGGGTGAAAAAAGGAGGCTGAAAATCACATCCGTCATCCTTAGATGAATCTGGAAAATATTCCGGCTTAATCTTGAAATTCACATAGGACATATTATCAATCACTGTGTACCGATGAAGCTGACCGAAATTGATATACAGCATACTGCCTCTCTGAAGGTGGTAGGGTATCCTGTCCACATAATGGATCCCGCTGCCGGTAAAAATATATACCAGCTCCACATAATCGTGCAGATGCTCTTCTTCATCGTGAGAATAAAGCTGCATGGCAAATTCAAGTCCACCCTTTACAAAATCCGGAAAATGATAAGTTTTCAAACAGCTCATCTCCTCATCGTAAGTCTCTTTCCAATTGAAAAAGATGCTCACCGCCACATGTAATGAAAAAGACGGTTTTATACGCTCTTTTGTGGGATGATAAAATTATTCTGCCAGAAGCTCCGGCTTTAACTGAATGGGCTGATCCAAGGAAATATCTCCAAAGGAAACGCCGCTGGTTTGACCGTTCACATTAAATTTCACCTGATCAATCACGGTAAATTCCGTTAAGGTGGCCACAAAAGACTGAATCGCCAGCTGATTGGTGGCCGCCTCTGCCTGGCGATTATCCACAAAGGCAGAATTCAAGTCGATGGTATAGGTA
>JAXEOR010000184.1:0-5075 GCA_034117945.1 Clostridia bacterium | reverse complement strand
CAAATCTCACAGTCTCTTATCCGCAGGGAATAGTGATAAGAGCACTTTTTATTCCTTCTGCTCCTTCAGAAACTCCTCGTACAACGGAGACAAATCCCGCAGCCGGGGCAAAATCTCGCAAAGAGCGTCTACAATCCGATCCACGTCCTCCATGGTATTGTCCTCCCCAAAGGAAACCCGCAGAGAGCCATGGGCAATTTCATGGGGCAGGCCGATGGCCAGCAGAACATGGGAGGGATCCAACGATCCTGAGGTGCAGGCGGAGCCTGAGGAAGCGCAGATTCCCTTTAGATCCAGGCTGAGCAGCAAAGACTCCCCTTCCACAAACCGGAAGGAAAAATTCGCATTGCCCGGAAGGCGCTTTTCCCTGTCTCCGTTTAACCGGGTATACGGAATCTTTTCCAGCACCTGATCAATCAAGCGATCCCGCATGGCCTGCATTTTTTTGCAGTGCTCCTCCCGCTCGGCCACAGCCAGCTCCACCGCTTTGGCCATGCCTATGATCGAAGGCGTATTCTCCGTTCCGGCCCGCCTGCCGTTTTCCTGACCGCCCCCGTGGAGGAAATTGTCAATTTTAACCCCTCTTCGTTTAAACAAAAGGCCGATTCCCTTGGGACCGCCGAATTTATGAGCGGCAAGAGATAACAAATCCACCTTCAGCTTGCTTAAATCAATTTCCATCTGCCCCATGGCCTGCACCGCGTCGGTATGCATGATAATGCCCTTTTCCCGAGCCAGAGCAGCAATTTCCTCAATGGGCTGAATGGTACCGATTTCGTTGTTTGCCATCATCACGCTGATCAGAATGGTCTGATCGCAAATGGCCTTTTCCAGCTCGTCCATCCGAAGGAGACCCTTTTCGTCCACCCCCACATAGGTCACCCGGAAGCCGTGCTTCTCCAGGTACTGGCAGGCATGGAGCACCGCATGATGCTCAATGGCGCTGGTGATAATGTGATTCCCCTTTTGCTTATTTGCCAGAGCCGTTCCGATAATGGCCCAGTTATCCGCCTCAGACCCGCAGCCGGTGAATAAAATCTCGTCCGGCTTGCAGCCCAAACAGCCGGCGATGCGGCTTCTGGCATCCTCAACCGCCCTCTTGGCCTCCCGTCCCTTTCGGTAGATAGAGGAAGGGTTTCCGTACTGCTCTGAAAAATAGGGCAACATACACTCTAACACCTCAGGACGAACCGCCGTTGTGGCGCTATGGTCTACATAAATTTCTTTGTTCATTGCATTGCACCAAACCTTCTCATGTAACATTATCGGAATAAACTATTCCTTTTCTATCATACTCCATTTTGACCTATTTTGCAAGAGTTAGAGGAAAAAAACTTAAAAATATTTTTGTTCCTCAAACAAAGGCTGATACAGTCTGGTTTGTAAAATCCGATCCACCTCGTCCAAGGACTTGTTTTTGACGGGAACCAACAGAGCTCCGCCGCCGCAAACAGGCAGGTCGGGAATTTCTGTTTCCCCATACAGCACAGCATCCGCCGCTGTGCCTTCCTCCACCACCTCATAGCCCCTCTGCCTTAGCTGCTCCGCCAGCTGGCCGCAGCCATGCAACACAATTTGCATTTCATCACGCCCCTTTTTCATTAGTATGCGCATCAAAAGGGGGTTTATACCTTCGCCCGGTCGCCCCGGAGGGGCTGCAAGCAAAATCCCGCCCCTGTCCAAGGCAAGGGCGGGAAACAAAAGCTCGTGCTGTTTAATTGCGCACAACAAAATACTGCTCGTACCACAGCAGGAAGGAAAACACCGTCCAAATTTTGCGGCTGTTGTCCTTTTTGCCCGCTTTGTGCTCCTCTAACAGCTGCACCAGCTGCTGAGTATGGAAAAACTGCTTTGCCGTTTCTCCGGTCAGCATCTTTTTCATATAGGAATAATAGGGATCCTCCTTCAGCCAAACCCGAATGGGAACCGGGAAGCCCAGCTTTTTCTTGTTTGCCGTTTGGGGAGGCATGGCTCTTAAGGCCGCTTTTCTCATGGCAACCTTGGTATTCTCTTTTGTCACCCGGTACCGGTAGGGAATTTTCCCTGCCAGCGCCATAATTTCCTTATCCAAAAAGGGAACCCGCAGCTCCAAAGAGTGAGCCATACTCATTTTATCGGCCTTCAGCAGAATATCTCCCGCCATCCACATATGAATGTCCAGATACTGCATTTTGGTCACATCGTCCTTATTTTTTACCTTGTTGTAATATTTTTGCGTCAGCTCCCGTGGATCGGGGGCTCCTGTCTGAACCTTCAGCAGCTTTTTCCGCTCCTTCACGCTGAACATATTCGCATTCCCGATAAACCACCGTTCCACATCTCCCCCCCGGACAAAGAAATTAATTCCGTGCACCGCAGGCAGACGGGAAGCCAAAGCACTGAGGCCGTTTCTTAAGAATCTGGGCAGCTTGCGAAAGCCGGCGGTATCCACAGGAGCCTGATAAATGTTATAGCCGCCGAACAGCTCGTCTGCCCCTTCGCCGGACAGCACCACCTTCACATGCTCCGAGGCAATCTGGCACACAAAGTAAAGGGCAACCGCCGCCGGATCTGCCAAGGGCTCATCCATTTGATACTGCACCTTGGGCAGCACCTCCCAATATTCCTCGGGAGTGATCACCTTGCTGATATTTTCCACATGAATGTATTTTGCCAGCTCCTTGGCATATCCAATCTCGTTATACTGCTCGTTTCCAAAGCCAACGGTAAAGGTTTTGTCCACATTGGCCCGGCAGGCCACATAGCTGGAATCCACCCCGCTGGACAAAAAGGAGCCTACCTCCACGTCGCTGATTTTATGAGCCTCTACCGAGCCGTCAAATTCCCGAGCGATCCGATCCACCCATTCCTGCTCGGTCACATTCTCCTCCGCCTCAAACACCGGCTCCCAGTAACGTTTCACCGTCATTTTCCCGTTCTGATACAAAAAATAGTGGGCGGGGGGGAGCTTATATACCCCTTCAAAAAAGGTTTCCTCCCCGGGGGAATACTGAAAGGACAAATATTGCTCCAGAGCCCGGAGATTTAATTTTTTCTCAAAAGAAGGATGCTCCAAAAAGGCCTTGATTTCTGATCCGAACAGCAGGCTTTCTCCCATACGGGCATAGTAAAGAGGCTTGATTCCAAAAAAATCACGGACGCCGAACAATTCCTGGCTCACCGTGTCCCAGATCACAAAGGAAAACATGCCCCGCAGCCGATCCAGCAGCGCCGAGCCGTATTCCTCATATCCGTGCAGCAGCACCTCCGAATCGGTAGCAGTAGTAAACACATGACCCTTTCCGATCAGCTCCTCCCGCAGGGGCTGATAATTATAAATTTCTCCGTTAAACACCAAAACCTTGGTTTTATCCTCGTTGTAAAGAGGCTGACTGCCATGATCCAGATCGATAATACTCAGTCTGCGAAAGCCCAAAGCAACGCAGCTGTCTATATATTGCCCATGGGCGTCCGGCCCACGGTGCACAATTTGATTCATCATGGCCTCCAGCACGTTTCCCTGATCGCCAATCTCGTTTGTAAATCCAACAAAACCGCACATATCCTTTTCATCCTTCCGTGCAACATTCTTTCCCTCTATTATACCATGGCCGATACAAAAACGCAAGAATTTTCTCCTGCACAGCCACAGAATTCTGTAGGTTTACAATAAAATATAAAATCTCCCCATTGCCGCCTTGACAGAAGGAGAAAAGATATGTTATAATATAAAGTACAATTAAATTATCATTACAGGAGAGGGTATGGAATGTCGGGACACTCTAAATGGTCTAATATAAAACACAAAAAGGAAAAGTCAGATGCTCAGAAGGGCAAAATATTTACCAAAATAGGCCGTGAGATAGCGGTCACAGTAAAGCAGGGCGGGCCGGATCCGGAAAGTAACTCCAAGCTAAAGGATGTAATCGCTAAGGCCAAAGCAAACAACATGCCAAACGATACCATCGCACGAAGCATTAAAAAGGCCGCGGGGGAATCGGGAGGAGCGGATTACACCGAAATTACTTACGAGGGCTACGGTCCCTCAGGCGTGGCGGTCATTGTAGAGGTCATGACTGATAACAAAAACCGAACCGCCGGAGAAGTTCGTCATTATTTTGACAAATTCGGTGGTAACCTGGGTCAGACCGGCTGTGTGGGTTTTCTGTTTGATCAGAAAGGCGTTCTCGTGGTTGAAGAGCAGGACGGGGTTGACGAGGATACGTTGATGATGGATGCACTGGAAGCAGGTGCAGAGGATTTTTCCACTGAGGATGGCTGCCATGAAATCACCACTGCACCGGCAGATTTTTCTCAGGTAAGAGAAGCCCTGGAGCAAAAAGGATATTCCTTTGTAAGCGCTGAAATTGAAATGGTTCCACAGACTTACGTAAAGCTGACAGATGAAAAAGACATTCAGTCTATGGAAAAACTGGTTGATATGCTGGAAGACAATGACGATGTGCAGAACGTATGGCACAACTGGGAGCTTTAGCATTTTTCCTGCGCTTTTTTAGCGCAGGTTTTTCTTTTGCCGAAGGATTGGGCAAAAGCAAGCGTTAAATCAGGAAAGGGAGGATCATAATGGCATTTTTTCGGGGCGGGATTCATCCTGCAGACGGGAAAGAATATGCAAAATCAAAGCCGATGGTGAAAATAGCCCCCGGCAGCGAGCTGGTATTTCCCATGAGCCAGCATATCGGTGCACCGGCCTTGCCTGCGGTGCAAAAGGGAGATCAGGTTCTGATGGGGCAGGTGATCGGCAAGGCGGCAGGGTTTGTTTCTGCAAACATCGTCAGCTCTGTGTCGGGGACGGTAAAGGCGATTGAGCCGAGGCCGCTGATCAACGGCTCTCAATCCTTGTCTGTCGTGATTGAAAACGATGGATTGGATACACCGGCGGAAGGCCTTGGGGTGAAACGGGATTACACGGCCATGTCACGGGAAGAAATTTTGCAGGCAATCAAAGAGGCAGGAATTGTGGGCATGGGCGGCGCATGCTTCCCCTCCCATGTAAAGCTTTCTGTGAAAGACCCCAATGAGGTGGAATATGTTTTAATCAATGGGTCAGAATGCGAGCCCTATCTGACATCGGA
>JAXEOR010000183.1:0-3332 GCA_034117945.1 Clostridia bacterium | reverse complement strand
TTCAACGGCGGCGTAGAAGCGCCGAACCGCAACGAAGACCGGATCCTGGTCGCTTCCCCTAAGGTAGCCACCTACGATCTGCAGCCGGAAATGAGCGCCTATGAGGTGACGGAAAAGGTGTGTGAGGAAATCCGTTCTCAGCGGCAGGATGTGATCATTCTGAACTTTGCCAACTGCGATATGGTAGGCCATACCGGCGTGTTTGAAGCGGCGGTTGCGGCTGTGGAGGCGGTGGATACCTGCCTGGGCAAGGTGATGGCGGAGATTGAAAAGGTAAAGGGCATGGCCATCATTACAGCGGATCACGGAAATGCAGACTGCATGGTTGACCAGGCCACCGGCGGTCCCTTCACCGCCCATACCACCAACCCGGTTCCCCTGCTGCTGAATCAGGAGGGTGCCGTGCTGCGAGAAGGGGGCAGGCTGGCGGATATTGCGCCTACCATGCTGGATCTGATGGGCTTGGAGCAGCCGGAGGAAATGACGGGAGAATCTCTGTTGGTGAAATAACAGGTTCCATCCAATTGATTAGTAAAAAACACACCTGCGTCTCAAAAAGAGCCCAGGTGTGTTTTTGATTGTTCTGAAAAAAGAGATGGGTCTTGCTATTCCACCGTTACCTCTCCAACTGTGCCGTATCCCGTTCCGCCCCGGGGAGTGGTTTTGGGATAATCCGGATTGATTTTCATGGTGACCGTTCTCACCAGGTGTCCGGGATCTGTAACCCGTTCTCCGGCAAACTGAATCCGGTTAAGATGCAGGCGATCCACCCGGCAGACCGCATCCGGATCAAACACCTCTCCCCAATCCTCAGGCCGCTCCGACCCGTTTTTCCAAACGGCGGACAGGGGCCCCACGTTGACCAGGCAGACGTCCATTTCCCGGCATTCCTGCAGGCTGTTGTTCACCCTAATATCCTCTAAAACAATATCGTTACAATCGGCGCAGATTTCAAACAGACTTTTGACCGGCAGTCCGTTCAGTCCGGAGGGGGTTACCTTGACAAAGGAAATATTTCTGACAAAAACATGCTCGATCCTTCCTACCGTTCCGGACACGTCGTGAATGCCGGAAATGGCGTTGGCAATGTTGGGCTGGGCGTACATTTTAAAGGTGTAAATGCCGCTGATGTCCTCCAGAACACAGTCCCGGATATCGCAGTCCACCCGAGTGCCGTCCTCAAATACCTTTTGACCGGGCAGCAGGCGAAGCTCGTTTTGGTTGCTCTGCACATGCTCCACCACAAGATGGTCAATGGTGCCGAAGGTGATGGCGGAGGTTTGCCAGTCCCATGCGTTGAGCGCCACCATGTCATCCCCCATTTTTTCCCCCGTCAGATTCCGGATCACTCCCCGGGTGGCGGGGCCGTTGATATGCACGCCGTCCTTGTGATGCTGCTGAAAGTGGAGATTTTCCACGGTAAAATCTGCGCAGTCGCTCAGCTGAACGCCGTAGGAGGAGGAGTCCAGCACGGTCAGATCCGTAACAGACACCTGCTCCACGCAGCACAAAATAATGATACCGAAGGCTCCCCGCATGGATTTTTCATGGTCGGTGTACGCCCGTTTTCCCAGGGCGGTTTTCCAGATGCCTCCCTGCACGCTGATGTTGCGGTCCCGGGTTCCGTTCGGCATGTGAAAGGCGCCGTTTTGAATGTGCTCGTTGCGCACCAGACAGGTTTCAACCCCCTCTCCCTGGAGCATCAGCTGCTCCCGAGCCACCTTCAGATGATGGTTGGAGGAAAGCACCACCGGCCCGTCTAGCACCACCGGCTTTCCTATGTTGGGAATTTCAACCCTCTGATACAGCTCCAGCGCCTGCTGAATGGTTTCCCGGGTAATTTCCCCGGACATGACATGCCATTCTCCCCCGTTATCCACCGGGGCAATGCTGGTTAAAATTTTTTGCTTCAGCTGTTCTGCAGCACTCATGGCTTTGTCTCCTTTCGTTTTTTAAAAGTGACCGTAATCCAATTCCGGCTCGTTGGATGCTTCTTTGGGAATCCAGTCATCCTCAAAGTGAATCATTACGTTTCCTTCCTCAAGGCGCTTTTGCACCAGGGCAATATCCACCTGCCCTACGCCGCAGCCCTGCTCCAGAGCGGCCACAGCCGCCTCTCCTACTGCCTGACCGGTCAGGATAGCGGGAGGAATCACCCGAAGCACATCCCATAGATACCCTTCTCCGGCGGCAATTCTTCCGGCCGTCAGCAGATTGTCAAACTCCCTGTGATACAGGCACCGATAGGGCACCTCGTACAGATAATCCCGGCGCTCAAAATCGCAGATCGCGCCGATAGAATCCTCAAAATGCCGGTATTCATCCGCCGTGGTCATGGTGTATTCCCCGTCAATGTGCCGGACGGTGCGGAACTGAGGCATCCCCGGCAGGGTGATTACCTCTCTGGTGGAACGCTCCGTTTGATTCAGCCGGCCTAACAAAACCTCCTGCTGCTCCAGCACATACTGGGTGATTTCCTCAGCGGTGACCCCCTTGTAAAGAGGCTTTCCCTCGGGCTGGCCGTAACCGTACAGATTGGTGGTGCCGCCACAGATATAAGAAAAGCCCTTTTCAATGTTTTGGGATTCTACCGCCTTTTGCATCAGCTCCAGATTGGTCTGAATGGCGCTGTAGCTGTCATAATTGCCTCCCTGCACCATGGGAACTCCCGCTCGGTACAGCACCTCTCCGTCACCTGTGGTGTCAATCACCACTCCGGCCTTGTAATATCCCCGGCCGCTTTTGTTTTCCACAATCAGCCCCTGGCAGTGGTTGCCCTCCATCACCGGCTGGGTCACCACCGTATCCAGCAGCAAGGACACACCCTCTTTGTGCAGCAGCTGCCCCAGCTCCATGGAAAAAATATTAGAGGAAAAGCGGGTGATATAGCGGGTTTTGGCACCCTCTCCCGGCTCTCCGTTTTTCCATTCCTCCGGGATGGAATCAAATCCGCTGCGGATGGAAAGACGCAAAAATTCCTCCGCCATTCCCTTAATAATCTGCCTGCCGCGGCCGTTGCACATGGGCACGAACAAATTAATCAGGCCGTAGGTGGCCAGTCCGCCGAAAAACAGGCTTTTTTCAATCAAAAGCACTGATTTTCCCCGTCGTACCGCCGCCAGGGCTGCTGCCGCTCCCGCCACGCCGCCTCCGGCCACAATCACATCATAGCTTCCCTTTTCCTCTGCTTTTGTTAGGTTCATCCTAATCCTCCCCTTTATTATTAAAATTTTGCAGTTTCCTTTTTTCGCTGGAACGAAAGGCGCTGACCGACATACCCACTCTGTGCTTGAAATCCTTGCAAAAATAGGTGTAATCGCAGTAGCCCACCG
>JAXEOR010000182.1:0-4512 GCA_034117945.1 Clostridia bacterium | reverse complement strand
TCGCTCTGTGTCATTCAGCCCCGTGAAAAATTTTGTAACAGCATTTGCTGCATTGTCCCGGAATGCTTTTGAAAATTCGTCAGCGGACATTCCTGCCACATTGGCAAACTGTTGTAAATCCTCGCTGCCTGTTTCAACAGCAAGCTGCATGTCCTTCACTAATTTAGAAATTGCAGTTCCTCCGGCCGCAGCCTCCATGCCAACAGAGGAAAGAGCGGCGGCAAAGCCCATGATCTCCGGTTCGCTCATGCCAACCTGTGAACCTGCTGATGCAATATTTTGCGCCATATCCGCAATCTCTGCCTCTGTAGTGGCAAAGTTATTTCCTAGCGCAACAACAGAGGATCCAAGCCTGTCGAAATTGTCCTGGCTCATCCCGGTGATGTTTGCAAATCTGGCCAGCGTTGTGGCCGCCTGTTCCGCCGTCAGGTTTGTGGCATCTCCCAGCATTGTCATGGTTTTGGTAAAACCTAAAATATTATCCGTCTCAATGCCAAGCTGACCCGCCGCCTCTGCCACTCCGGCGATCTCATTGGCCGAGGTTGGCAGCTCCTTTGCCATGTCACGGATTCCCTGTTTTAGTCCTGCCAGCTGCTCCGCTGTTGCGTCCACCGTTTTCCTAACGCCGGCAAAAGCAGATTCAAAGCTCATTCCTGCCTTTACCGCAGCCTTTACCGTTGCGCCTATGGCCAAAGCACCGGCCAGCTTTTTCAATCCTGATGTAAATCCCGATGTGTTTATTTTTGTATCAAAATTTAAGTATCCGTCTGTCATGTTTCCACCACCTTTTTTGCATCAAAAAAGCACCCGCCACAATGGCAAGTGCTAAAAAATTATTTTTTATAGTTATTATCCAAACATATAGATCAGCCAAATAACCGCAGCAACAAGTTCAAAAATAGTCAGAAAGAAGAAAAATTTTAGCACTTTGCTAATTTCTCTCAAGTAAAATGTTTGTTTTTCTTCGTTTGAAAATCCGCTCCAAAAATTATAGCCGCACGAACATGTTTTTTCCAAATCTTCAAATTGATTTCCACACTCTGGGCATTTTAACATTTTCGATCACACTCCTAATATATGCACAAAAACGCTCTTTTTGATAAGTTACTTATCAAAAAATAATTGTTCTTCTTTCTTTTTATGTTCTTCCTCGTTTTTTTCAATTTCTTTTTTATTTAACAATTTTATATAGTTCATGTGTTCTGTGTGATTATCTTTCAACAGTTTTATTTTTCTTTCTTGATTTTCTAATATTGCGCTAATAGCAATAAAGATAGTAGAAGATAAAAACGAAGAAACCCAGATTCCATACATTAACGCATAGTTAGTTGTTTCTTTTGTTTCAAAATCATTCTTATCCATCAAATATGAGTAGCTCTTATTTGCACTTGTCTCTACATCGATTGTTTTAAATACAAGACCGCTGATCATGCCGGAAATCAATCCAATAATTAAAATTCCAGCGGATAACACTTTAAATAAAGCAGCCTTGTCATACGGCGTTGTAATGAAATAAATACATACACCAAGAAACAAAAACGCAAAAATTACCGAAACTACAACCATCATAAAATCCCCTCCAAAGTAAAAGTATATCTATATTATACATTTTTTGCATTTATTTGTCAACTAAAACATGCAAGAAAATACTTCTCCAATGGTATCATCTGATACGGTTGTGGAGGGAAGGCGATACATTTGCTTTAGTTTTCTGTACATATTCTTTTGTTCCTTGTCCTTGATCTTGTCCAGATCCACCGTTCTGTACCCGATAATTTTAGAGATTTTCTGTTCCTCTCCAAGATTTCTGAACAGATACAAAAAGGAATGCCAGTGGAGCTGCGCAACCGTCAGATCAATCCCGTATTGAGACAAAAAGGCGGCGTAGATCAAGGGCGCATCCACCTCATAATCGTACCCCCTCGGCCGGCCGCCTGCTGCCTTTCCTTCTGCGCCGCTCTCTTCTTCCTCTCCTGTGTAAAAGGATACCAGGAGAGAAATTGCCTTGATCGGGTTCTTGTCCGGTTTTGATCTGTAGTATTTTTTCAAAAGCCGTATGACGTCATAGGGGGAATTCATGGAGGACAGATCTTTTTCAAAATCAAGCCACAGCCTAAAATCCGTTTGCACCTGATAGCCTTCTATTTCATCCGAAAATCCCTTTGTCAGAATGCTCATTTTAATAGGCCTTGAATTTTATCCGTTGTGGCGGAAAAATCGTTGACAGCTTCAATCAGCGTTTTATAAACTGTCACACACTCGTCAACGCTCTTTTTCTTCCCAAACATTTTTTCACAAACGCCTTTTCCGAACATCATCTCAAATGATTTTTCAAACACGGAAAACACATAGGCCATCATGCCGCTTGCGCCGTCTTGCTCTTGAGCCAAAACAATATTTTTTTCGTAATATTCCGCCGCTTTTTCATATTTTTTCAAAAAGTCTACGTCCGTATTGTCGATTTCAACCTCATAATTTCCAAGTTTCATTGTTTTCATATCAATTCTCCTTTACAAAGTATTGGGGCGGTTTCCCGCCCCCCGCTGTGTGATTCTTATTCACTGATTGTCAGCGTGTTTTCACTGATTGTAACGGTAACATCCTCAGAGGGTCCCTTTGCCTTAAAGCTGCCGCTGTAGGTGTATGCGTCAGTGCTGCCGCCTTCGCTGTCAGGAATAACCGCAAAGGATCTCTTTTTCGCCAGATATTTTCCGTCCGAATCCTTTGAGGTAAGATCAACGAATATAATCTCTCTGATTGCATCGTCTCCTGTCAGTTCATCGTCCGTAATTTTTACAATGTCAGACTGAGGTGTCTGCTCCTTGTACATGTCAAAGGCATAGCTGACGGAAGGGCTGTACCCGGTCACATCCGTTTCCTCAAAGGCTTCATCCACATACTGCCTGGTGTATTCCTTTGAGTTTTTGCTAATAGAAATTTCTGTAAATCCCTTCATCCTGTAATAAGTAACAGTGCCTTCTCCTTCTCCAGGCACTCCGTAAAACGCCAGCTTGTCCGCTCTTTTTACTAAAGTTCCTTTCATGTCAATTCCTCCTAATCCTGATAATATAATATCCTGCATTGAATTTGATAGCGGGCATTGTTTTCCGTTGCGTCAAACAAATAGCCGCTTGTTGTTACTTCAATTTTCTGTACCGTTTTTCCCTTTCCGAAATCAGGGTAATTCCCCTTGTCATCCTGTTCCTCAATCCATGCGGCAAATTCTTCATAAAAGCCGCTGTTTTCAAGGTTCTGAATCACATCCTGGCCATAATATTCCCTTGAACCGAAAACAAACAGATATTCCCGAAGGCTCCCTCCGTCTGCATATTGTTTGACAATGCCGGATGTGGGAACGCTTTCAACCACATACTCCGTTGGTGCAGCTCCAAGGTAGTCCACCCGCAGCGCAGCGTCTTTCAGAAAGGGGCATGTGCACAGATAAGCCCTGATAGATTCGATCATGTTCATAAATACGCTCCTATAAAAATCTTCTTGCACCTGCAAGGATCTTGTCTTTGTGATCTGCCTTCATCCGCTCAAACCAATAGGATCCGGCAAGCAGGCCGCCTCCGTGGTAGGTGAGATTTCTGTCAGTCAAAACCTTTGTTTCATATCGTTTTGCCCAAGGAGATCCTGTTTCCGGAGATACCATCAGCTTTCCGTAATACTGGTATCTGCCGTAAGGGGAGGCATATTCAACCTTCCCGCTCCCGATTTTGGTTCCTGTTTTTGCGCTCTTTTTCAAGGCACCAGTTCTGTGCGGCGCGTAAGGACCCGATAACCGGATCACTTCACTGTCAATATACTTTTGCACCTGCCCGCCTTCGTTGATCCCGTGATTTTTCATGATTTCCTCTAGGGGTTTTAACATAAGTTTTGCATCAATATTCATCCCGCCACCACCTTCCAATGCTGCACTTGCTTGCTGCCCTTTCTGTTATCGGCAAATCCCGTAACGGTGTAGGCGCTTTCCTTTGGAGGAGCTGCGGATTCACAGAACCCGATCACAAGCTTGTCCCCGTTTTTGATGATGATTTCCTCAAGTGTAGGGATCCTGATCTTCACAACATCAGCACTTTTCAGACCGCCCTCCGTCAAGGTGACAACATTGTCCTTTTGCATGGAGCAAGCCGGGAAAAACTGCTTTTGATAGGAATCCATCCTGGTTTCCCGATCATATCCAACGTGGAAGAGAGTGATTCCTGTAATCGTTATCATCACCAGCACCCCCGATTCGTAAGCTCAGGAGGTAAAAAGGAGCGGACGGCTCTGATGGCCGCCCTTTCCTGTCCACTTTGAGAACCTGATGCATAGGTAACGGAATAGCCGTCATTGTTTTCAGACGAAATCACGCCGCCTCCAGGTCTGTATAGAGTATCAACAGCGGCGCATACTGCCATTTTTACGCCCCATACATCGCCCGTTGCTCTGCCGAATGTGATCCTGTCAATCAAAGCGGAGGCCTTGGCTGCCAAGGGAGGAAACTCCTCCTCTGATACAACCGTCCCC
>JAXEOR010000181.1:0-3879 GCA_034117945.1 Clostridia bacterium | reverse complement strand
GAAAATTTATTTGTCAGTGCTTCAGTTCCTGCCTTGATCGCTTCAAAGTCAGTACCGGCTGTTTTTTCCTTCAGATCCTTGATCATCCCTTCCAGCTCAGACTTTTCAGCCTCGGAAATCTTATCACCCAGATCCTTGATGGTTCTCTCTACCTGACCGCACAGGGATTCGGCATTGTTTTTGATTTCCACTTCTTCTTTCTTCTTTTTATCCTCTGCCGCAAATTTCTCAGCCTCTTTCACAGCTCTGTCAATCTCTTCATCGCTCAGGTTAGAGCTTGCGGTAATGGTGATATTCTGCTCGTTTCCGGTACCCAAATCCTTTGCGGATACATGAACAATACCGTTCGCGTCAATATCAAAGGTAACCTCGATCTGAGGAACTCCTCTGGGTGCCATGGGGATATCAGACAGCGTGAACCGACCCAAGGTTTTGTTGTAAGCGGCCAGCTCTCTTTCTCCCTGTAAAACGTGAACCTCTACGTTTGTCTGATTATCCGCCGCCGTAGAGAACACCTGGCTCTTTTTGGTCGGAATGGTGGTATTGCGTTCAATCAGCTTGGTAAACACGCCGCCGTAGGTCTCAATTCCCAGAGAAAGGGGCGCAACATCCAGCAGCAGCAAGCCTGTTACGTCTCCCACCAGCACACCGGCCTGCAGGGCTGCGCCGATAGCAACACATTCATCCGGATTAATTCCCTTATGAGGCTCTTTTCCGGTCAGCTTTTTCACCGCTTCTACCACTGCGGGAATTCTGGTAGAACCACCTACCAAAATGACCTTATCCACCTGATCTGCGCTCAGGCCCGCATCGGCCAGCGCACGCTTTGCCGGATCAATGGTAGCGTTCACCAAATCAGCGGTCATTTCATCAAATTTTGCACGGGTCAGGGTGATATCCAAATGCTTAGGACCGGTAGCGTCTGCAGAAATAAAGGGCAGATTGATGTTGGTAGAGGTTACGCCGGACAACTCGATTTTTGCTTTTTCCGCCGCTTCCTTCAACCGCTGATAGGCCATTTTATCCTGCAGCAAATCAATGCCGTTTTCCTTTTTAAATTCATCCGCTAAATAATGAATGATTCTGTTATCAAAATCGTCGCCGCCCAAACGGTTGTTGCCGCTGGTTGCCAGCACCTCGAACACATCGTCTGCAATTTCCAGAATGGAAACATCGAAGGTACCGCCGCCCAGGTCATACACCATAATTTTTTGATCCTCGTCCTTATCCAGCCCGTAAGCCAAGGCAGCTGCGGTAGGCTCGTTGATGATACGCAGAACCTCCAGCCCTGCAATTTTTCCTGCATCCTTCGTAGCCTGACGCTGTGCGTCACTGAAATAAGCAGGCACGGTGATAACCGCCTGAGACACTGTTTCGCCCAGATAGCTTTCTGCGTCAGCCTTCAGCTTTTGCAGAATCATTGCGGAAATTTCCTGGGGCGTATATTTTTTATCATCAATCGCCACCGTATAATCGGTTCCCATTTCACGCTTGATGGACATAATCGTCCGATCGGGGTTGGTAATGGCCTGGCGCTTTGCCACCTGCCCTACCAGCCGTTCTCCCCCCTTAGAGAAAGCAACCACAGAAGGAGTGGTTCTGGCGCCCTCCGGATTGGCAATCACGGTAGGCTCGCCGCCTTCGATCACCGCAACGCAAGAGTTTGTGGTTCCTAAATCAATTCCTATAATTTTTGACATAATAAATTCCTCCTATTCTCATTAATTTGCAACTTTTACAACACAGTGCCGGATCACCCGGTCACCAATTTGATAGCCCTTAGAGAAAACCTCTGCCACCGTATTTTCCTCCAGCGAATCGTCCTCCACATGCATGACTGCATTGTGCAGATTGGGGTCGAAGGGCTTTCCCTCTGCCGGAATTTCCTGCACCCCCAGTGAGGTCAGAATCTCCTCAAACTGCTTTCGCACCAGCTCAACCCCCTGGGTATCCACCCCTTCCTGAGCAGCCAGGCTTTCCGCCGCCCGATGCAGGTTGTCAAGGACGGGCAAAAACGCTTCCACAGCGTCTGCAATACATTCCTTTCGCAGGGCCTCCTTTTCCTTCGCAGTGCGCTTGCGGTAATTGTCATACTCGGCCAGTGTTCGGAGCAGCTGCTCCTTACATTCTGCTAAAGGATCCTTTTGCTCCGGCTGAGGCGGCTGCTGCTCCTGCTCCTGTTCTTTGGGAGCCGGCTCCTCCTGGGCTGTCGTTTGCTCCTGCTCAGCCTCCTGCTTCACTTCCTGCTCCTGCTCGCAGGCCTGTTCCTTTTTCTTAGCCATCTATTTCATCACTCCTTATCAACGGACGGAAAAATGAACCGCCGCCCCGCAGAATCAACTGGTTATCATCTGCGTTCACGGTTTTGCAAATCATTCTGTCCAAATGTTTTATAAGATAATCCATCAAGCCCGTTACCCGGCTATAATCCATCCGGGAAGGACCGATTAACCCTATCATACCTGACACCGTCCGCTCCGGCAAATATCTTGCCAGCACCAGACTGCAATCCTCCAGCTCCGGAATTCCGATTTCAGAGCCAATCATGATCTGCGTTCCTCCATGCTCTCCTGCCGCCATAAACAGCCGCTGCACCTTAGAGGTATCATCCAGAAAATCATATAGCTCCTTGGCCCGCTCAATATCGCAAAACTCCGGACAGGTAAACAAATTAGAAACCCCGTACAAATAAACGGTCACATCCGTCATTTCCTCAATGGCCTTGATGATCAACCGCAGCACCTTTGCAATCAGCTCCGGATTCGCATCAAACAAGCACATCATGCGAACAAAGCTCTGCTCGTCAATATATTCCATCCGCATATTGGCAAATTCCCGGTTCAGCATATGGGATACCTGCTCCGCAAGAGCAGCGTCAATGGGAAATTCCAGCCGGATATGATGGTGCTTTACCATGTCATGATCTGCAAAAACAATCAGCACCAGATTCATTCCGTCCAGCCGAATCAGCCGGATCTGCTTGATTTTGCTTTTAGACAATCTGGGAGAAGCCGAAAGAGCCGCATATCCGGTCAAATGAGCCAGGGTTTCGGTCACCTCCCGGATGGTTTTTTCCCAATGAGGCATGCCCCGCAAAATAGCGTTTTGCAGCTCAATCATATCCTCCGCCTTTGGCCGCTGCCGTTCCATCAGCCAGTCTAGATAGGCTCGGTAGCCCTTCTGGGTAGGCACTCTGCCCGCAGAGGTGTGGGGCTGAAAGAGGTAATCCGTTCGCTCCAGCTCCGCCATATCGTTACGAATGGTAGCGGAGGAAACGCCGGTCAAATATTGTCTCACAATTGCGGCAGAACCTACCGGTTCCGCTGTATGAATGTATTCCTCTACCACAGCCCGCAGAATCTGTTTTTTTCGTTCTGCCGGATTCATGATTCTCACCGCTTTTCCATCGACTTTTTAGGATTAGCACTCTACAATACCGAGTGCTAATTTTAAAATACCACGAAAATTCAAATTTGTCAATAGTTTTTTGATAATTTCTTTAAAAATTTGAAAATATTTTTGAAGAGACCACATTTTTACGATTTGCCATCCCCCGATCGAACCAAAAAAGCTTATGTCTTCTTTTTTGAAAAAAGCAATCCGATCAGCATCAAAAGGCAAAACAGGATCAAATAATAGAAGCAGTCCCATCGATGGGCGATCAAAGCAGCCGCAACCATAAACAAGCAGCCCAGACAGGATAAAACAGGCATCACAAAACGCTGAAATAACGAAAGCCCTTTTTCCCGTTTGATCATCATAACAAAAATCGGCAGATACATGGCATATAACGTAATAATAGGAAGCTCGGAGGAATCAAAGCTAAAGGGGCCGAACCAGGGCTGAGTCAGATTGGCGCCGTAAAAATAAACCAGCCAT